>JAISPJ010000075.1 GCA_031274995.1 Azoarcus sp.
CGCGCACCCGGACGGGCGCCCACACTTATCGGTTGTCCAAATTGTCAAAGAGCACGCCCCAAAAACCCCGGGGCGAAAGAGGTGGAATTCTCGCAGACAAAAAAAAAAGTGTCAACTCACCCGGACTCTTTTTCTCTCATGCCTGCGCCAACCGCCGCACAAACGACACAACCGGCAGGCACAGCGCCGTTACGCACAGCACGGACGCCAGCACCGGGCCAAAAGGCTGGTCATGGATCAGGGCAAGCGCAAATGCAAGCGAGTAGGCCAAGAAGGACAGGATGGGCGCGGCAATGTGGGCAACACGCCAGCCGGGCGAAAACACGCAAACGAGCCAGGGAGGAATAAAAATCAGCGCGAAGGCCCCCATGACGCCCAAGCCCTTTACGGCCAAAGCAAGCGCCGCCGCAACCAGCAGGTCGAATCCGATCCGCACCGGCCAGGCAGGTCGCCCCTGTGCATGAAAGTGTGCCGGGTACAGGTGCGCCAACAGTAAATCGCCGCCTTTGCGCCACATGAAAACGCTCCCAACAGCAAGCGCCAGAGCTGCGCAGGGCAGCATTTCCGCTTCCACGAAGTAGAGTTGCCCTTCAAAGAGCGCCACGCCATGACGTTCCAGGCCAGGCAGGTTGCCCATCAGGAGTTGGCAGGCACTCCAGCCGAGAACAAACAGCAGGGGAAAGAGTCCGGCTGTCATCAGGCGTTTTTCCAGAGGATGTTTCGTAGCGGCCGCGGCAAGACTGGCGGCAAGTCCTCCCAGGAGTGGCGGGCATCCGAGTGCCTGCGCGCCGAGGGCGCCTGCCGCACCGAGTTGCCCGTAGGCGAGCGCCGCCCAGTATTCATGGCGCAGGCGCAGGGTAAGGCCGAGGAGCGGGAGCAGGATCGCCAGCAATGCGCCGGTGAGGGCAGGACGCCAAAAGAGTTCGAGTTGCAGGAGCCATTCAGTCATCACAGGGTTCCACGCTTATCAGGTTGTCGCAACAATTCTGGGTTAGTTTCATGTCATGACTCACAAATATGATGCCGACGTTTTGCCTTGCCCGCGCACGCAATGTGGCCGGAAGGATGGCAAGTCCGGCTTTGTCCAGATGATTGCCGGGCTCGTCCAGAAGCAGGAGATCGGCATCCGCTTGAAGGATCGACCAAAGCACCAGGAATTGCCTTTGCCCGCCGGAGAGTTTGTCCAGCCTTCGGCTGAGGCTCGATGCCAGCCACGGAGGGAGCCCGTCCGGGCTGGCATCGGTCAGCGCCAATAACTCCGCGCCGGTGAGAGGCAGTCCTTCTATTGATGGCAGGTGTTGAGACTGGAAACCGGTACGGATCGCCGCCTCGCGCTGGAGGCCCCCGGAAAAAATCCGTGCGCCGCATCCGGCCAGCACTGTCAGCAGAGTGCTTTTGCCTGCGCCATTCGGGCCGGTCAGGGCAAGGATTTCGCCCCGCGCCAACGCGAAGCTGAGCGGGCGATGCGCCGGACGTTGCCAGCCGGTGGCCAGTTGGCGGGCTTCCAGCAGTTTCATGGCCTGGCCTGTCTCGCGGCATTCTTGAGCCTTGAGAGCGTGTCGTCGAAGAGGCCGAACAAATCTGTGGCCTGTGGTGTCCCGCCAACGGTGAAGGGCAAGGTGACGAACGCAATGCCGGTACGCTCACTGACCCATCGCGCGGCAGTTTCATCCTGGTAGGCAGCACGCAGGATCATGGCAGCGGGAACGCTCTGCTGGCTTGCCACGATGCGGCTCAGGTGTGCGCTACCTGGTTCGATGCCGGGTTTGGGTTCCAGTTCTCCGCGATTTTCCAACCCCAGCCAGTACGCGAGATAGCCGAATGAACGATGTGCCTGCAGGAAGGCGGTGCCTTTGAGGCTGGCTCCTTCTGTTTCCCATCGCATGACCGCGGTACGCCAACGCCCGGTGAAACGGTCAAGATTGTCGCGGTAGGCCGCTGCCCCGGCAGGATCGACTTGCGCCAGACGCTCGGCCAGCGCCGAGGCGACGGGCAGGATGTTGCGCGGGTCAAGGTGAAAATGCGGGTCGCCCGCCGCGTGAACGTCACCCATCGCGCGGTTGGCGGTTGGCGGTATGTCGCGCAGTTGCACTACCGAGGCGGCTTCAAAGTAGCCGGGTTGCCCCAACTGGATGCGGCGGTTGCCCGATTCCCTCACCAACAGGGGAAGCCAGCCGATTTCCAGATCAGCTCCGGTGGCAACGATAACCTCGGCAGTGCGGGCGCGCGCAATCAAAGACGGACGCGCTTCGATGCGATGCGGGTCTTGCATGGCGGTGGTGGCAACCGTCACATCGACACGCTCGCCGCCGATTTCCCGTGCGAGCGCCCCCCATTCCGGGACGGTTGCCAGGATTTTGACCGCTGCCGACGCCACCGCAGGCAATGCGCAGAGAAGACAGAACAGCACCGGGAAGCGTTTCGTCATGACCGTTTTCTCCTCAAAACTTGTGCGCACCGTGGCTGCCCAGGTTCATGATGTACTGGAGCGTCACCTGGTTGTCGGTCACGCCCGGTACGGCACGGTCACGCGACAGTTGGAGGCGCAGACGGGAAAACTCGCTCCAGCTGTAATCGGCCATCGCCGAAACGCGGTTTGGGCGGTAGTTGACGATTTCGATGCCCGCCGGATTGTCACCAAGGTTTTGCCGCCCGCTGCTCAAACGGTCATAACGCAGACCCGTCCGCCAGTTGGGCGTGAATTGATAGACGCCCGCGAGATAGTAACCGGATTGCCGTGTGCGCCACAGGTTGCCATAAAGGTTGCCGCCATTATTTACCGACAGGTTTCCGTTTTCCGCGCGGTGAAAGTACTCGGCCTGGAACTTGAAATTGTTCCGTGCCGGGTTGCCGTCCGGCGCCCATTTGTAGACGAAATCGGCGATCCAGACCCGGCTGCGTCCATTGAACGCGCCCGGCGCATCGCCGTGATCCGTCTCGAAATGGCTTTCGCGCTTACCCGCGCGGGTGCGCAGCCACGAGAGCCCCGCCCGCCAACTGTTCGATACGCCGATGTCGCCGCCGACATGGGCAAATAGCGCGTGACTGTTGGCACTGGAAACATTGCGGTCGTCACCGGGAAAATTCTGCCCCCGCCCGACTTCCGCGCCCAGTTCGAGGAACGTGTCCAGCGGCGCGACCCATTTCAACTGCAAACCGTCCTGCGCGTAGTTGTGGCTGCCGAACAGCGCCTTGTACATCAAGGGCTGTCCATAAAAATCCCACTGGTGCGGGTGCTGTTCATTCAGATAACCGATGCCCGACAGGAAACGCCCCGCCTTGATCCTGGCTCCACGACCCAAAGCCGTGGTCTGGAACCAGGCCTCTTCCACTTCTATCTCACCGTCGGATACGGCCAGCATAGTCTGCCCGCGCCAGTAAGGATCGATATCGGCCGCAAGCACGAGTTCGGTTTCATCGAGGGTAAACCCACGCCTGTCGTCGCCATGCCCGTGTTCGCCGTGATGATTATCAGCGCCCACGAAGCCGCCGATATGGCGCTCCTCCACCTCCTTGCGGTTCGTGTATGCCCCCTGAAGGACCAGCGAGATTTCCGGGTTGAAGGAAGGTGCGTTGCTCTTCGCGCTTACCCGGGAGGCTGCCTGGGATACAGGCAGAGGCAGCGGACCGGTTCGCGGTACCAGGGCTGCATCATTGGCCGGCTCCGGCTTGCCGACGGTTGCCAGTTTTTCTTCCAGCGCTGCGATACGATTCTCGTACACCGTCTTCATCTGCGCGACCTGCTCACGCAGGGTGGCCAGTTCGGCGGCCAGCCGCGCGTTTTGATCTTCTGCCAAAGCCGGAAAAACAAACGCGCAGGTCATGGCAGCAACCAGCATTCTGATCAACATGCTTCGGCTCCTGAGAAAGGGATACACAACGTGCACACGTATAGGACGTGCATCACCGAATGAGGTTTCGAGGCGCATCGGCATCAAAGCCGACGGTTATTCAGCACGTTTTTTTCAGGAGAGGCCGGGTGGCCCCTGCTGGCGGGGCTGGATGATCTCCGCATCGACGCGGACGATGAATGCGTATCCGGGGCAATACTCGCCCGCAAGGGTAACGGCAACCGTGTGTTTCGGGCCGGGAATCGCTGCTCCCATGCCGTGCATGGCAAGGCAGAACTCGCACGCCGTTTCTTTTTGCGCGTTTGGCGACCGATCATGTTCGGGACGATGGACGAGCCAGAGCGCCTGCATCACGAGGAGCAGGAGCGTCAGGGAGAGACCGATCAGCTTGCGATGCGAAAACATGGTTTGGGCGACAGGTTTTTTTACTCGGCGTACTGAAACCCGCCACCGGCAAAATTCTCGAAGCGCGTGTATTCGCCCAGGAATGTCATCCGTACCATGCCGGTCGGGCCGTTACGGTGCTTGCCGATGATGAGCTCTGCCGTGCCCTTGTCCTGGGAATCGGGATTGTAGACCTCATCCCGGTAGATGAACATGATGATGTCCGCGTCCTGCTCGATCGCGCCCGATTCACGCAAATCCGACATCAACGGGCGTTTGTTGGGGCGTTGTTCCAGGCTGCGGTTGAGCTGCGACAGAGCAAGGATCGGCACGTGCAGTTCCTTGGCGAGAGCCTTGACCGAGCGCGAGATTTCCGACAGTTCGGTGGCGCGGTTGTCGGTTTCGCGCGTGCCATTCATCAATTGCAGATAGTCGATCACGATCAGGCCAAGGCGACCACACTGGCGGGAAAGCCTTCGCGCACGTGCGCGAAGGTCGATGGGGTTGAGGCTCGGTGTCTCGTCGATGTAGATCGGCGCCTCATAGAGCTTTCCCATTGCCATCGTCAGGCGTCGCCAGTCGTCATCACTCAGGCGGCCATTGCGGATTTTTTGCATGCTGATCCGGCCCACCGAGGAAATGAAACGGGTAGCCAGTTGGTTCCCTGGCATTTCCATCGAAAATACAGCCACCGGCAGGCGTGTTTCCACCGCGACGTATTCGGCGATATTGAGGGCGAAACTGGTTTTGCCCATCGAGGGACGCCCCGCGATGATAAGCAGGTCGGCGGGCTGCAATCCCGATGTTTTTTCGTCGAGGTCGACGAATCCGGTGGGGACGCCGGTGACATCCGAGGGGCTGTCGCGGTCGTAGAGTTCCTGCGCGCGGTCGACGACCTGCTTGAGAAGTGGTTGGATGTGCTGGAACCCGCTACCGTGGCGTGCGCCCGCCTCGGCGATTTCAAACACCCGCGCCTCGGCTTCATCGAGCAGGGTTTTGGGATCCTTGCCGGATGGGGCAAGTGCGCTTGCCGCGATTTCGTCCCCTACGGCCACGAGTTTGCGCAGGATCGCGCGCTCATGAACGATTTCCGCGTAACGGCGGATATTGGCCGCGGACGGGGTGTTGTTGGCGATTTCCGTCAGGTAGGCGAGCCCGCCTGCCTGTTCCGCTTCGCCGTTTTTCTCCAGCGACTCGAATACTGTTACCACATCGGCGGGTTTGCCGAGGTCGATCAGCTTCGAGATGTGCCGATAGACGCGGCGATGGTCATCGCGGTAAAAATCTTCCCCGGTGACGAGATCGGCGATTCGCTCCCAAGCCGCGTTATCGAGCAACAGGCCGCCGATCAGAGATTGTTCGGCTTCAAGCGAATGCGGCGGCAGTTTGATTGCTGCCATTTGTGGGTCGCGCGACGGGTTCGCCATATACCGATTCCCCTCTCCCGGCCTTCTCGTCCACCCTCCCCCACGAGCACAGGAGAGGGTGGGAATGCGCGTTATTGCTCGCCAAGCACCGAAACGGTGATCGGTACGATGACATCGGCGTGCAACGCAATATCGACCCTTGTGTCGCCAACCTGTTTCAGGTGACCGTCCGGCATGCGGATCGCCGAGCGTTCAATTTCGAAGCCCTGCGCCGCCAGCGCGTCAGCCACATCGTTGATGCTCACCGAGCCGAAGAGGCGCCCATCCATACTTGCCTTGCGGGCGATCTGGATCATCAGCCCATCGAGCTTTGCCCCCAGCGCCTGCGCGGTAGCCATTTTTTCGGCCTGGGCACGTTCCAGCTCAACGCGCCGGGCCTCGAATTCAGCCTTGTTGGCAGTGGTGGCGCGTTTTGCGAATCCCTGCGGAATCAGGTAGTTACGGGCATAACCATCCTTGACCTTAACCACGTCGCCCAAGGAACCGAGTTTGCCTACTTTTTCGAGCAGAATGATTTGCATGTCCGCTCTCCTTTATTGGTGCAGGTCGGTGTAAGGCAGGAGCGCCAGGAAACGGGCGCGCTTGACGGCCACCGACAACTGGCGCTGATAACCCGCCTTGGTCCCGGTGATGCGCGCCGGCATGATCTTGGCGTTTTCGGTAATGAAGTCCTTGAGGATGTCTATATCCTTGTAATCGACTTCTTCGATCTTTTCTACCGTAAAACGGCAGAACTTGCGACGCTTGAAGAGGCCGCGGCCGGCACGGTCCTCTTTTTTCTTGAACTTGCTGGATTTGAAAGCCATTTTCAGATTCCTTCCGTGAATTCGATGATATTCAGATGCAGTACCGGAGTGCGGCTACGTGCGCTTCTGGCTGCCATGAAACCCTTTACCGAAACCTTCGCCCCAAGAGCCGCGACGGACAGCGCTTGCGCCAGTTCGCCGATGGCCATTGCCGGGAGTTCCAGCTTCACCTCGCGTTCGATACCTGCTTCGATTTGACGGGATTCGTGGGCCAGCACACAAGACACGACCGAAACTCCTGCCGGAGTGCGCCGTATCGGCGAGACTTCCGCGATACGTGCCACCAGCCGCAGTTCGTTGGCTGTGTCCGCGCACACTTCAGACCGTGCGCGACTCGAGCGCCTCAGGGAGGGCAGCCTCGGCCTCGTTTTCGGCTTCACCGTCCGCCACAGGCGCATCGGCAAGAGAACGCGACTTCTCTTCCTTCATCATCGGCGAAGGCGCGGTAACTGCCTTTTTCTTCTTGATAACGATATGGCGCAGCACGGCATCGTTGAACTTGAACGCGTGTTCGAGTTCGCCGAGCGCATCAGAATCGCACTCGATATTCATGAGCACGTAATGGGCCTTGTGCACCTTCTGGATCGGATAGGCCAGTTGCCGCCTTCCCCAGTCTTCGAGACGGTGAACCTGGCCGCCACGGGCGGTGACGATGCCCTTGTAACGTTCGATCATCGCGGGCACCTGTTCGGACTGATCCGGGTGCACGATGAACACGATTTCATAATGTCGCATCAGGACTCCTTATGGATATAAGCCCCCCGGCATGCGATATCCTAGTGGGGCAAGGAAAGTTTTTGATTTTGACAGAATGCATGGCTATCTGGCAAGCAGTGGAATGCATTTATTTTTTGGAGATTTTGATACGAAGAGCGCCGGCCTTATCTGCTCTCCGGCATATGGGGCAGGAGGCAGGCTTCCATTTTTAGCCAGGGATTTCACACCGCCTTGGTAAACCTTTGTTAAGTTGGATCAGATGTGAAAAAAGCCCTCACATGAATCAAAACAGCAGCGTAAGTTGCGGCCCATGTGATTTCCGGCGCCATGCTGCACAAATGTCATATTGCATGGTATTCCGTAGCAATAAAAACACAAGCCAGAAGAAAAAATCAACCGTTACGAGGGAAACTCCATGCAAGGCGTTGTTTGCCAGCCCAATGGTATCTATATCGTTGACTCGGGTTACGGCGGGCAGTCGAAGGTGGCCGCCGCTCATTTTGTCATTGACCATGGACGGGTGGCAATCATTGATACCGGCGGCAGCGCATCGGTTCCGCACATTCTTTCCGCGCTTGCCTGCCTGAACATCGTTCCTGAAGATGTCGAATGGGTAATTTCTACCTATTTGCATCTTGATCATGTCGGAGGCATGGGCAGCCTGATGTGCGCCTTGCCATGTGCCCGTGCGGTCATTCATCCGGGCGCCGTGAGTCACCTGGCGCATCCGGCGCGGCTGTGGGAAAAGACCATCAAGGCTTTCGGGCTGGAGCAATCCTTCCGTCTGTATGGCCGCCCGACTCCGGTGGATGAGCAGCGCATCATTCCTTCACACGATGGTATGGAATTGCCTCTCGGCGATCGTGTACTGAGGCTTTTCAATACACCCGGCCATGCCCGGCATCACATCGTGGTATGGGACGAGAGCGCGGATGTCTTTTTTACCGGGAATGCTTTTGGCGTTTCATTCCGCGCATTCGATGTCGGCAAACGCTCGTTTGTGTTTCCGTCCTTTTCGCCCACACAGTTCGAACCCGTGTCGATGATAGAGTCCGTCGCCCGCATGGTTGCCCATAATCCGCAGGCAATGTACCTCACCCACTACGGCAGGGTTGTGGGCATCGAGCGCCTGGCGAATGACCTGTTTCGCCTGATCCATGCCCAGATAGCGATTGCGCAGGCAGCGCGCGGCAACGGGATCGCGCGCCACACCGAGATTTTTTCCGGCCTGGAAGAACTCGTGCGCGAGGAAAGGGCCCGACAGCAATGGGCGCTCAACGAAGAAATCTCGCTCAACCTGCTACGCCCCGATCTTTGCCTTAATGCCCGGGGACTGGAAATATGGCTGGATCGCCTCCATGAACAACGGGCGGTCAAGGAAGCGGCGATGGAAGAAGAAGTGGAAATGAGGCTGATGACGGTCGCCGCAGCCTGAAGCAGGCACAACGCCGCCCCGACTCCGCGAATTGTGGACACGCGGTAAGATCACGTCTGTTTTTTGAGCTGTCCCGGCTTGATGGCCGATGACTCTTCGACGTGTTCCCCCGTTTTTATCGTGCCCGATTTTTCTCGCATACCCCAGGATGTTGGCCCGGAACGTCGTTTCGGCGGCCTCGAACGGCTGTACGGCCCGGGGACGACCATGCGCCTGGCAGCCGCGCGGGTAGCGGTGGTGGGGATTGGCGGCGTGGGCTGTTGGGTGGCCGAAGCTCTGGTGCGCAGCGGCGTAGGCACACTGAAACTGATCGACCCCGATAACCTTGTCGAATCCAACGTCAACCGGCAAATCCATGCCCTCAACGGTACACTTGGACAGGCCAAAGTCACGGCAATGGCGGCGCGGATACGCAACATCCATCCGCAATGCCATGTGGAGACTGTGGAAGACTTCCTGACCCCGGAAAATACGGCAGCATTATTAGGCAGAGTCGACCTCGTGGTCGATGCCATAGACGATGCGCGCGCCAAAGCCGCCATTGCCGTCTACTGCCGTCAAGCGCGTCTGCCGCTATTGATGGCGGGCGGCGCAGGCGGTAAAACCGATCCGCGCCGGATACAAGTCGGAGACCTGGCGCACACCGTACAAGACCCGCTGCTCTCCAAGGTCAGGGCACGCCTGCGCCGAGAGCACGGTTTTACACGCGAACCCGGCAAAAAGTTCGGTATCGAGGTCGTGACTTCGGACGAGCCCACGCGGCGCCCCCCGGCATGTAGCACCGGGCCGCATGGCCTTTCATGCGCCGGCTATGGCTCCAGCATGGCGATGACGGCCTCTATCGGCCTGTTCATTGCGGCGCGGGCGCTCGAACGGCTGCTACGGCTCGCGCCAGCCGTCGGCGAATCCCCGTCCAAACAGCCCGATGGTGCCTAAACAACAGGAGAAGAGGGCGTTGCGGGAGCGGGCGGCGTGGCGGGGGGAGGAGGACGGGGGCGACCATCGCCGTCCGGCCGCTTGAACCCGCGCGGGGGGGGCGTGAAAGGCTCGATCTCGTACAGCTTGCCATGCATCTCGCAATCTGTGACCACATTCGCGGCGCGCTCCTTATAGTCGTCAAACCGTTCCCCGGCCTCTTCCTCTCCCTCTTCGGTCACACCCTGTCCTGGATCGAGCGGAATACCGCGCGAAAACATCAAGAGAGAGCGGATGTCGTAAAAATCCTGCCCTGCTGCCTTGGGATCCCCTCCCTTCCAGCGGTAAAGCGCCTTGCTTTCCCTCCAATAAACGACGACTTCTTTTTTCGCCGGGAGTCTTTTCTTCCCCTGCTGGACACGCGGGAATTCGTAGCCCACGGCACAAAGATAATTTTTCACCTTGAAACTGTCGTCGCCCCTGCCGATTATCAAATTCCTGATCTCAATCTCGATCTGGCTGAAAACAGGTTCCTGCTCAAAATCGAAATGTCTGACGGGATAAGGCTGGCTGAAAATGAGGGAGGAGAAAATTTCCTGCTCCGCCTGCCCCGGCACCATTTCCGTTGCTTCTTCCTCCTCTTCCGTATCCTGCACTGGCAGCCCATCCGGCGCAGCCCGGTCTTTCAGCCCCCCATGCAGCAGGAAAGAAATCAGGAACAGCAACGCGAAAATCGAAAGCAGTCTCATCCAATCCTCATCCGGCCATTTCCCGGCCACAAGGCTGCCAAGTCGGCATGGCGCAACCCTCATCGGCTCGATGGACCATTCTAGCCACGGATGACGGAAAATCCAATAATGACCGGGAGCGTCTGTGCAGGCAACCGGGCGGCATCTCGACACGTATCCGAATGAAGGGCAGGTCCCGGCCAAGGTTGCCCTGAATAGCAGAGCTTCGGGCCAATCTTTCAATCTTTTGGTGAGACGAGATCCCGGTTGACATACACGAACCGCCTTCTATAATGGCGGGCTTCCGAGCGGGAATAGCTCAGTTGGTAGAGCGCAACCTTGCCAAGGTTGAGGTCGCGAGTTCGAGACTCGTTTCCCGCTCCAGTTCATCTTTCCGGGGAAGTCCGGCAGCGTCCGCTAACAGCCGGACTCTTTTGGTCCATTTTGGACGGGCTGTTTGAAAACCCAATCCGGGTAGCGCGAATGACGGATTTCTTCCGTCTTTTCT
>JAISPJ010000006.1 GCA_031274995.1 Azoarcus sp.
GCCGAAGCGTCAGCCGAAGCGATCCGGCGCGTCACGGCATCCATCGGCACAGAACAGGCTCCCATGCTTTACTTGCTCGGTGAGCGGTACATTTCTTCTGTCAAAGACCTTGCCGCCTCCCAAAACGCCAAGTTTGTGCTCTTCCCCGCCGATCTTCAGGCAACGATTGGCGGGTTGCTTGGCAAGGTTCTACCGCGCCAATAAAAAGGGGTAGACCCAACAGCCGTGCTCCCGGCCGCCATTGCAAATATCGTTGTAATTTAGCGTTTATCGCTGGAATTCACAGTCACACCTGCCCCGTGCGCCAGTTTGTCTGCCCAGTAGCTTGATCGCACCATCGGCCCGCAGGCGGCATTCTTGAAACCCATTTTCTGCGCTTCAGTCTCAAAAAACTTGAAGGTATCGGGGTGAACGTAGCGCAGTACCGGCAGATGCCCGGCAGATGGTTGCAGGTATTGGCCGATGGTGAGCAGATCAACGCCGTGTGCGCGCAAATCAAGCATCGTGGCGAGAATTTCATCGTCGTTTTCGCCCAGGCCGACCATCAGGCCCGATTTGGTCGGAACGTTTGGATAGTGCGCCTTGAAGCGTTCGAGCAGGGCGAGGGAAGCGGCGTAGTCTGCGCCGGGTCTGGCCTGGCGGTAGAGGCGCGGTACGGTTTCGAGGTTGTGGTTGAAAACATCGGGCGCATCGGCGGCGAAAGCATTGAGCGCGGCGTTTTCCCGGCCCCGGAAGTCGGGAGTCAGGATTTCGATGGCGGTTCCGGGCGAGGTGGCGCGAATGGCGTGGATGCAGGCGGCAAAATGCGCCGCACCGCCGTCGCGCAGGTCATCACGATCGACCGAGGTGATGACTGCGTAGGCGAGTTTCATGTCCGCGATCGTGGCCGCCAGCATTGCAGGTTCTTCGGGGTCGGGCGCGGCGGGATGGCCGTGGGCGACATCGCAGAACGGACAGCGCCGGGTGCATATGTCGCCCAGAATCATGAAGGAGGCGGTGCCCTTGCCGAAACATTCATGGATGTTGGGACAGGAGGCTTCCTCGCATACGGTGTGAAGCTGGTGCCCACGCAAGGCGGATTTGATTTCGTTGAAACGCCCGGCTTCTTCCCCGGAAACAAGTTTGACCCTGATCCATCCCGGTTTTTGTAGGCGAGGGGCAGGGGCGATCTTGATCGGAATGCGGGCTGTTTTGTCGGCTCCGCGCTCTTTGCGGGGAGGCGTGGTCATCGTTGTTCCGGTTGGGTTTGGCATCGGTGCCAGGCGGTTTTCGTCACTGCCATGGAAAGTGGCGGCAGCAGGCGTTGAAGATGGCCGAGCAGGCGGGAGCCTACGGTATCCACGTCGTCATGGATGCCGAAATCTGCAAGCCTCGTGCTTTTCAGTCCAGCGTAGCCGCAAGGGTTGATCCATGAGAAAGGCGTGAGATCGACATTTACATTGAGGGCGAGCCCATGATAGCTGCATCCGTTTTTGACCCGCAGGCCGAGTGCGCCGATTTTTGCGCCGTCGATATAAACACCGGGCGCGCCGCATTTTCGTCCGGCCTGTAGCCCATATCCGGCCAGCGTGGCGATAACGGCTTCTTCTATCAGATGGACGAATTCGCGCACCTTGATCCGCCGGCGGGGAAGGTCGACGAGCAGGTAGGCCACGAGCTGGCCAGGGCCGTGGTAGGTGATCTGGCCGCCGCGATCAGTACGTACAAGATTGACTCCGGCGGGGTTTTGCAGGAGGTGCGCGGGATTGCCTGCCAGCCCAAGTGTAAAGATGGGTGGGTGTTCGAGCAGCCATATTTCGTCGGGTGTCCGGGCGTCGCGCGTGGAGCTGAAGAGCTTCATGGCTTCGAGTGCGGGAGCATAGCCGGTGAAACCAAGGCGCTTGACGCACAAGCTGCCGTCGTCGCTCACAGCACCACCTTGACCAGGGGGTGCGCAGTCAGTTCGCGGTAAAGTGCGTCAACCTGCGCTTGCGAAAGGGCGCGAAAGGTGCAGGTGAGTGACAGGTAATTGCCTTTGCCTGATGTACGTATTTGTGTCGTGGCAGGGTCGAAATCGGGAGCGTGGCGTGACACGGTTTCAAGAACCGCCTGTTGAAGTTCAACAGCACTTACGCCCATGACCTTGATGGGAAAGTCGCAGGGGTACTCGATAAGGGAGGTGCGCTCAAGAGTCACAGGCTCTTTAGCCACAGCATGATCGCGTCCCGCATCCGCCCGAAGAATCCGGCCTGCGGCACATCCGCGAGCGCTACGATCGGGAAGCTCCCGTAGAGTTCGCCATCGACGGTGAGCTTGAGGGTTCCGAGTTCCTGCCCTCTCACCAGCGGTGCGAGTACCGGCTGACGGCTCTCTAGGACAGGTTCGATCTTGTTGGCCTTCCCTTTGGGCAGGGTCATGATGAAGTCATGCGTAAAACCGGCCCCCACCTCTTTTTCCGCGCCTTTCCATACCTTGATCTGCGACAGGGGCTGATCGGCGGCATAAATCCGCATCAGGTCGTGGAACTGGAATCCGTAGTTGAGCAGTTTGAGTGATTCCTGCGCGCGTGCACTGTCGGAAGAGGTTCCGAGGACGACCGATACCAGCCGCCGTTGCCCGCGCAGGGCGCTGCTGACCAAACAAAAACCGGCCTCTTTGGTTTGCCCGGTTTTCATGCCGTCGACCGTGGGATCGATGTACAGCAAACGGTTGCGGTTGGGTTGCGTGATGCGGTTGTAGGTGAAGGATTTGATCGAGTAGATACCGTAGTAGTCGGGAAAATCCCGAATGATCGCACTGGCCAGAGTAGCCAGGTCGCGTGCGGTACTGTAATGCTCGGGATGAGGCAGTCCGTTGGAATTCATGAAGTGGGTGTTGTCCATACCCAATCGTTTGGCTTCCCGGTTCATCATCGCGGCAAAGTTTGCTTCATTGCCGCCGAGAAATTCGGCGAGCGCAACGCAGGCGTCGTTACCTGATTGCACGATGACGCCCCGGATCAGATCGCCGACTGCGACCGGTGTCCGGGGTTCGACGAACATGCGCGAACCTTCCTGCCGCCAGGCGGCAACGGAGATCTGCGCTTCTTGGCCCTCGGTGATCGTTCCTGCCTTGAGCGCCGCAAAAGTCAGGTAGGCCGTCATCAGTTTGGTGAGCGAGGCGGGCTCGACCCGGCTGTCAGGATCATTGGCGGCCAGTACCTGGCCGGTCGAGTGGTCGACCAGTATCCAGGATTTTGCCGCCAACACCGGCGCGGGAGCCGGTTGCGCGGACATGGCGCAAACTGAAACAACCAGCAGGAAGATGAACAGTGAAGAAAAACGCAAAGGCGGGGATCCAGAAAAATTCGGGCAAGCCGGAATTATAGGCCGTGATGCGGGAGGCGCGAAATCAGATGCCGTTGTTTTTTTGCGTGGGCTGCACGAACCGGGCTCAGTTACGTTGAACGATGGACGGTTGAATTCCCATCCGTTCCTCAATCCTCCGATCCGGGGGAGCCTTCGTCTGTTTTCCAGGTCGGCGCTTTGTTGTCGGGCAGGATCTGTTCGATTTCGACTTGTGCGCTGCCTTTTTTGATGTAACCGAGCTTCTCTGCCGCGGCATAGGAGAGATCCATGATCCGTCCGCGCAGGAAAGGACCGCGATCATTGATCCGCACCACGACCGAACGGCCATTTTCGAGCGAAGTGACACGCGCGTAGCTCGAAATCGGCAACGTAGGATGCGCGGCGGTCATTGCGTACATATTGTACGGCTCGCCGCTGGCAGTGCGCCGACCATGAAAACGGCGGCCATACCAGCTTGCCGCGCCGCGCTGGCGAAAAGGCTCCACGCGGGTTTGTGGGGTGTATGTTTTGTCGAGCGCTTGGTCAGGGCGACTGTCGCGGGCAATGGGGGGGGCTGTGCGCGGCCTGGTGTCGGGGACTTTCGGAAATTTCTTGGACGAAGCGCTACCGGGACCCTCGTCCTTGTAATACCCCCCGCCACGCTTTTGTCCCGACGGAGGGGGAGTCGTCGTGCCACAGGCTGCCAGTATTGACGCCGCGGCGATCACCCACAGGACACGAAATACCCGATTTCCGGTGCGCATCGCCGTGCCTTCCTAGCGTTCCTGTTTGTCGCGGCGGATCCCCATCAGGATGCCGACACCCAGACAGAGCGTCACGATGGCGGTTCCGCCGTAACTGATGAACGGCAGGGGCACGCCTACGACCGGCAAAATGCCGCTGACCATACCGATATTTACGAACAAGTAAGTAAAGAAGACCATCGTCGTTGAACTGGCCAATAGCTTCGCGCCAAAGGTTGGCGCGTTGACGGCGATCATGAAGCCGCGCGCCAGTAATGCCATGTATAGTCCCAACAAAACCAGTACCCCGACGAGGCCGAATTCCTCGGAAAGTACGGCGAAGACGAAGTCGGTATGCCGTTCCGGCAGAAACGCCAAGTGCGTTTGCGTTCCCTGTTTCCAACCTTTGCCGACGAAACCGCCCGAACCGATGGCAATGGTTGACTGGATGGTGTGAAATCCCTTGCCGAGCTTGTCGCGCTCAGGATCGAGCAATGTGCAGACGCGTTCTTTCTGGTAAGACTTCAGACCAAGCCACTTGACGTCCGGCTGACATAGTTGGTCGCCAAAGACGCCGATGGCAAAGATGGCAACCGCGCCCGCCAGGACAACCGGTACGACCAGCTTCCACGACAGGCCGGCGAAGAAAATCACGAAAAGCCCCGAGGAGCATACCAGGATGGCTGTGCCCAGGTCAGGCTGTTTGGCAATCAGGTATATGGGCCCGACCAACAAAAGCGCAGCGCCCAGGAATTCCAGCCAGGAAATGGCGTGCTCGCGTTTCTGAAAAAACCATGTCAGGGTCAACGGCACAGCGATTTTCATGATCTCGGAAGGCTGGATGCGGAGGAATGTACCAATATCCAACCAGCGTTGCGCACCCTTGGAGACGGTTCCGAACAGATTGACCGCAATCAGCAGGGCGACCCCGACGATATAAAACAGCGGCGACAGGGACAGCAGACGGCGGGTCGGAATGATGGCGACGACCCACATCCCGAGCAGAGACAGCAGGATGTTCATGAACTGCTTTGCAAGCAGTTCCGGCGCCGCGCTTTCGATAATGATCGTGGCATAAACCAGCAGAGCGACAAGAATCAGCAGCAAATACGGGTCAAGCGGGCGAATCAATGCCGAAAACAGTTGCGTGACGTGAAAACGGCGGCGATGGTTCACCGGGCCTCCTCCTCTGGCCTGACATGTGCCCCATCATTCGAATGGTCATCACTTCCTTCGTCTTCAGCTTCGGCCTCGGTGTCTTCGGGCGCGGGTTTGTCGATGCGCTTCTCGAGCAGAAAGGCATCAAGTACCTGTCGCGCGATCGGGGCAGCGGAGACTGCGCCGAAACCACCGTTCTCCACCATGACCGCGAGAGCGATTCTCGGCTGTTCGATCGGCGCGTAGGCGATGAACCATGAATGGTCGCGTTTGCGCTCCTCGCTTTTGTCGTATGTCTGGCCTTTGAGCGAATACACTTGGGCGGTGCCGGTCTTGCCGCCAGCGCGGTAGGGGGCTCCGAGGAAGGCTCGCGTCGCGGTTCCGTAACGGGTGACATCATCCAGCGCCTGACGTACTGCGGCCATGTATTCCGGTTTGCTGGCAACTTCCTGAACCAGTTCGGGCGGAGGCTCCTGGCGTTGCCCGTGGCTGTCGATGACTGCCCGAACCACGCGGGGGCGCATCCGTTTGCCATCGTTGGCAATCGTCGCCATTGCCGAGGCCATCTGGGCGGGGGTGTAGGCGTTGTAACCCTGGCCAATACCCACCGAGATCGTCTCGCCTCCATACCACTTCTGGAATAACGGTCCCTGCTTGGCGAAACGCTTGCGCTTCCAGGCCGTCGAAGGCAGTACCCCTTCTTTTTCGTCGGGAATGTCGATGCCGGTGCGCGAGCCCAGGCCGAATTGGCCTATGAAACTGGCGATGCCGTCGATGCCCAGGTCGTTTGCCAGTATGTAGTAGTAGGTGTTGCACGAGACGACGATGGACTTGTAAATATCGACCAGGCCGTGGCCTCCTTTCTTGTCGTCTTTGAAATAATTGCTGCCATACCAGAAACCGCCCGGGTCGTTTATTTTTTGCGTGAGCGTGCGTTTGCCCGCGTTTAATCCGGCCAGGGCCATGAAGGGTTTGATGGTCGAACCCGGCGGATAGGCGCTGGCGACGGCGCGGTTGAGCAGGGGCTTATTCTGTCTCTCCTTCGGGACGCCAATTTCGTTGAGCATTTTCCAGTCCTGGCTGGAAATGCCGTCAACGAACAGGTTGGGGTCGAATGTCGGCATCGACACCAGCGCAAGCACTTCGCCGCTCGACGGGTCGAGGGCGACCAGCCCGCCGCGCCGTTCGCCGAAAGCGGTTTCGGCAACTTTCTGCAATTCGATGTCGACGGACAGTTCAATGTCGTTTCCGGGTGTCGCCGGTTCGGTCTTCAGGCTTCGCACCACTTTGCCGCCGGCTGTGTTTTCGACGTGCTCAAGCCCGGTAATCCCGTGAAGGTCAACCTCGTAGGTGGCCTCCACGCCGCTTTTGCCGATGTACATGCTGCCACGGTAGTTGGCGGCTTCATCGCGTGCCTCGATTTCCTCAGCATCATGGTCGCTGATGCGGCTGATGTAACCGATGAGATGCGAACCCAAAGTGCCGTTCGGATAATCGCGGAACAGCCTCGCCTGTACGTCGACGCCAACGAAGCGGTAACGCTGCCCCATGAAGCGCGCGACTTCCTCGTCACTGAGGCGGGTTCGGATCGGCGCGCTATCCAGGCGTTTATTGTCCCGAAGGAAGTTGTGAAAACGTTGCTGGTCTTTTTGTTCGATGGCGATGAATTCGGAAAGATCTTTGATCGTTTTTTCCAGGTTAACGACGAGCGAAGGCGTGATTTCCAGAGTATAGGCAACGAAATTCCGCGCCAGCACGACACCGTTGCGGTCGACGATGTTTCCGCGCTGGGGCACGATCGGCAGCATGGAAATGCGGTTGCCTTCCGCAAGGTCAAGGTAATGGGTGTAGCTCTTTACTTGCAGGGAGTAAAGCCGTAGCGCCAGCAAGATACAACCAGCGAACACGAACAGGGCAGCCGCGAACAGACGTATGTAAAAACGGCCTACATTCTCGTTAGGTTCGTTGAAGGTTTTCATCCTGGTTCCAATGCTCAAATTGGCCGGTTTTCATCCCGGTCGATTGGCTGAAACTGAGGCAGCAGCAGCAAGTAAGTAAGCGGCAGCCATAGCGCTGCGCTGACGAGGCTGGAGAGGAAAAATTCCCATTCTGGAAAATCTTCCCCGACGAATACCCGGACACTGGCCATCAGCGCCTGAGCCACCAGGAGCATGGGCAGCACATGCAGTGCCTGCAGCAGCGACGGAAACCACATGATCCGCCGCGCCAAGCCGTTGGCAATGAAGGCCAGTACCACAAAAGCCAGGGCGTGTTCGCCCATTGCCGTGCTCTTGCCTATATCGACCAGTATGCCAAGGAAAAAACCCATGCCCATTCCAATGTACAAGGGTTCGCGGATGCACCAGAAAGCCAGCACCAGCGCGGCCCAGTTCGGGGTGCCGGGGTGGTGTCCGAAAGGAACGTAATCCAGCAGGAGCGCGAAGAAAAGGCTCATGTAGACAAACCACGGCTTGGCTGGCCGCAGGAGGCGGTTGGATCGATTGGATAATTGCATGGCTAGTCCCTGCCTCCGGGCTGACGCGCGGCTCTTGGCAAAACCACAGGCGGCGGCTCGCCAGTCTCAGGATTGGGTGGCGGGGGAGGTAATTCCGTGCGGCCCAATACCAGTACCCTCAGGCTCTTTTCGACCCCTCCCAGCGGGCGGCAAGTAATACGGGCGAAAGCGCCGACTTCACGGTCAACGCTCTCGATTTCGGCGACGGGCAAGCCTGGCAGGAATACGCCGTCAAGCCCCGAGGTCACCAAACGGTCATTGGGCTGAATATCCGCGTTGGCAAGCACGAAACGCAATTCAAGCGATCCCGGCCCGATGTCTGACTGGATAGCCTGCTGCCAGCGTTTGGAGACATCATTCAATGCACGCAACCCCTGCCCGGTTCCAAACATCACCCCGCGCAGGCCGTTACGCATGAGCTGCACCGGAACCGCCTGGTTACGGTCCGTGATGAGGGTGACTTCAGACTGATTCGGATAAACCCGCGTTACTTGCCCGAGCAGGCCACCGGCATCGACTACCGCGAGGCCGTGGGTGATACCTGCTTTCTTGCCATGATCGAGAATGATCTTGCGGGAGGATGAATCGGGCACGTTATAGAGTACTTCTGCCGTGATGCTTTTGACCGGCGTTTTTTTGCGCATTCCGAGAAGCTCGCGCAAACTGGCGTTCTCTTGTTCAAGTTCATCGAAACGCAGCAGCCGTTCAGCGCCATCGAGTTGGTGCTGCCGTAACTTTGCATTTTCGTCCTGCAAATCCGCCAGGTTGGAGAAATGCTCCGTGGCATTGCCCAGCAGCTTGACCGGCTCGGACGCAATCGTGCTCATGGGCGAAATGGCCGTGTGCAGGTGTTCGCGCAAGAAATCCATGAAGCGAAAACGCAGGTCGGCCACCAGCATTACCACGCAGATTGTGGCGTAAATAAGCAAACGAACTTTTGCTGACACACCGCGCCTGAAAACGGGGTATGTCTGAAAATCAGAGGCTGGCATCCAATAGTTTCCGGGCGATAGCAGTTATTCAGGGTTAGTACGTCCAGCTATCGACATTTCCTGCTCAGTCCGACGTGAAGATGGAAGCCAGCTTGTCCATTCTGTCGAGTGCCATGCCGCAACCGCGTGCCACGCAGGTCAGCGGCTCTTCGGCAACGATCACCGGCAGGCCGGTTTCTTCCATCAACAGTCGGTCGAGATCACGCAACAAGGCTCCTCCTCCAGTCAGAACCAAGCCGCGTTCGGCGATGTCGGCCCCCAATTCGGGCGGCGTTTCTTCGAGGGCGATCTTGACCGAGGAGACAATCTGGTTGATTGGCTCGGTGAGCGCCTCAAGAATTTCATTGGACGAAATCGTAAAGCTGCGCGGAATGCCTTCAGCGAGATTGCGGCCCTTGACTTCCAGTTCACGCACTTCCGAACCCGGAAAAGCGGAACCGATTTCTTTCTTGATGTTTTCGGCGGTCGTGTCGCCGATCAGCATGCCGTAATTGCGGCGGATGTAGTTGACAATGGATTCGTCGAATTTGTCGCCGCCGACCCGGACGCTGCCCCGGTAGACCATGCCGCCCAGCGAGATGACCCCGACCTCGGTCGTGCCGCCGCCGATATCGACCACCATCGAGCCAAGCGCGTCCGAAACCGGCAGGCCCGATCCGATTGCCGCAGCCATTGGCTCCTCGATCAGATAGACCTGTGAAGCGCCCGCAGCCAGCGCGGCGTCGCGGATGGCGCGGCGTTCGACCTGGGTCGAGCCGCAGGGCACGCAAATGATGATCCGGGGACTCGGCGAAAGCAGCTTGGAATCGTGCACCCGTTTGATGAACTGTTTGATCATCTGCTCGGTGACTTCAAAGTCAGCGATGACTCCGTCCTTCATCGGGCGGATGGCCTCGATGTTCTTGGGGGTTTTACCGAGCATTTGCTTGGCTTCATGCCCGACCGCCTGGATGACGCGCTTGGAATTTGGTCCGCCTTCGACCCGGATGGCCACGACCGAAGGTTCATCGAGGACGACACCTTTGCCCCGCACGTAAATCAGGGTGTTGGCCGTACCAAGGTCGATCGCGAGATCACTGGAAAAATAAGAACGCAACAAACCGAACATAGGAATTCCAAACAGGTTGGAGGTTTTGTTTCGCGCACGCGCTTTGTTTCGCGCACGCGCGCACCTGAAAAAGCAAAAGAACAATTATGATACTCTACAACTCCCCAGAAATTCAGCAGGTATTTTTCACATGCCTCTCTCTAATGAACAAGTTTTGCGCTTGGCCCGCCTTGCCCGCCTGTCGATGCCCGATGACGTAAATATCACGCGTATGCGGCTCGATAGTATATTTGCATTGGTAACGCAAATGCAAATAGTTGATACTACGGATATTGAGCCGATGAGCCACCCCCAGGAACTGGCCGCCCGCCTGCGCGAGGATATTGTCACCGAAACTCCTTGCCGCGCTACGTTCCAAGCCCTTGCTCCGCAAGCCGAGGCCGGACTCTACCTTGTCCCCAAGGTCATTGAATAGTCAAATAAGGCACTATTGCCGACTTTTATCTCATTTTTTCACTGTTGCATCATGACTCCTGCACCAATTTTCGACGCGCCCGTTTCCGCTCTGCGCCGTGCGCTGGATGGAAAAGAAATCTCCAGCGTTGAACTCGCCAGCCTTTTCCTGGACCGCATCGGGACTTTCGATCCGGGACTGAACGCATTCATCACCGTTGACCGTGAACGCGCGCTTGCCGAAGCGCGTGCGGCGGATGCGCGCATTGCCCGCAATGAAACCAGGCCGCTTACCGGCATTCCGCTTGCCTACAAGGATGTATTTTGCACCGAGGGCATGCTGACCACCTGCGCGTCCAGGATGCTGTCCAACTTTGTCAGCCCCTATGATGCCCATGTGGTCAGCCTGTTGAAGCAAGCGGGCGCGGTGAACCTGGGCAAGACCAACATGGACGAATGCGCGATGGGTTCGTCGAGTGAGACTTCGTATTACGGCCCGGTGAACAATCCGTGGGAACCCGGTCATGTGGCCGGCGGCTCTTCAGGCGGTTCGGCGGCAGCGGTCGCGGCACGGCTTGTGCCCATTGCCACGGGAAGCGATACCGGCGGTTCCGTGCGCCAGCCGGCGGCGTTTTGCGGCATTACCGGTATCAAACCAACTTACGGGCTTGTCAGCCGTTACGGCATGATCGCTTATGCCTCCTCGCTCGATCAGGGTGGGGCTTTTGGCGCCTCTGCGCAAGATTGCGCGCTATTGCTTTCGGCCATGACCGGGTTCGATCCGCGCGATTCAACCAGCCTCGACCGTCCGGTGGAAGATTACGCTGCCGCAATCGAGGCGCCCGCGCCCGATGCGGCCCGTCCGCTTGCCGGCCTCACCATCGGCGTGCCGGGAGAATTTTTTCCTGAAGGGATGGGAGGTGAAATTCGTGCCGCTGTCGAGGACGCGCTGGCGCAATACCGTGCCTTGGGCGCATCGGTGCGTAAGGTCGACCTGCCCAATGCCCGGCTGGCGATCCCCGTCTGTTACGTCATCGCAATGGCCGAGGCATCGAGCAACCTTTCCCGGTTTGATGGCGTGCGCTACGGGCATCGTGCCGCCGAATATGCCGATCTTGCCGACATGTATTGCAAGAGCCGCAGCGAGGGGTTCGGAGCGGAGGTGCAGCGGCGCATCCTGGCCGGGACTTTCGTGTTGTCGCATGGTTATTACGACGCTTACTATCTTCAGGCCCAAAAACTGCGGAGGCTGATTGCCGAAGATTTCCGGCGTGCCTTCGCCGAATGCGACCTGATTGCGGGGCCGACTTCGCCGGTGACGGCCTGGGCTCTGGGCGCGATGAACGATGACCCGGTGCAGATGTATCTGGCCGACATCTACACCACGCCCGTCAATCTTGCCGGGCTGCCGGGGCTGTCCCACCCCTGCGGGTTCGATGCCGCCGGATTGCCGATCGGGTTGCAACTGATCGGCAACTATTTCTCCGAAGCGCGCCTGCTGACCGCCACCCACCGTTTCCAGCAGGCCACCGGCTGGCATCTGCGCAGGCCGACCCCGGCTACCGCAGAACGTGCGCATCCTTGAACCAACGGATAACGAAATGAGCAGATCGGATTGGGAAGTCGTCATCGGGCTGGAAATCCACGCCCAACTTAATACTTCTTCCAAAATTTTTTCAGGGGCCAGCACCGCGTTCGGCGCGCAGCCCAATATGCAGGCCTGCGCCGAGGATATTGCCCTGCCCGGCGTACTGCCGGTCTTGAACCGGGGCGCGGTCGAGCGTGCCATTCGTTTCGGCCTGGCCGTGGGGGCGCACATTGCGCCGAAAAGCGTGTTTGACCGCAAGAATTATTTTTATCCCGATTTGCCCGGCGGCTTCCAGATCAGCCAGCTTGAGTTGCCAGTGGTGCGGGGAGGCGCAATCACAATCCAGGTTGGCGAAGGGGAAGGCGCTTACGAAAAATCCGTTCGTCTCACGCGCGCCCATCTCGAAGAAGACGCGGGCAAATCACTGCATGAAGATTTTCACGGCATGAGTGGCATCGACCTCAACCGCGCGGGAATGCCGCTCCTGGAGATTGTTTCCGAACCCGATATGCGTTCTTCCTCCGAGGCGGCTGCTTATGCGCGTGCCATACATGCGCTGGTGTGCTGGATTGACATCTGCGACGGCAACATGCAGGAAGGTTCCTTTCGTTGTGATGCCAATGTTTCGGTACGCAGGAAAGGTGCGGAGGCATTCGGAACCCGGCGCGAAATCAAGAACCTCAATTCCTTCCGCTTCCTGCAACAGGCCATCGACTTCGAGGTCGGCTGGCAGATCGGAACGCTGGAAGAAGGGGGCCGGTTCGAACAGTCCACCGTGCTCTTCGATCCTGCCACCGGGCAAACAAGGATGATGCGATCCAAGGAAGACGCGCACGATTACCGCTATTTTCCTGATCCTAACTTGCTGCCGCTGATGATCGGGCCGGAGTGGATCGAGCGGGTCAGTGCGACAATGCCCGAATTGCCGATGGCGATGAAAGCACGCTTCGAGCGTGAACTGGCCCTGTCTGCCCAGGATGCCGGTGCGCTTACTGCCAGCAGGGAAGTGGCGGATTACTTTCAGGCTGTCATTGCCGCCACTGGCGCGACGCATGCGAAGCTCTGCGCCAACTGGATGATGGGGGAACTTGCCGCGCGCCTGAACAGAGCCGGGCTGGAAATCGCCGCTGCGCCGGTATCGAGCGAGCAACTGGCCGGGCTGCTTCTGCGCATTGCCGACGGTTCCATCTCCAACGCCATTGCGCGCAAGGTGTTCGAGGCGCTCTGGAACGGCGAGGGCGCGG
>JAISPJ010000012.1 GCA_031274995.1 Azoarcus sp.
CTGCCGCTGGCCAAGACCCGCGAATTCGGGAGGTCGCGTATGACCCTAACAAGGTCTACACGATTTATACAGGTGTTGGCTTTGCTAACCTTATCCAGTTCGCCCCGGACGAGACGCTACAAGCGCCTAGAAAATCCCTGCTCGGCATGGGCGATGCCGGTGCGTGGCACGTTGGAGCGGTGGGCAACAGCGTTAGCCTGAAGCCTGCCGCCGTGGAAAATGGTTCAAACGTCGTACTGGTCACAAACAAGCGCACATACGCCTTTGACCTGCGCCCTGCCACAAAAACAAATCCGCCCACCTACATCCTCCGATTCACCTATCCAGAAAACCAAGCCGCAGATATTGCCGCAGAACGTCGGCGGCTCGGCCTAACGGCAGCGTCCCGCGCTGAAAAACGCACTATTAATACAGATTACATCTGGAAAGGCTACGACACGGATGTTTTGCTCGCGCCGACTGCCGCTTGGGACGATGGGCGATTTACACGGCTCGTATACAACCATGCCGGGGAATTGCCAGTGTTCTACAAGGTGCTGCCGGACGGAACCGAGGCCTTAGTCAACTACAACGTTGATGACAAAGTAAAGGAAACCATCGTACTGCAAGAGGTTGTTCGCATCGTGCGCGCGCGCCTGAACAACCAAGTAATCGAAATCCACAACCGCAGCTACAAGCAGCCCGCAGTGAACCGTATCCCCGGCCTGGACTTGACGCCAGAGGATCTGGCCAGCAATGGAATTGAAGAACAGTACCCGGAGCGCGAAGTCTACGGACGCGCCCGCTTCGAGGATGCCTTCTACGCATGCCCGCACTGTGGCGGGATCTGGACGGATGATGACCACATAGAAGAAAAAAGTGCCATCTATACGATCAAAATGCAAAACCGCTTAATCTTCACGGATGCTTTTTAGACTCTGCTCTGCCAAATAATAGGATTGCGGCTTGAATGGAAGCACGCGATAACGTAGATCGCCTCATCAGAAGGGCGAAAGAACAGCCCATAGGGAAAACGCCTTATTTTGGCCCTATGCACATCAGCCAGCATGCGTGAAAATTGAAAAGGGTTTGCCAAGATTCGCTCAACCCTCCGCTCGAAATTCCGCGCCCAGGCCCGCCTTCTCCTTCTCGTACCAGTCTTGGGCCTCAATGACCTCAAGTCTTGCGGCTGGCATGAAAACAATTTTTCTTGTCATGGAGCGCGTTCAATCAGTTCAGCTTTTAGATGCTCCCAACTCGTAGCATGGGTACGATCACGATCAAACGAAACCATGCGGCGCTGAAGTTCTTGAAACTGTGGCATGGGTAACGGTGTATCTTCCTCGCTCAGGCTGTCCCAGAGATCACCAATAAGCGCCAATCGCTCTGGTGCCGTCATACGTGCGATGTCATCGTGAGTCATCATGACTATGCTCCTGTCAAAAAGAAAATACTATAAATGATAGACTATCTTTGGAGTTACGCAATAATTCATGGTAGCTCATCCGGGGTGAGAGAGGGAGCTACAACTGCGATCAGACCTAACCCCCATCAAGATCATCGGGACAATGGTCGAGCACCGGCGGTACAGGAAAAAGTAGCGCGCCGGGTCAGGACGCAACCTCGGCAAGCAGCTCAGGATGCCGATCGAGCACCTTCAACAGCTTCACAAGAGCCAGAGGCGGCTTTGTCTTGCCGGATTCGTACCGGGAAAACGCATTCACCCCGCCACCGAAGATCGCCGCCGCCTCGCGCTGATCGAGCGAGAGTTTCTTTCTGACGCTTGAAATGAAGCCGGGATCAACGATTGAGGCATTGACCTGCCTGTTGAACGCATTCATCTCACGCATGACGCGCGCAGTTTCTTCCATATCAGTTATCGATTCATCACACGCCGGGCAGAAATCAGCAGTCACGGAAGGGATGACAGTATGCTCACCCTTGTACGTGTGCTGAATGTCGCGTGTGTCGCGGAAGAGTTCCGCTGCGCCGCAAACAGGGCATTTCATGATTACAACTCCTTAAAAGACACGATAAGCAAGCCATCAACCACAGTCAGCTTCAGGTACACGCGCCCGGCAGTTGTGGCCGGGTGATACACGTCCTGCCATACCTTGTGATCTGCATGCGTTGTCATGCTCTTGTAAAAATCCGCTGGCGTAAGAGCCGTTACGACTTCCAGCATGTCAGCGAGTTCAAACCCCATTCCAGCCGCGCAGGTTCGTGCAGATCGCGTTGCACGCACGTTCCCAGCCTCTACCAAGGCTTTTACGACTTCCAGCTTGCAGTGCGGGGTTCTTTTTTCCATGAGCAAATATTAACCTATTAGGTTTATTTAATCAAGTAGGCTCAGGCTATTTTTGCGGATTTCGTCACTCCATCCGCTACCCCGGCGATGCTCTACCATCGTCCCGATGATGATGACCGGCGGCACATCCGCCCTGACTGCCGGGTAATTGTTGTTAAGCGGCCTGAGTGTCAGCACCCCGCGCGTATCGGACGCGCCGACGCGCCGGGAGCCGAAACGGACTATAATGAAAATTGAAAGGGGGGGGGTTGACATGACTGAACTGGAGATGGACAAGGTACGCGCCGAGATACAGAAGCTCTTCGACGACGCGGCCAAGTCGCGTGCTGAATCTGAGAAGTTTAAGGCGGAGATTGCAAAAGTTCAGGCTGAGGCGGCGAAACTCATGGCTGAACCGAAATGGTATCCGGTCGCCATCGGGGCCGGTTTATTTGGTGCCATTGCCGCGTTCGTCAAGCTTTTTCTGTGATACGGCATAAGATCTTCTTTCGGGAACTATCCCTTTAATTTTTATTTTTTTTTGTGAGCGGCACGGTTACAACGGAAATACTTTTTCAGCACGCTCGATCCATCGTTCGATCCGTTGCGCGACATTTCGTGCGCCCGCCGGAGTCAAGCCGGTGATGCGTGCCGCTTCCGCACGATTCTTTCCTTCAACGAATATCAATCTTGCAACCTCACGGCTCAACTGGCTGTTGATTCTCATCAGGCCACAGATCGTTGCAATCTTTTCGGGCGTCATCTTTCAGTGTCTCTGAGCAAGCGCCTCGGCGTAGATTTCATGGTAGCTCATCCGGGGTGAGAGAGGGATCCTCGCGTCAATATTCAGAACGACAAGGGACGTGCGAAGGCGTATCAGGTGCGCCAAGTGCTAGCGGCCATAGACAAGATAAGGAGCCATCGTGAACCTTGACCATTACACCTATCGCGTTACATGGTCGCCAGAGGACGGCGAGCATGTTGGCCTTTGTGTTGAATTCCCGTCGCTGTCATGGCTCGCGCCTTCGCCAGAGGAGGCGCTTTTCGGCATCAGGCAGGTAGTGTCTGCATCCGTCCGCGACATGCAGGAAAACGGAGAGAATGTCCCGAGGCCAATGGCTGACCGTGAGTACAGCGGGAAGTTTCAGGTGCGTGTGCCTCCCGCCATGCACCGCGAGCTTTCCATGAAAGCAGCAGAGGAAGGTGTCAGTCTGAATCGTTTTATAAGTTCAAAACTGGCTGTATAAGGTTTTAGAACTTTGTTATTTCAGTCAAGGGATGGTAGCTCATCCGGGGTGAGAGAGGGAGCGACGCTACCACGATAATTTCCTTCATGCGATTGCCCTGCTTGTTCAGCTCGGCCCGCGCGGCTCATTTTCTCCGTATATTGCTCATTTCCTTCGTATCGCAGTTGCCGCCCACGCGCTTGCCGTTCGAGGTCATGTTCATTGAGAGTCCTTGAGTCTGCATCTGCGTCACGGATTTAAAACTGTTGCTGTCACTGGTGATTTCGCCGGTCATGGTCATCTTGCTGCCGCTCTTGTCGGTGCAGGTTCCCTTGAATTTGACCGTATTGCCGGATCGCTGCATGTCCGAATACTGGCAATCGGAATCCTTCTGCTGCACGGCGCCGGGATCGCCCTGCTTGCCTGGGCCGACGCAGATTTTATAGGTCTGCGCCGGCATCGCCATCGGCATTCCGGGCATTTCCACTTTCGTTGTCATTTCCCAATATTCACCCGGTTCGGCAACAGCATTCAGGGAAAACATCGCCAACAGCCACCCGCCACAAGCAAACCAATAGCGTTTCATAATTCAACTCCCCAAGAATGTTTCAGACACGGCATCATGAACTTCGACGCATTACCAAAAAAATCCGCAAAGCTGAAGCCGTTTTGTTTTACGTCTTTTTCCTCAATGGTGGCAAGTCCGTGCAGCTTCCTTCCGCGACTTCCGCTGCCATGCCGATGGATTCGCACAGGGTCGGGTGCGGGTGGATGGTTTTGGCGATGTCGGTTGCGTCCGCGCCCATTTCGATGGCGAGGCAGATTTCCCCGATCAGGTCGCCTGCGTGCGTGCCGACGATGCCGCCGCCGAGAATACGGTGGGTTTCTGCGTCGAACAGGAGCTTCGTGAAACCTTCTTCCGCGCCGTTGGCGATGGCGCGGCCACTTGCGGCCCAGGGAAAGACGGCTTTCTCGAACGCGCGGCCTTCTGCTTTCAGGGTTTCTTCGGTTTGGCCTGTCCAGGCAATTTCCGGGCGGGTGTAGGCGACGCCGGGAATTTGCAGGGCATCGAACGCGGTTTTCAGTCCGGCGGCGGCTTCGGCGGCGACGTGGCCTTCGTGCACGGCCTTGTGCGCAAGCATCGGGTTGCCGGTAATGTCGCCGATGGCGAAGATGTGTCCCACGTTGGTGCGTTGCCGACGGTCAACGGCGATGAACCCGCGTTCGGTGACGGACACGCCTGTTTTTTCGGCGGCGATGGTCTTGCCGTTGGGCGCACGGCCCACGGCGACGAGCACGAGGTCGAAGGTTTCCTTATCGCCGGTGGAGGTGGTGATTTCGATGCCTTCGGCTCTGGCTTGGGCTGCGGTGACGCCGGTGTTGAGCAAGATGCGGTCGAACCGGCCTGCGTTTTTCTTTTCCCAGACTTTCACGAGATCACGATCTGTGCCGGGCATGAGCCCATCGCTCAGTTCCGCCACGGTGACGCGCGCGCCCAAGGTGCTGTAGACGGTGGCCATTTCCAGACCGATGATGCCGCCGCCGATGACAAGCATCTTTTTGGGAACGAGGGGCAGGGCAAGTGCGCCGGTGGAATCGACGATGCGCGGGTCTTCCGGCATGAAAGGAAGCCTCACCGCGCGCGAACCGGCGGCGATGATGGCTTGCCTGAATTGCACGAGTTGTTTTCCGTCGGCGGTAGCAACTTCCAGGCGGTTGGGATCAATGAACTGCCCGACTCCCTGCAAGTGTTCCACCTTGCGGCTCTTCGCCATACCGGAAAGACCGCCGGTGAGTTTTTTGACGATGCCGTCCTTGTGGGCACGCAAGCGGTCGAGATCGATCCTGGGCGCGGCGAAACTGACGCCGAAAACCTCAGCGTGTCTGGCTTCTTCGGTGACTGCGGCGACATGTAGCAGTGCCTTGGAGGGGATGCAGCCGACGTTGAGGCAAACGCCACCGAGGGTGGGATAACGTTCGACGAGGATCGTCTTCAGGCCCAGGTCGGCGGCACGAAAAGCGGCAGAATAACCGCCGGGGCCGCCGCCGAGCACGAGCAAATCGCATTCCAAGCCAGGAAAATCGCCCGTGCCGGGTGTTTGAATGTCTGTGCGGTTCATGTGGTAAGCCTTGATTGTTCCGTAAATGCGGAAAACCCCATTTGCGCTGCCAAATGATCTTTGAATCGTACCATGCTTACTGCGTTCTTTCGGACAGCGTGCAGATCGGCTCTACACTTTATCCTGGCTTTTTTACTGCCTGGCTGCTTTCCCCGAGGCATCTGTGATCGACTGCCATGACCGCGTGGCGATCTCTTTTACGGCTTGGGGCATGGGTACGTAATCCAGGTTGCTCGCCTGAGCGTCGCCGTTCTTGTAAGCCCAGGCGAAGAAGTTGAGCGCGGCGGCGGTTTGGGCGGGTTTGTCTTGTTTTTTGTTCATCATGATGAAGGTCGCGGAGGTGATCGGCCAGGTTTCATCACCCGGCTGGTCGGTCAGGATTTGATAGAAGCTCTTTTCCCATTCCGCGCCCGAGGCGGCAGCTTTGAAGCTTGCTTCTGAGGGTTGGACAAATTTGCCCGCGCGGTTCTGCATCTGTACGTGCGCCAGTTTGTTGCGCCTGGCGTAGGCAAACTCGACGTAGCCGATTGCGCCGTTGAGACGGCCCACGAATGCCGCCACACCTTCGTTACCCTTGCCTCCAAGGCCGGTTGGCCAGCTTACCGCCGTGCCTTCGCCTACTTTTTCCTTCCATTCGGCGTTGACCCTGGAGAGGTAGTTGGTGAAGGAGAAGCTCGTGCCTGAGCCGTCTGCGCGGCGGACGACGACAATGGGCGTGCCGGGCAGATTGAGGCCGGGATTGAGCGCCACGATGGCGGAATCGTTCCAGACGACGATCTTCCCGAGGAAAATATCGCCAATGGTCTGGCCATTCAGTTTCAACTGCCCCGGCGTGACGCCCTTGATGTTGACGATAGGCACGATGCCGCCGATGACCATCGGGAACTGGATCAGGTCTTTTTCCCGCAAGGCCGCATCGGTGAGCGGCGCGTCGGAAGCGCCAAAATCCACCGTTTTTACTTCGATCTGTTTTAACCCCGCGCTGGAGCCGACTGACTGGTAGTTGATCCTGTGGCCGGTGGCCTTGTTGTAATCAGCGGCCCAGCGGGTGTAGAGCGGCGCCGGGAAACTCGCCCCGGCTCCGGTGATGTCGTCGGCAGCCAGTGCCGGTGTGTTGATGTTCAGGGAAGAAACCGCCGCAATACAGGCGGCCGCGATCAGCCGTTTCATGATGCGTTATCTCGTCTGGTTGTAACGATGCCACTACTCTAGGGGGTGTTTGTGACAGATTGATGACGCTTTGTTGTTTTGGGCCTGAATGGAATATCCCCGGTAAAATACCGGGCAATGAAACTACTGGCTCTTGAATCTTCCTGTGAACGTGCCAGCGTCGCGTTGAATCTGGATGGCGACATCCTCGCGCGTCGGATCGATGGGCACAACAATCATTCGGAACACATGCTTGTCCTCGTCCGTTCCCTGCTGGCGGATGCCGGGCTTGGCGTGAGCGCGCTCGATGCCGTGGCTTTTGGTGCGGGGCCCGGCGCTTTTACCGGCTTGCGGCTGGCTTGCGGTTTTGCGCAAGGGCTGGCGTTGGGGGCCGGGCTGGGAGTCATTCCCGTATGCAGTCTGGCGGCCTTGGCCATGCAATCGCCGTTGCCCCAAGTCCTGGCGGTGACGGATGCCCGTATGGGTGAAATCTATTACGGGTGTTACAGGGTAGAAAAGGGTTCGGTGACGGAGCTTTCCGCGCCCGCCTGCTGTGCGCCCGCCGCCTTGGTGTGTCCAGAGGGGGAATGGTTTGGTCTTGGGTCGGCTTTTGCCGCCTGCGGGGAGGCGCTCTCATCCGTATGGGCGGCGCTTGTTGGCTGCGATCCCCGGGCCGTACCCACTGCTGAGGCCGTTTCCCGGTTGGCGGCGGCGCGGGGCGAGACGGGCATCGTTCCCGTCGAGCAGGCTGTCCCGCTTTATGTGCGCGACAAGGTCGCGCTAACCGTGGCCGAACGCCTGTCACGGGGAAACAGGGCATGACGGCGTGTTTCATGCCGATGGTTGAACATGATCTCGATTGGGTCGTGGAGCAGGAGATTTCCCTGCACCGCTTTCCGTGGAGCCGGGGGAACTTTACCGATTCACTGGCTGCCGGACACGCCTGCTGGCTGATGCACGACGCCGGTGCGCCCGTCGGCTACGCGGTCGTGCTCGGTGTGCTCGACGAAGCCCACCTGCTTAATATCAGCGTGGTACGTGCCGCACAGGGGCGCGGCTTGGGTAGCCGCTTGCTGGAACACCTGCTCTCTACCGCCAGGAACGAAGGTGTACGGCAATTTTTTCTCGAAGTGCGTCCCTCAAATCTGTCGGCCCTTGCGCTTTACCGTCACGCGGGTTTTGTCGAAATTGCCAGGCGCAGGGGCTATTATCCGTCTCAGGACGGACGCGAAGACGCCATTGTGATGAGACTCGAACCATGAACCTGCGCCGTTGCGCCATTCTCCGGGAGATGGGGCTTGCGCCGCTGTGGCGTTTGCGGCTTCCTGCCGAGGCCGAGGCTGCTGATACCCATGTCGGCACCAATGCCAACATCGACGCCGATGTACCCGCTGAATCTTCTCCTGTTGCCACAGGCATCCGCAACGTGCTTTCCCCTCGTGTTACCACGATGGATTGGCAGGAACTTGAGGAAACCATTCGTGCCTGCCGTGCCTGCGCATTGTGCGAAAAGCGCACCCAGGCCGTTCCTGGCGTCGGCGACCGTCAGGCGCGCTGGATGTTTGTTGGCGAAGGTCCCGGCGCGGAAGAAGACCGGCGCGGCGAGCCTTTCGTCGGCCAGGCCGGACGTTTGCTCGATCACATGCTGGCGGCGATCGGCCTTAAGCGTGGCGAAGATGTCTATATCGCCAATGCCGTCAAATGTCGCCCACCGCTCAACCGCACGCCCGAGGCGGCGGAAATCGCTATGTGCGCGGCGTTTCTTGACCGGCAAATCGCGCTCATCCGCCCCCGGTTATTGATTGCGCTTGGCCGTCCGGCGGCGCAGGCACTACTTGGGCGGGAAATCAGCATTGCAGTTGCACGCGGAAAACGTTTCGAGCGCGATGGTGTTCCTGTGATCGTCACCTACCACCCGGCCTACCTGCTGCGCAACCCGCTGGACAAGGGCAAGGCGTGGGAAGACCTCTGCTTTGCGCGGCGCGCTGTAGCGGAAGCAACGTAGAGGTCGGCCGGCCCGAAGCGGAGCGTCAATGTATGTTGTCGAGCTGCGCCATGACATTGCCGCGCTTCTGGTTGAGGCTGTGCCATTGCCGGATCAGGAACATCATGACTGCCACCAGAACCCCGAAAAAGATGACGATAATATTGATCGAAAAACTCAGGTAGAGCAGCACCGCGTAGAAAGCGTTCAGCAACAGGATCGACAGGTTTTCGTTGAAGTTTTGTACCGCGATCGAATGTCCGGCCCCCATCAGTATGTGGCCTCGGTGCTGAAGCAGCGCGTTCATCGGCACGACGAAGAAACCGCCGCACGCGCCGACAATAATCAGCATGAAGACAGCCATGTAAATGTGGGTGACGAACGGCATGCAGACAAAAATAAAACCCATGGCGATGCCGACCGGAAGGACATTCACAGACCGGCGCAGACTGATGCGTGACGCCAGAACTGCGCCGATAGCCATCCCGATGGCTACTACACCGACCATGCGGGTTCGTTCCGCCTCTGCCAGGCCGAGGTTGTATTCGGCCCATTTGAGGACAAGCAATTGCAGAGTTCCTGCCACACCCCAGACCAGCGTCGTGGCCGCGAGTGAAATCTGGCCGAGTTTGTCGCGCCACAGGAGCTTGAGACAGTGCCAGAAATCGTGCAGCAGATAGAGGGGACTACTATGCAGGGGTTTATGGTCGACGCCGGTATCGGGGATGTACAGGTTGAAAATGGCGGCACATAAGTAAATTACGCCGATGATGGCAATGCCTGTGTGCATGCCATTGAGCGGGAACAGGGCGAAACTGTTGACCCAGTCTATGAAATTTTTGTCGGCGAGTTCTCCCCCGATAACCGTTCCCAGGATAATCGCCCCGACGGTCAGCCCCTCGATCCAGGTATTGGCCACCACAAGCAGGCGATGAGGCAGGTACTCGGTCAGGATACCGTACTTGGCCGGGGAATAGGCTGCGGCACCCAGCCCGATGATGGCATAGGCAAACAATGGGGGAACGCCCATGAAGAGCAACAGACAACCCCCGACCTTTATCATGTTGCTGATGAACATGACCCGCCGCTTCGGCATCGAATCGGCGAACGCGCCTACGAATGCCGCCAGGGCGACATAGAAGACAGAAAAAGATACCTTCAGGAGCGGGTCGTATACATCGCTTGCGCCGATATTCGTGAGGATGCCGATAGCAATGAAGAGGATAGCGTTGTCGGCGAGCGCGGAAAAAAATTGCGCCGCCATAATAATGTAAAAGCCGAAAGGCATGGAATTACGATTTTGGGAATTGTTCATGGAAAAACCTTATAACATGAAGACCTTTCCATTCGTGAGTAAAACATGTCGAAAGTCAGATCCGCCTATGTCTGCGCGGACTGCGGCGCACAGTTGCCGCGCTGGCAGGGGCAGTGCCCGCAATGCCGGGAATGGAACACCTTGGTCGAGACCATCATCGAGCGCGGCACACAATCCCGGCGGGCTGGCTTGGGCGGGAGTGTGGTGAAAATGCAAAGGCTGGCGGCGCTCGAAGCGCGTGAAGAGCCGCGCATCCCCAGCAGCATCGACGAATTCGACCGTGTGCTGGGCGGAGGGCTGGTACCCGGCGGAGTGGTGCTGATTGGCGGCGACCCTGGCATCGGCAAATCGACCTTGCTCCTGCAAGCCTTGTGCGGGCTGGCAAACGAATATCCAGTGGTCTACGTGAGCGGCGAAGAATCCGGCGAACAGGTGGCCTTGCGCGCCCAACGCCTGCAACTGTCGCCGGGAGAGTTGCAACTGCTCGCCGAAATCAACCTCGAACGCATCATCGAAGCCCTCACCGAAGCCGCGCCCAAAGTCGCGGTCATAGACTCGATCCAGACCCTGTGTTCTGAAAGCCTGCAATCGGCTCCCGGTTCCGTCGGCCAGGTGCGTGAATGCGCGGCGCAACTGACACGCTACGCCAAGCAGAGCGGGGTCACGCTCATCCTCGTCGGGCATGTGACCAAGGATGGTTCGCTCGCCGGGCCTCGCGTGCTCGAACACATCGTCGACACCGTGCTCTATTTCGAAGGCGACGCCCATTCCAGCTTCCGCCTGATCCGCGCGTTCAAGAACCGTTTCGGCGCAGTCAATGAATTGGGCGTGTTTGCCATGACCGAACGGGGGCTGAAAGGCGTCTCCAATCCTTCCGCGCTCTTCCTCTCCCGGCACAATGCCGAAGTCTCCGGCAGTTGCGTGCTCGTCACCCAGGAAGGCACCCGCCCGCTGCTCGTCGAAATCCAGGCGCTCGTCGACAACGCCTCAAATCCCAATCCCCGGCGGCTTTCCGTGGGGCTTGAGCCGACGCGGCTGTCGATGCTGCTTGCGGTCATGCACCGTCACGCCGGAATCGTCTGTTTCGACCAGGACGTGTTCATCAATGCCGTCGGCGGCGTCAAGATCGTCGAACCTGCCGCCGATCTCGCAATTTTGCTGGCCGTGTCCTCTTCACTGCGTGACCGGCCATTGCCGCAGGGCCTTGCCGTTTTCGGCGAAGTGGGGCTGGCGGGCGAAATACGCCCCGCGCCGCGCGGGCAGGAACGGATCAGGGAAGCCGCCAAACTTGGCTTCAAAACCCTCATAATTCCGCGCGCAAACCTGCCGCGCCAGCCAATTGCGGGCATTGACGTTCACGGTGCCGACCGCATCGAGCAGGCGTTGGAAGCTGCGCACGAGATCGGGTAGAAGAAAAAATATTTGAAGGACGAGACGATGAGCGAAACGACGACGGAAATAATCGACGATGTGATCGTTGTCGGTGCCGGGGTTTCCGGGCTGGTAACGGCGTACCGACTGGCTGAAAAGGGCCACCGCGTTCGCGTTCTGGAAGCGGCGCCGCGCACGGGTGGCGTCATTGTCTCAGGCCGCAGCGACGGCATGTTGTGGGAGTTGGGGCCGAACAGCGGAATGGACACGACACCGCTGATCGACGAGTTGCTCGAATCGCTCGGGATTCGTGGGCAACGCGCCGATGCGCGTAAAATTGCCGACCGCCGCTTTATCGTGCGCGGTGGCCGGTTGATTCCGTTGCCGATGTCAGGGCCGGCTTTTTTTTTGACACCGCTGTTTTCGGCAGGAACCAAAGTCGGACTGCTGCGCGAGCCGTTCATCGCACGTTCATCGCCGGAGAGCGAGGAGAGCGTCGCTGCCTTCGTTCGGCGGCGATTGGGGCCGGAATTTCTCGACTATGCGATTGAACCGTTTGTTTCCGGTGTTTTTGCCGGTGATCCCGAGCAACTGTCGGTGCAGGCGGCATTTCCGAAGTTGTTTGCGCTTGAACAGCGTTACGGCGGACTGATTCGCGGGATGATTCTCGGCGCCCGCGAGCGCAAACAGCAGCGCGAAAAATCAAAGAACAACGCCAAAAGCTTTTCGTTCAACGACGGTATGCAGACACTGACCGATGCGCTGGCACGCGGGGTGGCGACTGCAAACGGCATCGTCGAAACCGGCATCCGGGTGACGGCAATCGCCGGAGAAACGCAAGGCGGCTGGACGGTGCGCGGCGTGGGTGGCGATGAACAAGAGACGGTGTATCGCGCCTGTGCCGTGGTAATCGCCACGCCCGCCGATGCGGCGGCGGCGCTGCTGGCATCGTTGAAAATGCCGTGTGCCGACGATGCCGCGCAAGCGTTGCGCGAGATACCTTATGCGCCGGTGTCGGTTGCCATCAGCGCATGGCGGCGTGAGGCAGTGGCACATCCGCTCGATGGTTTCGGTTTTCTCGTGCCGCGCAAGGAAAACAGGCGCATTCTGGGGACATTGTTTTCGAGCAGCATGTTCGACCGCCGCGCCGATGAAGCACACGCGGTGCTGACCACTTTTATTGGCGGGATGCGCCAACCCGAATTGCAGGGGCGCGATGATGGCGCTTTGCGGGAAATGGCCGAGAACGAGCTGGCATCGTTGATTGGCGTGAAAGGGATGCCGCAGTGGACGAAGATCAGCCGCCATCCGCGAGCCATTCCGCAATACACCCTGGGTCATCTCGACCGTGTGCGCCGGGTTGAGGCCATCCAGAAACAGGCGCCGGGACTTTTCTTCTGCGCCAGTTGGCGTGGCGGCATTTCCGTTGGCGACTGCATCAGGAACGGTCATCAGGTAGCCGATGATATCGGCCTTGGGCGCCATAAATGTTCGTCTCGCTGACCTTGCCGTGAATGGCGAGGATTGCGTTCGACTCGTGTTCGATCCGGGGCTTATATTTATTTCTTCCCGGCGGCCTTGCCGAGGTCGAACGCTCTCGCGTTCAGTTCCGCCAGTACCGCCTTTTTTGCGGCAAAGCGTGCCACGACACATGCTTTCAGTGTCTCGGCGGGGAAGGGCAGGCCGTCGGAAATCGCCCCGAGCATGATCGTGTTGATGAGCCGCAGATCTCCCAATCCGCGCGCGATTTCTCCCGCGTCAAAATCGTGCACTTCAAGCCCCCGCTCGCGTACTGCGGCCACGGGATCGTCCGGGTACGCGAAAAGCCCGAGTGAGACGATGGGCGGTTCGAGCTTGAGCCGGTTTATCATCGCCACTCCGGCACGCGGGCTGTTTTTCGGGCGCAGGTAGTGACTCCAGCGCATTGCCTCGGCGGCCTCGAATCCGACAAGGATATCCGCCTCGCCCGGCGGTATCTCCGGCGACAGCACCCTGGGGCCAAAACGCACATGCGAGGACACCACCCCGCCACGTTGGCTCATTCCCGCGACTTCGGTTTTCTTGACTTCGAATCCTTGCGAAATCGCTGCTTCCGAAAGAATCTCCGAAGCGGTCATCACGCCTTGCCCGCCGACGCCGACGACGAGGATGTTGGTAGTCTGGTTTTGGTTCATGGTGGTTCCGGTGTGAAAATGGGGTGTATGGGGTGTATGCGGAGTGCTGGTTTACTCTTCGGGCTGCGGGTTCTTTTCATGGTCAAAAACACCGAAATAAGTGCCACCTTGGTCGTCTCCGAAGATTTTCACGGTGAAATCGCGGCGGGTTTTGCAGCCGGTGACCTGCCAGAATTCATCGTTTTCCTGAACGTACCCCTCCGGGGGAATTTCTTGGTCATCCAGCAGAAATCCGCCGGAGGGCAGGGGATGGAGAGTTTCTCCGTTCAGGATTTTCTTCGAGAACATCATCCTGATGTTCTGAACCGTGATGTCTATCTGCGTGATGTGTTTGCATCCTGTCGCCGCCTTGAAAAGTTTTCTGGCCGTTTTCAGGATGTCTTGCCGCACGGCGGGGGAGATATGGGTATAGGCATCAGGCTCACCGCTCAACGGCGGGTCAGCCATCGTGCAGCCGCCGCATATCATGAGCATCAGGCTGAAAGCCGCCGCGATTCTCACACAAACTCCACCTTCACCGCTTTGGGTTCTGCTGGCCTGATGGCGTCCGGCGCGCAGGGTTGCAGGCACAGGCCGCAGCCAGTACAGGCCGCCGTTTCAATACTGGCGAAGGCCAGTTCCACTTCCTTGCCGGAAGGTTTGACGGCTTTTTCGCGGCGGGTGACATGAATGGCCGGACAGCCGATTTCCACGCAGTTGCCGCAGCCGGTGCAGGCTGGCTCAAAGACCTCGTAGGCGGGCTGCTTCTTGTATTCGTCGATCAGCACACATGGCCGGTCGGTGATGATGACGGAGGGGCCGTTGTACTTGATTTCTTCGCGCAGTGTCTTGAACAGAACGGGCAACAGGTAAGGATCGACCGCATGAATGTGACCGGGGTCGATGCCGAGGGATTCAACCACTTTGGCGAGGTCGATCCGTGGCGCCGCCTCGCCGTGGATATCGCGCCCGCTGGCGGGATTGTCCTGTCCGCCGGTCATGCCGACGGTACGGTTGTCGAGCAGAAGAATCGTGACGTTGCCACGGTTCCAGGCGATGTCGAGCAATCCCTGCATACCCATGTGCATGAAAGTGGAATCGCCGATGACGGCGATGATGCTTTTCTTTTCGTCGTCCGGGCCGCGTCCCTTGTCCATGCCGAGCGCCATCCCCATCGAGGCGCCCATGCAGATGGTGGTATCGAGCGCCCTCCAGGGATGCCCCGCGCCGAGGGTGTAACAGCCGATGTCGCCGGTGATGTTGACGTTGCGCAGTTGCGAGAGGGTGTAATACACGCCCAGGTGCGGACAGGCCGCGCACATCGTGGGCGGGCGCGGAAAGACCGGCACCGGGGCGGGGGCGGCTGTTTCGGCGGCGTTGGCGAGTTCCGGGAAGAGAACGGCAAGATGCTTTTTCAGGATGAACGGCGGCATTTCCCCGGCGGTGGGGAGAAGATCTTTGCCGCGCGCCGGGATGCCTGCGGCCAGAATTTCGGTTTCCAGCAGTTGTTCGGTTTCCTCGACGACGACGAGGGTGTCCACCTGAGCGGCGAATTCACGCACCTTGCCCATCGGAACGGGCCAGGAAATACCGAGTTTCAGGACGGGCGCGTTGGGGAAAGCTTCGCGGACATGCATGTAGGCAGGGCCGGAGGTGACGAAGCCGACGCGCCGGTCGCTGCCGGGTTCCAGCCGGTTGAAGGCGCTCGTTGCCGACTCCTCGGCAAGCGCCTTTTCACGCGCGAAGACTCCGGGCAGGCGCTTCTGCGCATTGGCGGGCACCATGACCCAGCGGGAGGGGTCTTTGATGAAACCATTGGCGGCGCGCTTGATTTCGCGTGCGCCGACGGTCACCAGACATTTCACATGACAAATGCGGGTGGTGAGCCGCAGGATGACCGGCGCATTGAATTTTTCTGAAAGCGCGAAGGCGGCCAGCGTCATCTCGTAGGCTTCCTGCGAATCGGCAGGCTCCAGGATGGGCAGATGCGCGAAGCGGCCCCAGAAACGGGAATCCTGTTCGTTTTGCGAGGAAGAGAAACCCACATCGTCGGCGACGGCGATGACCAGGCCGCCGACCACGCCGGTCAGCGTCAGCGTCATCAGCGCGTCGGAGGCGACATTCATCCCGACATGTTTCATCGCGCAAAAGCTGCGCGCCCCGGCAATGGACGCGCCGATGGCGACTTCGAGCGAAACCTTTTCATTCACCGACCATTCGGCGTATAGGTCGGGGTAGTGCGAGATGTACTCCAGGATTTCCGTGGAAGGCGTGCCCGGATAAGCGGCAGCGACGCGAACGCCAGCATCCCACACGGCGCGGGCAATAGCTTCGTTGCCGGACATCAGGAGGCGTGAACCGGCGGCAGGGGGGGCGAAAGGTTTGACGCTCAAGGTGTGTTCCTTCGGAAGCAGGGTTGGAATCGGGATAAAAAACGAATTTTGCCGCAATTGCCCTTGCCGGTGTTATGTCATTGAGTCACCCCCCGCCTGAAGACCGGTGATTTCCCGACACGGTTAGGGGGGCTTCGGCACCATAAAAGTTCGCCCCGCTGGCCTCGCCATGAATGGCGAGGATTGCGTTCGACACCTGTTCAGACTGACATGTTGCGTTTTTAAAATTGAGAGATACAATCGCCCGCTCACATGAAAGCCGGGCCAGGATGTCCTTGGTTGTCGGAGTATTTATATCAATGTTCAGAAAATTGAGAACACGCTGGCACTCGCGCTGGTGTCGATTGAAGCTGGCGTGCCGGTGGCATTTTCGTCACCCTGCTCCCAAACATGGTCGCAACCGCAAGCTGATTGTGTCTTTGACGTCGTACCCCAAACGTTTCCCTACTCTTCACCTGACCCTCAGAAGTTTGTTGACCCAAAGCGTCCGCCCGGACAGGGTCATTCTTTGGCTTGCCGAAGCGGACAGGCATGCGCTGCCGGCCGCGGTCGGAAAATTGCAACAAGATGGCCTGGAGATACACTGCTGCGACGATCTCTTGTCGTTCAAGAAGATTATTCCAACATTGTCCAGCTACCCTGATGCCGATATTGTCACCGCCGATGACGATGCGTATTACTGGCCTGACTGGCTGAAAGAACTGATTGCGGCAGCGGAGCGATTTCCGGGGAATGTCGTGGCCCATCGCTTGCACAAAATGGTTTTCAATGAACAGGGGATACGCCCATATCGGGATTGGCTAAAAAACATCAAGGATCAGACCGAGAACCCGCACAATTTTGCCACCGGATGTTTGGGCGTGTTCTATCCGGCAGGTTGCTTTCATCCGGAAGTGTTGAACCGGGCTGTTTTCATGCAATTGTGCCCACATGCCGACGATGTCTGGCTGTACTGGATGGTACGCCGCAACGGTCGGTTCGAAATGCATACAGGTACCTGGCACGAGTTGGTCAATTGGTCAGGCAGTCAGAAAGTCTGTCTCTGGGGGCAAAACAAGAACGAAAATGATGCCCAGATCAACGCAATGGTCAAAGCTTATGGCCTTCCCTGACAGCATGTACCTTAATCAATCATCGAAGAATAACGTGCGTCAATGGCTTGGACTCGTGTTTGCGTCACTGGCGTTCGTTCTACCCTTGGTCTGGTTCGTGTCGGGCGCGAATGATGCCATCATCGACAAGATGATTCGTGTCATGTTTGTACTTTTCCTGTTGGGCATTGGGCAAAAAGCACCGCAGGTCTATTACAAAGACAGATTAATTTGGTTGTGTGCGCTGCTGGCCCTGATACTGGTAGTCGGTTATATATGGCAGTGCTTTTCAGTTCCCGAGGAGCTATTCAATGGCTCCAAAGCAAGAAAATTCCTTCCAGCATTTTGTTTCTTCGTCGTCATGGCGTACGGGATAAGCGCAGCACCTAAAGTCTCCCCGTTTTTTTTGCTGATCACTGCCGGAACGGGGCTACTCTTTCATCTGTCGTCTGTGCCTGCTGATGTCTGGATGGCCGCTTGGCAGGGAAAGCGGCTGGATTTCGGACTTGCCAACGCACAGCATGCCGGTGTTATATTTTCTACAGCATTGCTGGCTGGCGTGTTTTTCTTGCCACGGACGTCGTCGTTGCCTTTCAAGGCACGTATGCTCGTCTTGCCGCTGCTTGTCGGTTTCATCCTGCTGATGGTATTCGGTGTCATCGCCACACAGACGCGTGCGGTCTGGCTGGGTTTAGCCCTTTCCGTGATCTCTTTGCTCTTGTTTTGTGCAGTGCCCTTACTCACTGGGCGCTGCTCCGTGCATTGGCGTGCACTCGCTTGGGTAGCCGCAACAGGAGTTGGCATTTTGCTTGCCGGATCAGTGATGCTCTATTTTATGGGTGGCAGTGTCACCCAGCGCTTGTCCGCGGAAACAATCGATACCGCTACAATCAAAGAAATGGCACAACTGAAAACTGTGAAACACAGCAGTGTTGGTATACGGATCGGATCATGGTCCGCCGCGCGTGAGTGGATTGCCGAGCGCCCAGTTTTCGGATGGGGAGGATGCGAAGTATCGAAACTTATCAAGCAATCACCGCATTTTGATGAGGATTTTAAAAAAGAATTCAAGCACTTGCACAATTCGTATCTTGAAACATTGGTCAACGTGGGTAGCGCTGCATTTATATGCATGATTGCAATTGCTTTCTTGGTTGCATGGCGTACCATTATGACTTGGCGTCAAGGGCAAATGCCTACCGATGTATTCCTTTTTTCCTGTGCATTCTTTCTTTTCTGGCTAACGGTTAACATATTCGAACCATATATTATAAATGCCGCAGGATTCTTTCTTAATGCCGTGATTGGAGGCTTTGTGTGTTCTTGGTGTTTGCGTAGTCAACATGACCAAGCGGAACTCAAAATAGTATAGTGAATTCATGGAATTTACGATGAATCTGAGGTCAATGAGATAATCACCTTGACCGGTCTTTTCTTGGTCGACTTGAGGCTTTAGTTTTTATATAGACCAAACCTCGACTTAACCAAGCTGCAGTGTTACGCAATGGACTTGTTATTCGCCAGGAACGAGAATGTCGAAAACCCATATCGTTGCTGTATAAGAATTTTTTATTATGGGACTGATTTTGTATAACTGATAATACACCACGAGAAAAAGGAGTATCGCAATATTTTATATAATACATGAACTCTCTAAAAAATTCCAACGATATCTCATGCATGCCTTGCTGCAATGGTTTTATCATTCTTGGCAAATGTTCGTTGACTAAAAGATTGCAAGCTCTTTCAAATGCTGCTCGCAGTTCATCACTCTCCGGTTTTGTCTGTAGGGTCTGAACCAAATCAAAATGCAATCGTGCCGAACTCATAAGATGCAACGGGGTAACGGCATCTCCCCTGGTTATGCTGTCATTGTTGCTGCGGTACATATAAAACGGGGTTGGATCAGCAATTATTTTCTCTGCAGTGTACAGTGCTTTAAAACAAAAGATAACATCTTCACAATAAAATCCCGAAGCAAAAAGACAATTGTTTCGCAATACATGATCTCGCCTATATATATGTATCCATGACGCCCAAGTGCCGAATTTACGCATCAGGTACAGGCAAGCAGCAGCATGACCAGAAAGCTCCCTAGCCTCAATCGCTATAGTGGAAGGGCCATGATCATAAAGACGGGAATGTCCGCTAATAAGAATATCTGTTTTGGCATCAATCACCCTCATTTTCTCAGCCAATACAGCCGCATCGATGTAGTCGTCCGCATCCAGAAACGCGATATGTTCTCCCTTGGCTAACATTATCGCAAAATTTCTGGCGTTTCCCGGCCCCAGATTGTGCGTCAGGCTGTAGTAGCGCAAGTTGGCATGCTTTCGCGCGAAAGACTCCACGATATCTAAAGTGGTGTCAGTTGATGCATCATTGATAATAATGGCTTCCCATTGCGGATAGTCTGCCAGGCACAGGTTTTTGATGCACTCCGCAATGTAACGCTCTTCATTGTGCACGCAGATGATGATTGACAGTTTCGTTTGCATGTTTGTTTGAGGTAATTTGTTGTACTGAGGCTGCACCCGTTTTAGTACCAGCCAAAAGTAGAAAATTTCGGCCTCACGTTTTTCCTTGCAAGCCGTTTTTCCCACACAGACGGGCAAATTCGGCAGGCGTCATCCACGCCCGTGCGGAGTGTGGACGCTCCTCAT
>JAISPJ010000041.1 GCA_031274995.1 Azoarcus sp.
TCTCGGTCTGCGTGAAAGTCCCACGCGCATCAGCAGTGGTTTTCAGAAACGCGCGGAACTCATCAAGCCCAAGCGCAAACGCAGGCTGGGCCAGCAGGGAGAAAGCGGCAACGGTAATGGCAAACAGGATTCGCATAGGGCGAATTATGCTCCGGCGCTACAGGTTTCAGGATTTGTCATTCCGCGCGGAATGACGATTTGCGCAAGGCATAGTCAGCTTCTGCGTGCTCGAATGCCGGCCGGTAATCATCCCGCTCTGCCCGGCTCATGCCAATCTCGCGGGCCAGTTCTTGCCATTTCGCGGCGATAACATCAGCCATTGCGCGGACTATTTCAACAGCTTCATCAGCACTCATCTCAAAATAGAAAGCATGATCCACCAACAACTCGATGGAAGCTTCCGGCCGGGTTGGATCAGCAATCGCCGTTTTCAATTCCCTAAACCGTTCCGGTGCCGGATTCACATCGAAAGCTGGCGACAAACGCCATTTCCCATCACTGGCATAAAGGAAACCATGATTCTTCAAATGGTCATCCACGTTGGAGACAAGAATGTTGAAGCCAACGCGCCTGAACAGCTTGCGCATCTCGATACGGGGCGATGCCGTGTACTGCCGAAGCGCATCACAAATATCCGCGTAAGTTGCTCCGGTTGCCGATGGCGCACCCAGCATGGTTTGTGCCGACACGAAGGGAATCCGCCCTTGCGCGGATCGGTCAAACCGCTTGATGATTGCGACAGGTAATCCATCACTTGACTCGATTCTTGCCTCCGGCGTGTCAATCCCGCATAGCCGCGCAAGTCGCAGCGCCAACACCTCGGCCCGTTCGACAGCGTACATGTCGAGCCGGGACGTAAATTTCGCAATGGCAAGGCTTCCATCGTTGTCAATCACCGAACATTTCGGTCTGGCGCCCCCCAATGTCGTACCCATCTGACGTAATCGGCGTAACGCCACCATATCAGGATCGTCGCTCTCTGCGCTGGCGATTGCTTTCCCTAACTGGTCAAGATGTAATAGCGGCGGGATACAGTGTCTGCCCCCTTCGCCTGTGGCAAGGAACGGGGAACCCTCTTCTGTTTCCCGAAACCGCAGCGCCCCAACCCGGCTGAAATCATCAACCGCTGTCAGAAAATCAAACTCGGTTAGCGGTTCAGTGGGACCCTTTTTGTTGAAGCGAGTGTCTTTGCGGATGATGCCTCGACCCCATGAGTCCGGGGTTGTATCCGCAACAGGGGCTGGCAATGGCGAACCTTGCTCGCCTTGGGCTTTGAAAAAGCGCCGCTCTGTGGTCAACGGCAGCATTGGCGCAATGGCAAAGCGCCGCGGATGTTCCAGCCATACCGCCGAATATTGAAAACTCGAATGCTCACGACCGCCAACAGCCTCGAACCAGAGCGTTCCGACCTCCAAACCGGCGTTGCCAATGCCTACTTTGAGTATCCTTTGCGACATCAGAATGCCTCTGGCGCTTGACCGCCAACATCTTGCGGTGGTTTTGGCTCGGCCTGCCTCTGACGCTTTACCCTCACCCGCTGCGGAAGTTCATTGACCCCGAGAACCAATCCGATATCGTCCTTTGCCACATCGAGCAAATTGCCGAGTCTCCCGCTCTCGCCGAGCGTCAGCAGAACCATAGCCAGCACACCCAGCGAAACGCCTCCCTCGCCTTTCTCAAGCCTTCTGATGGTGGCCACATTGACCCCCGCCCCATCAGCCAAACGCATCTGAGTGAAACGACGCCGCTTGCGCGCAATCGCAATATCGCATCCGAGCTTGGCAAGTTCGGACGCGGCATAACGTGACGGGATGATATTTTTTTCCATAATGCTGAATATAGTATCCTTTAATATGAATTAAAGCAATATATATTGAGCATTAAAATCATGCCGCCATGAGCAGAAAATAAAACAACCCTGATGCTCCGGCACTACAGGTTTCAGAGATTCTTCAAATCCTTGATGAGCGCGAACAGATGCAGCGGATCGGTGGGGGAGGACTGGAAATCAAACCGTTCATAAAACGAACGCGCAGCCTCGTTTTTGGCGTGAACCGCGAGCGCACGGACACCGGCAATATCGGCCACTTGCAGTGTGCGCAAGATAGCGTCGCGCAGTAAGCCAGCGCCGATCCCTTTGCTTTGCCACTTCATGCTGACACCAAGTCTGGCCAGCAGCATGACCGGTACAGGGTGCCGAGCCAGCCCCTTGCTCAACCGCTCAGGCACTCCCTCATGACGGACCTCGCCGACAACGAGCGTGTAAAAACCCACGATAGCGTCATCATCCGCAAGGCCGACATAGGTTTGGGAAGCATTTGCCATCTGGTTTTGCAGAGCGAAACGAACCAGAAAACGGTTCAGCGCTTCCTCGCCGCAATCGAATGTCTCGACGGCATGACAGCGATGAAGCTTTTCGATCCGAAAGCTTGTCACGCCCGCTTGCCACCCGAAAAAACGCTCGGTTCCTTCAGAAGTTTGCGCAGCTGCGGCAGATCGCGCGGCGGGGCATCCAAGGCAGCGATAAAGGCGTCCCACTTCTCCGGCGAAAGCTGGAAAACGCGACGGTCGGCAAGCGCTTCCTCGGCCCGGCCAAGGGCGCTTTCAAGCACGAAATCACTCAGCGAGCGGCGCTGTGCCTGTGCTGCGGCCGCCAAGGTGTACTTGGCCTGCGCCGTCAGGCGCAGATCAAGTTTTTCGGTACGAGTGGTACGTGTAAGCATGGTGTTATCTCCTGCGCACATCCTACCAAGCCGCCAGACATTGTCAAGACATCTAGAGGGGCCTCACCGCTCGAATTTCCCCTCTCCCACAAGCGGGAGAAAGGAAAGAAACACGCGGGAATGACAAGGGGAGAAAACTACTCCCGCATTTCCGGCACGAGGACTTCGCGGGTACCGGCAGCGTTCATGGGCGAGACTAAGCCGGCGCGTTCCATGGCTTCGATCAGGCGGGCGGCGCGGTTGTAGCCGATGCGCAGGTGGCGCTGTACCAGCGAGATCGAGGGGCGGCGCGTTTGCAGGACGATCTGAACGGCTTGATCGTAGGCAGGATCGGCTTCGGCGTTATCGTTGCCGTCTTCGCCCAGCTCGCCGCCTTCCGCAGCGGGCGCGGAGAGCACGTCGGTGATGTATTCGGGCGGCCCCGCTTT
>JAISPJ010000092.1 GCA_031274995.1 Azoarcus sp.
ATAGAAAAGTCGCCGAAATTCACCCGCTCGGCTGTGGCTCCACCGGCACTGCTGGCTGTTTTGGAGGCCGGTTGGTTGACTCCGTGATGGTAGGAGAGAATCTCAATCCAGCCATCATGTCCACTATCCTTGGATTCACCGGGGATACCCTCAATTTTCAAAAATGCGTCAAATGCCATCTTGTAACCCTCCGTATAGATCGGTTTGAAATTTGCTGTGAATACCTGAAACAGATACTGAAGTGTAACGGCGTTGCGCCGCCCATGCAATATGTGTGACAAATTTCACGCCATTCCTGTGTCCCATAGCGACGCACAGTGACGCAATGACAAATATTTGCGCCCTGCCTTTATTGCCGCTACTTTCTGCGCCCCTTGTCTTGACGGGCTTTGAAAGTGGCACATATAGGATCAGTAGTAGCAGATGCACCGGCGCGGAACCCGCACGCGCAACGGGGTGCGCGTGCGGGCTTCTGCGCCGTGCCTGGGCTTGTCTCTTATCAAACAAGTGGAACGGTTGAAACCCGTCAGGATTTTGTACTGATACCCGCTGGCGCGACGGGCTACGCGGAAACCCATAATGAATAACATTAGAATGAGGCGGCCAATCTGTTAAAGTATGTCGAACGCATCGAAAATTTATGTGTTTTCCGCGCTGTTGTCAGGGTGAGACAAAAACAAGGCGAAAATTGGATAAATCCCGAATGGGATAAGTTTTAGATTATAATTACGGCTGCGCTACGGCAGGATGCGAGAAAGCCCTGATTCTATAACCCCTCCCCCCTCTGCTTGCGGGGGAAGGAGTCTGATTGATACTGTGAGCCGTGATTTGTATTACGCGCTGCCAAGCATGCGCCCCCCGCCGCTCGGGTGGGAATGGCCGTCGGCGTCATAGAGCTGCGGATGGTCAGCGGCGGAAAGCAGGACGGAGAGGGCGGCTTGGTTGTGCTGCATGTGCCTGGCGATGAGTTGGCCGTTGATATGGTTGCGCTCCTGCGCACGCACGGCGAGGATGAGTATTTCGTCCCATCGTGCGAGCGTCTTGGGTAATTTGGCGCAAAGGCTGCGCACTGCGGCATCGCCTTTGCCGTGCCCGAAACGGGCTATCAGCATGGAGCGGTCGTCATGCAGGTGTTGCAACTGGCGGTAACGCTCGTTTTTTTCCTTCGTGATCGAGGGCATGCTGTCCGTGTCTCCCGAGACGAGTATGGCTTCTTCGCGTTCGAGGAGATCGAGGAATTTTTTGAATTGGCTGGATTCGGCTTCGAGCAGAAGCGCGATGCGCTGAAGTTCCTGGGGGTTGGGAGTGTGCATGGCTATGTTTGGGCAGGTGTTGTGACAGGTTGACCCAAGCATTCTCCGTGCCATGATTTCCGCAGACGCCAAACGAAAAATTGGCGGGGATTGCGTTATTGACTCGCAATCCCCGCCGCCGAATGTGGTTTATCAATAATCAGCCACGCCCGGCTTTTAAGTCGAACATTTGCCGGACTTCATTGATGAGTCCGTCGGCGACGCGGTTGGCATCAACTTTGAAATGGCCTTCGCGGATGGCCTGCTTGATTTCTTCAACACGGCCACGGTCTACCGTTGGTGTTTCCGCCAAGGCAGCCTCGGCTTTTTGCAGTGCCGAGGCGAGTGGCGATAGCTGTACCTGTTCCCCGCTGTTTGCCGTGGGCGCAGAACTCGGACGTGGCCGCGCCTCATTGGTGGGAGTCGGGCCTACAGGCTTGATAAGGCTTTCGACTTTCATTGTGGGAACTCCAGAAAAAACGGTTTGCATTTTTGAAGGTTTCTGGTGCTTGCAACGGCTTGACGCCAGGAAACTTTAGCAGATTTTCTAAAAATACCGTTGTCAAGTTTACGTACAGCCGGCTGTAAGGAAACGAGGGGACATCATGGCCTGATTTCCACTGTTCCGTCATGGAGCGCCGTACCGGTGACGACTTGATTATTCGGCAGGCGCACCCGAACCGTTTCGCCCGGTGCGGCGGAATTGAGGGCGCGTCCGGTGTTTGAAGCCCGGAAGGTTTTGCCTTGGCTGAAAACAGTAACGTTGCTGCCTTGCCGCACGGCTTCCGGGGTGCGTAGCATGCGGGCCTGAAGCGGGGTTCCCTGGGCCAGCGCCTGCCGGGCAGGGCGTCCCGTGGCTTGGCTGGCATCGGTGAGTATGTCGCCGGGCAGGGCGGCAATGTCGCCGCGCCGATGTTCGAGATCGGCGGGTCCGATGATTTTCCCGGCGGGTAGAGGAAGGGCGGCGGCGAGGTAATCATCGATGACTTTCACGCGCGCCTGGAGATAGATCGTCCAGAAAACCGGGGATTCGCAACGCACGCCAACGCTGAATGCGCCCCAGGCACGGGTTGAGTCGGGCAGGAAAGCTGCCGGTGCGGGGCAGGGCGGCAAACGGTTGCCGGGGCCGAGCGGGCTGATTTCAATGTTGATTTCGCCGGGAAGCCCTTGTGTTTTTTCTTCGATAAGCGCACGGGCTGCCGCCTCGACCGGGGCGGATGGCTGCTGTGCGACAGCACCGGCCGCAGCGAAAAACAGGGCGGAAATCGTGAGAAGGCGGGTGATGCACCCCATCATTTTGCTTTGTCCTGGCTCGGGCTTGAGGTTTGCGGCGCAGATGGATAATGGCATGTTCTGGATGGGATTGCAGCATAACTCATTAACTCATTTGTTTCGGGGCGGTAATTTCTGCCGTTTTGTACAAGTGTTTGAACACGTATCGAGGAATCCCAAGCAGTGATTCAATGTCTTATTTCAATAATTGGCGCGAATTTGTCTGTCTTATCCACGTAACACCATAAAAAAGAGAGATTTACTATTGTCTGTATGGGGGTAATAGCGCCTTGCGTAAGCTGGCATGAAAAATGCTGCGTGAGGGGTAGGCACGGAGGAGACAATGAAAAATCTGCTCGAAAGAGACTTGAAGGTTCATCAGACGGCGCTGAATCTCCAAGCGTACCGGCAGCAATTGCTGGCTTCGAATATCGCCAATTCCGATACGCCGGATTTCAAGGCGCGTGATCTTTTGTTTCGTGACGCGCTGGTTGCGGCACTCGGGCACGGACCTTGGGGGCAATCGTTGCCGCTGATGAAAACGCATGCCCGGCATTTGGGCAGCAGGACGGAATTTTCGCCAGAAACTTTTGCCCGTTATCGCACGGAATGGCAGTCGGCGGTAGACGGCAATACCGTGGATATGGATATGGAACGTGCCGCGTTTGCCGAAAACACGGTGCATTACGAAGCCAGCGTCACTTTCATTAACGGCCTGCTGCGCTCGATGCAGACGGCCATCATTGGCCAGTAACGGGCCGGAACCGCGCGCAACAAGCGCCGTTCGTTGCCGTTCGAGGCTGTATTCGGGAGGCGGTAATGGACGGCAATATGCTCAACGTTTTCAATATTTCCGGCTCGGCGCTCACGGCGCAGTCGATGCGCCTGAATGCGACGGCTTCCAATTTGGCCAACGCCGATAGCGTCACTTCCGAAAATGGACAGCCTTACCGGAGCAAGCAGGTGGTTTTTGCCGCCCGGCAATTGCCGGGTGCCGGTCCGGCATCGGCTGGCGTGGTGGTGACGCAGGTCGTCAGGAGTGCCGCGCCGATGCGGCTTGTCTATGAGCCGAACAGTCCCGCCGCCAATGCCGAGGGCTATGTCGAGATGCCCAATGTCAACGTGGTCGAGGAGATGGTGAACATGATCTCCGCCTCGCGTTCGTACCAGAACAACGCCGAGGTAATGAACACGGCACGATCCTTGCTTCAGCGTACCTTGCAGATCGGTCAATAACCGACCTGGCCGGCAAGGCTGCCGGTTCAAGCAAGGAGTACGCAAATGAGTGTTAATACCGACAATACGGTTTCCAGCATCCTGTCCGGGTTGGCCCGCAGCGAACCCGTCAAGAATACGGTGATGCAGGATGAGCAGAATCGTTTTCTTACGCTGCTCACGACGCAATTACGCAATCAGGACCCGATGAATCCGCTGGATAACGCGGATCTGACGATGCAGTTGGCGCAGATGAGCACGGTTGATGGTATCGAACGCCTAAATAAATTAGTTCAATCATTGGTGGATTCCAGAGAACTTGTGGACAGCACGGCGCTGCTCGGGCATGGCGTGCTGGTTGATGGCAAGGGGCTTGGGTTGACCGAAGCGGGCGCAATCGGCGGTTTCGATCTGAATGTGCCCGCCGACAAGGTTACGGTTACGGTCTATGACTCCGGCGGGCGTGTGGTGACGAAGCTCGAATTCAGTGATGTGGATGTGGGCAGCCATAACTTTATGTGGGACGGCCTGACCGAAGATGGCAGCGAAGCCGCGCAGGGGATGTACACCATGAGTGTGTCCGCAAGCATGAATGGTGCGCCTGTTGCTGTGAATCCGTTGCAGTTCGGCCCGGTGACGAGCGTGGTACGTGGCCCGAATGGTGCCGATTTGCAGGTTGGCGGGTTGGGCATCTTCAGGCTCGACGACATTAAACAAGTTCTTTGAGGCAGGAGAAACATCATGGGATTCACACAAGGCTTGAGCGGGCTGAACACGTCTGGCCGTGCGCTCGATGTCATCTCCAACAATATCGCCAATACCAGCACAGTGGGTTTCAAATCCTCCCATGCCGTCTTTGCCGATGTGTATGCCGGTGCGCTTACCGGCGTGAGTTCGGCCATTCAGGTCGGCTACGGCAGCAAGATCGCGGCCGTCTATCAGAGCTTCGTGGATGGCATCCCGACCACGACCAATAACCCGCTGGATATGGCGATTATCGGCAACGGTTTTTATGTCATCCAGCGTTTTGACGGCACGACCGCCTACACCCGCAACGGGCAGTTTGACATCAATAAAGACGGTTACATCATTACGGCAAATGGCGAGAAGGTGATGGGTGTCAGGGCGGATGACAATGGCATTATTCCGCCATCCGGGGGCATCGTCCAGCCGCTTTTCGTGCCGCTTGGGGACATCGACCCCAAAGCGACCACATTGGTGGAAATCCGCTCCGGTAATCTCAATGCGGACGAAGAGCCTGTTGCCGTTGTGCCGTTCGATCCGGCAGACCTCGATTCTTACACTTTCATGAACCCGATCCCTGTGTATGACAGCCTTGGCGGGCAGCATTCACTGGCGGTCTATTTTGTGAAAACAGGACCCGGGACGTGGGATGCGTACGCGATGCTGGATAACGATATCACGACGCTGTCCGCGGCAACGGCCTTGGCTTTTGACGCATACGGCAAGCCTGTCACCACGCCTGTACAGATTCCCTATACCGCCGTGCTCACCAACAGCGCGGCGGCGATGAACATCACCATCGACCTCACAAATCTTAACCAGTTCGGCGTGAAGTCCGCGATCAACGATCTCGGGCAGGATGGTTACACGGCAGGCCGGATTGCGGGGGTCGTGGTCACTCAGGACGGCGTTATTCAAGGACGCTACACCAACGGGCAGGCCAAGGATCTGGGGCAGATGGTGCTGGCAACCTTCCGCAGCAACCAAGGGTTGGCCCGTGTAGGGGATAACCTGTGGGCCGAATCGCCCGAATCCGGCTCGCCGATCATAGGCCGCCCGCGATCAGGGCTGAACGGCTTGATTAACGGCGGGCAGGTCGAGGAATCGAACGTCGACCTGACGCAGGAACTGGTGAACATGATTATCCAGCAGCGTAATTATCAGGCCAATGCGCAGACGATCCGCACCCAGGATCAGATCTTGCAAACGCTGGTGAATCTGCGCTGATGCGTGATCTGAGGCAATAGAAACGAAAACAGCGGGCAGAGCATCCCACAGGGCATGTGGGCGCGGCCCGCCGGGAGGCAACAGCATGGATCGCGTGATCTACACGGCGATGACCGGCGCAAAAAGCACCCTCGACCAACAGGCGGCGGTTGCCCACAACCTCGCCAACGTCGATTCCACCGGTTTTCGTACCGAAATGCACAAAATGCGCGCAGTGGAAGTGCAGACCCAGGCCATGCGCACGCGCTCCTTCGTGGTCGATGCGAGCATTGCCACGGATTTCACGCCGGGGCCGATGAAGTTTACCGGCAACCCGTTCGATGTGGCCTTGAAAGGCAAGGGTTGGCTGGCTGTCCAGACGGCAAGTGGCGAGGCTTACAGCCGTGACGGTTCATTGGAGGTCTCCGCCAACGGCGTGTTGCAAACCCATGCCGGTTTGCCGGTGCTGGGCGACGGCGGCCCGATAACGATCCCGCCCGACAGCGTGATCGTCATCGGCGTGGACGGAACCCTCTCCGCAATCCAGAACGGCATCACCAACGAAGTCGCCCGCCTGAAACTGGTGAATCCGCCCGAAAGCGAACTGGTGCGCGGCGAAGATGGTTTTTTCCGCCTGCGAAGCGGGCAACCGGCTCCGGCGGATGAGGAAGTGAGGGTTGATGGCGGCTATCTGGAAAGCAGCAATGTCAATGTTGCCGAACAGATGGTGCAAATGATTTCGCTTGCGCGTCAGTTTGAAATGCAGATGCGCGTGATTACTAATTCGCAGGAAAACGACCGTTCCGCGACGCAGATGATTGCGCCGCGCTGAGCATCGATAACGAACAGGAAGGATTCCTTATCATGATCCGCTCGCTCTGGACAGCCCGCACCGGGCTGGACGCCCAGCAAACTTCGCTGGATGTGATTGCCAACAATCTCGCCAACGTATCGACGAACGGTTTCAAGCGCCAGCGCGCGGTCTTCGAGGATTTGCTCTATCAGATCGTCCGCCAGCCCGGTGCGCAATCGACTCAGCAGACGCAGATTTCCAGCGGCCTGCAACTTGGCGCGGGCGTGAGAACGGTGGCGACCGAGCGCATTTTCACGCAGGGCGCTCCGCAGCAAACCGGGGGCGATCTCGACCTGATGATCCAGGGCGATGGTTTTTTCATGGTTACTTTGCCGGACGGCTCGACCGCCTATACGCGCGATGGCGCGTTCCAGCGCGACAACCAGGGCAACATGGTGACGGCGAGCGGCTACCTGCTTGCCGATAATATCAACATCCCGTCCGATGCGGTTTCAATCACCGTAGGCAAGGATGGCGTGGTCACTGTCCTGCAGGCCAGCAGTGTGACCCCGGTACAGATCGGGAGCATCCAGGTTGCCATGTTCATCAATTCTGGCGGCTTGCAGGCCATTTCCGAGAATCTCTTCCGGGAAACCGCTTCTTCCGGCGTCGCGACGCCACAGCAGCCGGGCATGAACGCTGCGGGGGTCATCAACCAGCGTTACGTCGAATCCTCCAATATCAACGTTGCCGAAGAACTGGTGAGCATGATAATCACGCAGCGTGCCTACGAAATGAACTCGCGTGTCATCAGCACTTCCGACCAGATGCTTGGCCGCCTGACGCAAGTTTGAGAGAGGTCAGCCATGGATCTCATCGTGCGTGCCTCATCCATTCTTGCCGTCACCTTCGTGGCGGTGATACTTGCCATGCTCGTCTCGTCCTGCGCCCAAGTGCAACCCACTCCGCCCACCGCCGTACATCAGCCGATGACCGCACGTCCTGCCGCCGCGCCGGAACGTGTTGCCAATGGCGCGATCTGGCAGCCGGGCCAGGGGCGTTCGTTGCTGGAAGACCGTCGCGCCCGTTACGTCGGCGACGTTATCACCATCAACCTTGTCGAGCGCACTTCCGCGCAAAAGAACGCCAATTCCAGCGCGAACCGCGAATCCAGGCTGGGCGCAGGGATTACGGCTGCCAGCGGTAACCTGCCGCTTTCCGGGCTTGCCGGGTTGTCGGCGGAAGCGGGGACGAAATCCGCGTTCGAGGGCAAGGGCGCGGCGGCAGCCAATAATGCGTTCAACGGAACCATCACTGTCACTGTGATTGATACCCTTGCCAACGGGAACCTGCTGGTGTCAGGCGAAAAGATGCTGACGATCAATCAGGGCAACGAGTTCATCCGTTTCTCGGGGGTTGTCAACGCAAACAATATTTCCGCGTCCAATACCGTGCAATCGACACAGGTCGCCGACGCGCGGATCGAATATCGTGGCAGTGGTTTTGTTGAGGAAGCCAACAGTATGGGGTGGCTGCAACGCTTCTTCAATTTCATCAACCCATTCTGAAAATATCGCGTTTCCATCGGACTATCGGGGAGAGAATCATGGCCGCGCACAAGTTTCCCGTTCGGATAGTGCATCTGCCGGTACATTTGCCGATGCGGGCGCTTTGGCGGGTGATGATTATCGTCGCTGCCATGCTGTTTTCTTCAAGCGCGAGCGCCGGGCGCATCAAGGACATTGCCACCATCGGCGGCGTGCGCGACAACCAGTTGGCCGGTTACGGACTCGTCACCGGGCTGGACGGTTCGGGCGATCAGACCACGCAAACTCCTTTTACGGTGCAGAGCATCATCAACATGCTCGGCAATCTGGGCGTGACGCTGCCGCCGGGCAGTAACTTGCAACTCAAAAACGTGGCTGCGGTGATGGTGACGGCAGAACTTCCCGCCTATGCACGTCCAGGCCAGCGGATCGATGTCACGGTGTCTTCGATAGGCAATGCGAAGAGCCTCAAGGGAGGAACGCTGGTCATGACGCCGCTCAAGGGCATCGATGGGCAGGTCTACGCGATTGCGCAGGGCAATCTGGCCGTCAGCGGGGCGGGCGCACAGGCGGGCGGCGCACAACAGACAATCAATCATCTGCTGGCCGGGCGCATTCCCGGCGGCGCGACGGTGGAGCGTACTGTCCCGGGCATGGTTGGCGAGGGCGCGACCGTGACCGTCGAACTGAAAGAAACTGATTTCGACACCGCGCGCCGTGTGGCCGATGCCATCAACAAGGTCGCGCCGCAGTCGGCGCAGGCGCTCGACGGGCGCAGCATTCAGGTACGCGCTCCGACTTATCCCCCGGAACGGGTGGCTTTCCTCGGGCAGATCGAAAACCTCGAAGTCGCTACCGCGCGGCCTGGCGCACGGGTGATCGTAAACGCACGTACCGGTTCGGTAGTGATGAACCGGAACGTCACGCTTGAGAGTTGCGCTGTCGCTCATGGCAACCTGACGGTGACGGTCGATGTGCGTACCGATGTCAGCCAGCCCGCGCCAGTCTCTCTAGGCACTACGGTGGTGAGCACCACGGGCGAGGTCAATATCAGCCAGGAAGGCAGCGCGGTCATGGAAGTCCGCGCAAGCGCAAACCTGACCGACGTGGTCAAGGCGCTCAACGCGATCGGGGCCAAACCGCTTGATCTCGTCAGCATCCTTCAGGCGATGAAAGCCTCAGGCGCATTGCGGGCGGAACTCGAAATCATTTGAGATGAGAGAAAATCATGATGGCCCATAGTCCCTTGCCCAATACCCTTGACCCGCGATCGATGAATGATTTCAAGCGGCTGGCGAAAACAGGGGGCAATTCCGATGATGCTTTGCGCGCGGCTTCCAGGCAGGTCGAGTCCCTGTTTCTGCAAATGATGCTGAAATCCATGCGCAATGCCTCGCTTGGCAGCGGCCCTTTCGATAGCGAACAGACGAAATTCGTGCAGGAATTGTACGATCAGCAATTGGCGAGCAATCTGGCGCAAACCAAAGGGGTCGGCTTGGCCGATGCGCTTTTCCGCCAGTTGGGTGGCGGGCGGAATCGGGGCATGGAAGAGGGCGCGATGAATATCCCTCCGCCGCCTGCCCCGAAAACCACGGTGGCCGACTCTGTCGCGCAATCGGCAAAAATCAATGAAATGATCGCTGCCGCGCACAAGGGGGGCGGGCAGGTTCCCGAGCATGTGCGCAATTTCGTTACCGGGATTTGGCCTCATGCACATGCCGCCAGCCGCGCCACCGGCATTCCGGCCCATTTCATGGTGGCGCAGGCGGCGCTGGAAACCGGATGGGGATCAAAGCAACTCAAGAACGACGACGGATCGCCCAGTTACAACCTGTTCAACATCAAGGCTGGGCCAAACTGGAATGGCCCGACCACCGCGCAAAAATCCGTGTCTGAATTTGAGGACGGAAACTGGCAAACACGCCAGGCCGCGTTCCGCTCCTATGCGTCTTGGGGCGAAGCTTTCGCCGACTACGCGAAACTCCTTACCGACAGCCCGCGCTATGCCAAGGTGCTTGGCAGGAGCGATGCCGCCGGGTTTGCGCGGGGGCTTAAAGAAGCTGGCTATGCCACCGATCCTCTGTACGCCGACAAACTTATGCGCATTATTGGTGGCAATACCTTGAAAAACGCACTTGTTATGGCGGTATGAGAAACACGGCATCTATTCCGTTGGGGAGTCGAAAATGGCACGGATTTTTGATTTGACTGGCATAACGGAAAGAAAATGCACTCAAAATCAGGAGCCTGCCAAATATGGTACTGAAACCCGCGAAATAGCACTATTGCGTGATATGGATCACGAAAAAGCAAACGTTATTGGCATTTCGCCAAGAATTGCTGGTCTCTCATCTGGAATACAATCACAATCAAGCTTTAGGAACAGGTTCAGTGCCCAGGGAGATAACGTGCCCGGTGAGGATAGAATCACGGTGTATGAAGTTCTGGATCACACGGCATCGGGAATCCGGTTACAAGTCGAATTCCAACGGCGGATCAACGCTTCGTTGCTGGCGAGCCGTTTACCGTTCATCCGGGCGATTACCGTGCATAACGAAACCGGCAGCGATTTGCCGGGAGTCGAGCTCTCGGCCGGACTGGCTGTGGAGAGCGATGCCACCACGCACTGGCTTGCCTGCCGGGAAGAAAAGGGCGTGCCTTCCGGTGGCACAATCCGTTTCAATGGGCAAGGGCGTTTCCCGGAATTTGATTCTTTGATCGGGGAGCGGAGCGAATCGGCCCTTGCCACGCTGACCGTCTCCGCGCATCTGCTCCGAGCTGAGGAAAAGGGTGAAGAGAAGCAGGACTTCGATGCGGCCAGCCGGGATGTCTCGCTTGCCGCAACGGTAGAAATAGGCGCTTCCGGCGAGTTCCTCAAACGCCCCGGGGCCTGGCAGTCCATCGCCGTTTTTGTACAACCCCAAAGCAGGGCGGTGGCGGAAATTCTCCGTGTGGCCTCGGAACTTCTGATTCAAAAAACGGGGCTGGGCGAGCTGGACGGATACAAAACCAGCCTTGCCCGCGCGAAACTCATTGCCGAATCGATTTATCTGGCGATGCGCGAGGAACAGATCGTCTGCGCAGGCTCCCCGGCTTCGTTTGAAGCGGCTGGACAAAAGCTGAGAACCGCCGGGCAGGTGGTCGGGCAGCGGTTCGGTGACTGCATCGAACTGTCCGTGACCTATGCCGCATGTTGCGAGGCAGCAGGGCTTCATCCTATTGTCGTTTTTACGGCATCCCGTGCTTTTCCCGCCTTCATTGCCGTCTCCGATCTGGAATATTCGTTGGCGCTTGGCAAAGGCGAAGGCTTCAACTTTCTGGAAGAGACGGTCATCGACGATGGCTCCGTCATCGCCAGTCTCGTGGAGACGAAAGCCATTATCCCGGTGGAACTCGGTGGCATCGGGTCTGGCAAGCGTTCCCTGAGTTTTCGCGGAGCCACGAAAAAGGCCGCTGACTACGTTCGCAGCCTTTCCAATGAACTCAAAGCTGCCGTGGTCATTTCGCAATGCCGCCGGGAAGGCATTCTTTCAGGGCCTTTGTCCGAAAGTGAACTTCCCTTGCCGGATATAGAAACAGCGCCGGAAGGTGTGCTTGCGCCCAGGTCCGGGCCTGAGCCAGCGCCGGTCGAAGAACTGGCGCGGGAGCAGGAAAAAGCAGATGAACCCGTTTTCGGGGAATCTGCCGTATTGGCTTCTGTCGCCAAAGCGCAACCCCCTGAAGCGGAATCTGCCGCCGAAGAGTCCGCAGAGGGAGGGGCTGTTGCCGATGTTCCTGCGCAACGCAAAGGTGACGTGCCGTCCCGCATCAGACAGTGGCAACACTCGCTGTTTGATTTCAGCATCCGCAATCCGTTGCTTGATTTGCCACGCGCCCGGCAGGCGCTCGAATTGGCCGTCAAGGGCCACGCATTGGGCGAGATTGCCGAAGCCCTGTATAAAGGCAAGAGTGCTGCCGCAGCATTCGAAGGGCTGGAACCTGCCCGGACGGCAGCACGTTTGCGTGCTCTGAAGCGCAAATCCGAGACGCTGGAGCAAGAAACGGGAAGCCATTATCTATACTTGGCGCTCGGAATGCTGGTTCATCCGGGCATCCGGGGCAAGGTAGCGCAATCGCCTCTGTTCCTGCTTCCTGTGACAGTGGGTGCAGGCGGTGCGGGAGTTCATGGAGCCTTCGATATTTCCCTTGCCGGTGACGAGGCGGCGCAATCCAATCCCTGCCTGCTCGAATGGCTGCGCGTCACCCACAACCTGACGCTTGACGGACTGGACAATTCCGGCCTCGACAGCACGGGGGAGGCGCTCAACGCGGCATTTGAAAAAATTAATGCCAGCCTGCTTGCGGCACAGCTTCCATGGCGTGTCGAAGAAAACGCGAGCCTGACGATCCTGGATTGCTCTGCGTTTCAGATGTGGAAGGACTTGGACAGAAACTGGCCAATCCTCATGGAAAACCCCATCGTCCGCCATTTCGTCGAACATCCGGGGAATGCCTTCGAACAGGCGGCACTCGATGACGTGCCTTTCAAGGAAGAAAATCTGGTTCTGCCGCTCGCTGCCGATGGTTCCCAGATGGCTGCCGTTGCGGCAGCGATGGACGGAAAATCCTTCGTTCTGGAAGGCGCGCCTGGCTCCGGCAAATCGCAGACCATCGCCAATCTGATCGCGCGTGGACTGGAAATGGGCAAGCGCGTGCTGTTTGTCTCCAAAAAAGAAGCTGCGCTCAAAGTCGTGAGCCAACGCCTGGAAGCCATCGGTCTGAAAGATTTCACGCTGGAAGCATATGGCTCCAAGATGAGCATGCACAATATCCGGCAGCAATTGAAACGCTCCATGCACGCGGCGGCGGACGCCCACGAAAGGATATGGAAAGCGGCCTTCGACAAATACGCCGGCTCGGTCACGACCCTGCGCGATTACTCCGAGCGTTTGCACATGCCCAACACCGCCGGGGTTTCCCTGTGGTCGGCATACGATGAACTGATGCGCCTGGGCAAAGGGCCAAGCTGGGAACTCGATCCGAAACACATCGGGCAAGTCGACGTTCAAACCATGATGGACGCGCTTGGCCGGGCGGTTCAGATCAGCCGGAAAATCGGCGAGCCGGAATGCGACCATTGGCTGCTTCTCGGGCTGGACAACGTGGATAACCTGACCTTCACGACCTTGACCCGCGCCCTTGAAGATCTGGCCTTGGCGCGTAAACGGATACAAAAACTGGGGCATGGCTGGCAGGATGCGTTCAAAGAGCTGAAACCCGGCAAAATGCTGTCGACTCTCAACGAATGTGTCGCGGCGAACCAACTCGGGCTTTTGCCGAGCAAGGCGTATTTCCGCGACATCGACCGCCCGGGCTGGCGTAGCGCCGTCGCCGCATTGCGGGAAAAACTGGAGTTTTTCCTCGACTTCAACCACGAAACACTCTCGATGCTTGCACCGGGGCTCATTGACTCTCCGATGCTCAACGACTGGACGATTCGCGCGACCAACCTGGAAAAAGCAAGGCTCTTTGCCGAACTTCGGCGCAGACCCCTTCGTGCCGCCGTTGGGCCGCTTGTCCAGCGCGGCGTCGACATTGAAGGTTCCAGTCTGCTGAATGTTTTGCAGAGCGCGCAAAACATCCGTACCCAGGTGGCCGAACTGAAAACCCACGCGGCAGCCATCGTCGGCCTGATTCTGCCCGCCAACTGGGCGGCGCACCGTCCCAGGGCGTTGGAGGATCTCGATGCTGCCATCAGCCTGCCTCAAAATGCTGTCTGGCTGGAGCGAATTGCTCCCGTGGCTTGGTTAAAGGCGCTGGAACCCAAAGACGCGCAGGAAATCGGGACACTGAAAGAAATCGAGGCGGCTTGGTCACGCTGGCTCTCCATCATCGGCGCGACGGAGCTCAGCGTCGATCAGTGGCTGGCGGGCCGAAGCTGGCTGGAGGCGTGGGACGAAGCCATGCTGCACTGGGAAAACGACTTGGCTGGCACGGGCCTTTTACAGTTACAGCGCCATGCTTCGTTGCGTAAGGAACTTCGTACCATCGAGCGGGCGGGCGGTATCGATTTTGCCAACAAACTGGCACACAGGACTTTCCCCCTGGATGAAGCCGAAGCAATCATGCGGCGCGGCCTGGCCCAGGCTTCGCTGCACGAGCGTCTGGCGGCCTGCAACATGGAAGGCTTCGACGATGCCGCGCAGGACAAGGCAATTTCCGTTTTTCTGGAAAACGCGCGCGAATCGCGCAGATTCGCCATACAAGCCGGTCCTGCCCGGCTACTCGCGCGGCGGCCTTTCCGCACGAACGGCATCCTTGGCGAAGTCACTGCCCTCGTGCGGCAGATCGAGCGCAGACGTGCCGGCATGGGATTGAGGGAAATTTCCGCCCGCTATCCCGAAGCCCTGCTGACCTTTGCTCCGGCCTTCCTGATGAGTCCCGGTTCGGTGGCGCACACTCTTGATGCCGGATCGTTGAAATTCGACATGGTGATTTTCGACGAATCTTCCCTGATGCGGACAGCCGAGGCGATTGGCGCGATGGGGCGTGGCAGTGCCATCGTGATTGCAGGCGATCCGAAACAACTGCCTCCAGCCGCTTTGGCGGACGTTGCTTTTTCCTCGCAGCCTGGCTCGGCGGCGGAACAGGAAAGCATCTTGGTCGCGGCACTGGATTCAGGGCTACCACGGCTGCGGCTGAAATGGCATCACCGCAGCGAGAACGAAGAACTCTTTGTGTTCCAGAATAGCCGGTACTACGGCGGCGAACTTGCCGTGTTGCCCTCATCGAGGCGCGATGCCCACGCGGGCATCACATGGCGACGGCTCGATGGCAAATTCCTGCGCGGCGAAGAAACCAACCCGATCGAAGCGCGCGCGCTGGTTGAAGAACTGGCTGCCCGGCTGCATGACCCGGCCAAACGGGACGAGTCGCTGGGCGTATTGTGCCTCAACACCGCGCAGCGCGACCTGATCCTGGATATGCTGGAAGAATCTGGAGACCCCTTGTTCCGTGAAGCATTGGCAGTTCCCGGAGGACAAAGGCTTTTTGTGAAGAGTTTGGAACACATGCAAGGCGAAGAATGTGATGTCGCCATGATTTCGCTCGCGCTCTCGCCCGACCCGGCATCAAGGATGTTGCCCCTTGACTGCGGCCCGTTGAGTTCAAGAGAAGGGGAGCGATTGCTGAACGTTGCGCTCACGCGCGCCCGAAAACAGGTAAGGCTGCTGACTTCGTTTGGCTCGGAGCACATTGATCCCGCGCATGTGACAGCGGGTGGGGTAAAGGATTTGAGGGACTACCTGGTGTTTGCGGCCGGCACCTGCGAGACGACGATGCCGGAAGCGTCACCGCCGGGGCAAGAGCATGGCATTCTGGCGCTGGAAATCGCACAGGCTCTGGAGGCAAGCGGCTACGTTACGCAAGCCAACGTGGGCCATTCGGCCTTCCGGGTCGATCTTGCCGTGAAAAAAGCCGGAGAGAAAGGCTGGCGGTTGGCCATCATGCTCGATGGCCCCGGGTGGAAATCCCAACTGGCGGTGGTGGACAGGGATGGCGTGCCGTCCCTGCTGAAAGATATTATGCACTGGCCTGCCGTCACACGGCTCTGGCTACCGGCTTGGCTGCGGAACCGGCAGGGACAGCTCACGCGGCTTGTCGGCCTGCTCGAGTCCCCAACGAACTCAAGACTTCCCTCCTGAAAGGCGGTTTGCCGCTGGTCTCCCTGATGCGCCAGATGCTGTTGGACTGGATTACACGACTGCTTTTGACCGCTGCCTGCGCGTGACCGCGCCCACAATGCCAATTCCGGCAAGCAACATGGCACAGGTTGCAGGCTCAGGCACGGCCGAGATGGTCATGCTGCCAAGGGCCCAGTGTCTTGCATCTCCGGTTACTGATGAATCATGCACATAGTCATTCCCGAGGGCGATGGTGAACATGTCGATTCCCCGGAGGTCGGGAAAGAAATACTCTGTTGCGGCGATGCTTACTTCGATGGGAACGGAATCACCGACCTGTTTACCGTTGGCGTAGCCCGTGACGGTCAGGGTCTGATTCCCCCACGCTCCGGCAAGCCAGAAGCTGTCAAGATTGAAAAGCTCCCCACTGGCAGAAGTAAAACTGGAAGGTGAATATTCATCCGGGTTGTAGGCTACCCATTGGCTGGATGTGGCTTCCGCCACGTTCTGGTAGCCGCCAGGTATTGGGTACGCAGCACCATCCAGGTAGTCAACCTCCAAAGGGATGGTTGAGAAGAAACTTGCGCCATTTTGCTCAAAGTTGATGGTTTGCGAGGCTGCCTGAGTCGTGCCGGTAAAGGCAAATAGCAGGACGGAAAGTACGCCAAGTTTCCTGTTCATGTTCAGTTTCCTCCTGGTAGTTCCGTGGTTGGTCTCTGCTTCTAAAACCTCTTGCTGGCAACATCGCCATCCGAACACATTATACCATACTTTTAACATATTTGATTCTATCCATATGCCCCGTCAGGACAATCGCACTCCTCTAAGTCCTTTATTTTGTCTGCTTCGGTTCCGTACCCCGTGCGAACCAGTCCAGTTGTTTGTGCAGGTATTCCCCCCCGGCGATCTGCGGGTTGGAGGGGGGTGAGCTGCTGGCTGCTTCGCGGGCGGCAATGGTGGCCTTGGCTCGTTCAAACGCCTTGGTGAATGAGCGGGTTTCGCGCAATGCTTCGTCAAAATAGGCGCGGCCAAAGTCGGTCAGATCGTTTGTGTCGTCGCAGCCGAAAGAATTGTGGTCATCGGACGCGGCGGTGATGACCAAGGTGTTGCCGTCGGCGAGCGCGGGGACGAAGCCGCCGGAATAGCAGGCCGAAACCACGACCACACGGCGTTTGATACCGGCTTCATCGAGTGCCTTGCGGAGCGCTTGTGGGGTAAGGTCGGAGAACTCAAATGGACGGAGTTTGATGGAAAAACGGTGGTCAGCAAAACCGTGCGAGGTCAGAAACAGGAAAAGCAGGTCTTCTTTCCCGTTCATTTGCTCACCGATGCGGCGTAGCGCCCGCGAGAGCGATTCATGGGTGGCGAACGGGAGTTTCTGCGCTGTGGCCGGATTGTTGACCAGGATCATGGAATGGCCGACGGTGTCGTAATGGTCCCTGAACAATTGTTCGACGGTGATGGTTTCGCGCATGAACACGCCTTCTTCGCTGCCCGCGACGCCGAGGAAAAAGATTTCCGGCACCCCGGGTTTTCCGGCTTCGATCCTGGCCAGTTGCTCATCGAGGATGCGCGGTTGGGCGTAGAACACTTCTTCATCGAGGGTGAGCCCGCCGGTGTCCGCAATCTTGGTTATGGAGGTAACCGTATCGGTTTGCCAGAGCGCCAGCGGGTCGACGCTGATGAAAACGACGAGCAATGCCCACAGGGTAAATGCAGGCAGGGCGCGCTGTCGGCCCGCGCTGAACCGGGCTCCGGCCAGCGCCAGCCATACGTGGGGCAGTGCGCAAATAAAGTGCGGCAGCATGCCGGCGAGCCATGAAACAGGGCCTGGCAGGGAGTCGTGGGCATGGGCAAAGAACGTCATCTCGGATACGACCGGCCAAACCAGCGCACCGATGAATCCGGCCAGCGGCAGCATGAGCAGCAGCAGGGTGAAAATCAGCCAGGTGGTTCCGGCATCCTGCTGTCTGTCGATCCATTTCAGTAAACCGGCGATAAGAGCGACGGCACCGAACGGGGCGAGTGTCGTGCCATCAAGCATGACTGCGCCGTTCTCCATCCCATTGAGCACGATGGAAAGGGATATCGAGATCAGGCAATAGAGCAGGACGAGCCAGGGAAGCTTGCCGATGTCCGGGCTAAAACTGCCCGGCGCGGGACGGCGCAGGGTCAGTACCCGGGCGAGTTGGCGCAGATCGTCGAACAGGCCGGAATGTGGGGCGGTATCGGAAACAGGCATGTGAAAAATATCAGTGCTTCCTTAAAGCGCGGGTATTTCGCCGTTCGAATCCGGGGTGGCGTTTCCGTGATGAATCGCGGTTCGCCAGCATTCCGGTTTAGTGGAAAAGTATGAAGTATAAGCGGGGCCGGAAGAGCGTAGTATATGAGCTTTCAGTACGGGACATGCCAGCCGGACGGGTTCGGGAGTTGTCGCGGTCATGCTCATTGGGTGTTTTGCGCTTGCCCGGTGTGGCGAATCAAATTTGCAGGAAATATCCAATTGCCGTGATTTCTTTAATTATCAATGTCAATGTTTCACGGGGTTCTGCGATAAAATCGCTTCCTTGTTTTTCATGCAGAGGTTTCAGTAATCCGTGAGTCCGAGCGTTCCCGGCGATTCCCTTGTTTGTCTCGATGGTGTGCGCTTCGCCTATGGCGAGCGCGAGATACTGCGCGGTGTCGACTTGGCCGTACAACGCGGTCAGGTGGTGGCGATCATGGGAGGGAGCGGCTGCGGCAAGACTACGCTGTTGCGCCTGATCGGCGGGCAGTTGCGTGCCGGTTCGGGCAAGGTCGTGGTTGACGGCCAGGATTTGGGGCGCCTCTCGACCCATGCGCTTTACGCGATGCGGCGGCGCATGGGCATGCTGTTCCAGTTCGGTGCGCTCTTTACCGATATGAGCGTGTTCGACAACGTGGCTTTCCCGCTGCGCGAACATACTGGGTTGCCCGCCGAACTGATCCGCGACCTCGTGTTGATGAAACTCCATGCGGTCGGGTTGCGCGGCGCACAATCGCTGATGCCTTCCGAACTCTCCGGCGGGATGGCGCGGCGGGTGGCGCTGGCTCGCGCTGTGGCGCTCGATCCGATGCTGATGCTCTACGATGAGCCTTTTGCGGGGCTTGATCCGATTTCGCTCGGTGTGACGGGGCAGTTGATCCGGCGGCTGAACGATGCCCTTGGCGCGGCATCCATCATGGTGACGCATGATGTAAAGGTCTCGCTCGATCTGGTTGATTACGTTTATTTTGTGTCGGACGGCACCATCGTGGCACACGGTACGCCGGAAGAGATTCGCACCTCGAAGGATCCTTTCGTGTACCAGTTCGTCCATGCCGAGGCCGATGGCCCGGTTCCGTTCCATTATCCTGCCCCGCCGCTGGCGAGCCTGCTCGACGGAGGCGTGGCATGAAAGCCTTGGACGCGATCCTGCGCAAACTCGGCGCGATGACCATCGGCGGGGTGTGGCGGCTCGGTTTTGCCGCGCGGTTTTTCATGGCGGTGCTTCGCTATTCCGGCCAATCGTTCCTGCGGTTGCCGCTCATGATCCGCGAGGTTTATTTCAGCGGCGTGCTTTCGCTGCTCATCATCCTGGTGTCGGGGCTTTTCGTGGGGCTGGTGCTTGGTTTGCAGGGCTATGACATTCTCCAGCGGTTCGGTTCGAGCGATGCGCTTGGCGTCATGGTGGCTTTGTCGCTTCTGCGCGAACTCGGCCCGGTCGTGGCGGCGCTCCTCTTTGCCAGCCGCGCCGGTTCGGCGGTGACGGCGGAGATTGGCCTCATGAAAACCACCGAGCAATTGCAGGCGATGGACATGATGGCGGTCAATCCGCTTGCGCGAGTCGTCGCGCCGCGCTTTTGGGGCGGGGTGATTTCGATGCCGCTTCTGGCGGCGATGTTCTCGGCGATGGGCATTTTTGGCGGCTGGCTGATTGGTGTGGTGGCTATCGGAGTGGATGACGGCGCGTTCTGGTCGCAGATGCGGGCTGCGGTCAGTTTTCGCTACGACGTGCTCAATGGCGTCATAAAATCCTTCGTGTTTGGCGTGGCGGTGTCGTGGATTGCGGTATTCGAGGGCTACGACTGCCAGCCTACGGCTGAAGGGGTGTCGCGGGCGATCACGCGCACCGTGGTGTATTCGGCGCTGGCAATTCTGGCGCTGGATTTTGTGCTGACTTCTTTTATGTTCCGGGGGCTCTGATGAGTCGGACGACACTCGATCTATGGGTGGGTTTATTTGTGGCGCTTGGTTTTGCGTCCTTGGTTTTCCTGGCGGTAAAGGTGGGTAGTTATTCGGATGTGTCGCGTAGTTCGACCTATTCGGTCAAGGCCCGCTTCGACAATATCGGTGGCCTGAAAATACGCGCTCCGGTCAAGAGCGCGGGCGTGCTGGTGGGGCGGGTTGGGAGTATCAAACTCGACCGGCAGAGTTTCCGCGCCATCGTGCGGCTCGATATCAACAGTAAATACAGAGAGTTTCCGGCCGACACCGGCGCGTCCATTTTGACTTCGGGCATACTCGGCGAGCAGTACGTCGGGCTTGATCCGGGCGGGGAAGAAGCGGTTCTCAAGGACGGCGATACCTTGCAGTTCACCCAATCGGCGATCGTGCTGGAAAAGCTCATTGGCCAGTTCCTGTTCAACAAGGCTGCCGAAACCCCGGCTTCGGCACATTGATGCCTTCCACGGCGAGACCACACCACACAAACTTGACAATGAAAAACATCTGCCTTGCCTTTGCCGTGCTCCTGCTTGCCGCCGGTTGCGCCAATGCGCCGCCGGACGACCCGCTTGAGCCGTTCAACCGCAGCATGTTCTCGTTCAACGAAAAACTGGACAATGCAGTGACCAAACCGGCGGCAAAAGCCTATGTGGCCGTGACGCCTGCGCCGGTGCGCACCTGGGTGGGCAATTTTTTCTCGAACCTCCAGGATCCGTGGATCGCCCTCAATAATCTGTTGCAAGGCAAGCCCGTCGACGCGATTAACGACTTCATGCGCTTTGTGTTCAATTCGATCCTGGGAATAGGCGGCCTGCTCGATATCGCTTCCGAGGCAGGGCTTCCCAAGCACGATGAGGATTTTGGCCAGACCCTGGGAGTGTGGGGGGTCAAGGAAGGTCCCTTCATAGTGCTGCCTTTCTTTGGCCCGCGCACTTTGCGCGACGCTACCGCGCTTCCGCTGGATGTGGCGGCCGAGTCACCCTGGACAATGCCTTACGGAAACCCCATAGTCCATGACGAGAAGGCTCGCTATGGTTTCTCGGGATTGAAACTGGTCAACGAGCGTGCGCGTTTGTTGGGGCTTGAACGCACCCTCGATGAAGGTACGCTCGACAAATACCGCTATGCGCGCGATTTTTATTTGCAGCAGCGCCGTTTCAAGGTGCATGACGGCAATATTCCTATTGAGTACGATGATTTCGACTCTGATGAGAGTATTGGCAAAGACAACACGCCCTGAGGAACCTGGAGGAAAACAATGACAAGGAAACTGTTTGCCCGTTGCCTGTTGATGCTGGCAGTGTTTTTTACCCCTGTTGCGGGCTTTGCCGCAGGTGAGGCGCTGCCTCCCGATGAACTGGTGCGCAATGTGACCGATGAGGTGCTGACCATCGTGCGCAACGACAAGGCGATCCAGGCGGGCGATTTCCAGAAAACGCTTGCACTTGTCGACGAAAAAATACTGCCGCACTTCAACTTCCGTCGCATGACCAGCCTCGCCGTGGGTCCGGGCTGGCGTTCCGCCAGCCCGGAACAACAGGAACGCCTCATCGCGCAGTTTCGCATCCTGCTCGTGCGCACGTATTCCAACGCGCTCATCAAGTTTCGTGACCAGACAATCGCTTTGAAGCCCCTGCGGGGCGATTCCGGCGGGAAGACGGTCACGGTCAACACCGAAGTCCGGCAGGCTGGCGCACAACCCATCCCCATCGACTACTCGCTGGAACAAACCGATAACGGCTGGAAAGTGTTCGATGTCATTGTGACCGGGGCGAGCCTCGTGACCAACTATCGCGGCGATTTCACCCAGGAAGTCAATGCGAAAGGCGTCGATGGCCTGATTGCCTCGCTGGAAGCCAAGAACAAATCACTGGAAGCGGGGCAGGGTGGCAAATAGTGGAGGAACCTCTGGTCGTGAAGCTGGAAGGCGCGTTGATTCTGGAGACTGTTGCGGCTTGTCTCGAGCGTGCCTTGCCTGAAGGGAACCTGGTGGTGCTTGACTTTGGCGGTGTTACCCGTGTGGATTCTTCCGCGCTTGCGCTCCTGCTGGCCTGGTTGCGGCGTGCAAAGGAGCGTGGAAGTGCCGTTGAACTGCACGCATTGCCGGAGCCTCTGCTGGCGCTTGCCCAACTCTACGGTGTCGATGACCTGTTGCCGTCTGCGGCCTGACCTGACCGATGACCACGCCCGCGATTCGTATTGCTGCCCTGACCAAGAGTTATGGCAGCCTCCAGGCTCTTGCCGGGATTGACCTTGAAATCGCGCGCGGGGAGTTTTTCGGTCTGCTCGGACCGAACGGTGCGGGCAAGACCACACTGATTTCGGCACTCGCCGGACTGGTGCGCGCGGATGGCGGCACGCTCGAAGTCATGGGGCACGATGTTGTTGCCGATTTCCACAACGCCCGGCTCAAACTCGGCGTGGTTCCACAGGAACTGGTGTTTGACCCGTTCTTTACCGTGCGTGAAGTCCTGAGGATTCAGTCCGGCTATTACGGCATTTGCAACAATGACGGTTGGGTCGACGAAATACTTTCCCGTCTCGACCTGCTTTCCCGGGCCGATGCCAGTATGCGCACCCTCTCTGGAGGCATGAAGCGGCGGGTGCTGGTGGCACAGGCACTGGTGCATCGCCCGCCGGTGATCGTGCTGGACGAGCCGACCGCAGGGGTGGATGTCGAGTTGCGGCAGGGCTTGTGGCAGTTCGTGAAACAGCTCAACGCCGACGGCCACACGATTGTGCTTACCACGCATTACCTCGAAGAAGCCGAGGCTTTGTGCGGACGTATTGCCATGATGAAGGCAGGGCGCATCGTGGCGCTCGACACCACCGCCAATCTGCTTTCCCGTTTTTCCACCCGTAGCCTCCGGTTGCAGGTGCAGCGCCCCGAAGTGGCAGAGGCTCTCGGTGGCGTGGTTTCCGGGGGATGGGTGGACTTCAGCATTGATACCGCCCCGGAAGTCGAAACACTGCTTGCCCGCCTGCGCGAAGCCGGGGCGGATGTGTACGGAATCTCCGTGGGTGAGCCCGACCTTGAGCAAGTGTTCCTGGAGGTGATGCGCCGTGCCTGATCCTGATACTTTGCCCGGTTCGTTTCGCGCATCAATCTTCATCGGGTTTCGCACCTTGCTCTACAAGGAAGTGCTGCGTTTCTGGAAAGTCAATTTTCAGACCGTGGCGGCGCCCGTACTCAGCGCGTTGCTTTTCCTGCTGATTTTCTCCCATGTGCTCGATCGCCGTGTGACCGTGTATGGCGATGTGGCCTATACCGCCTTCCTTACCCCCGGGCTTATCATGATGTCGCTGTTGCAGAACGCTTTTGCCAACAGTTCATCTTCACTGATTCAGAGCAAGATCACCGGCAATATCATCTTCGTGCTGCTGGCACCGCTCTCCAGCCGCGTCTTTTTTGCCGCTTACGCACTGGCCGCCGTGTTCCGTGGCCTGTTCGTCGCCGTCGGCGTGTGGCTGGTGTCGGTGTTTTTCGTCGACCTGCCGCTTGCGCAACCAGCATGGGTGGCTACTTTTGCTATCCTTGGCGGCGCACTGCTCGCCACGTTTGGCATCATCGCCGGGATTTGGGCGGAGAAGTTCGACCAGCTTGCCGCCTTTCAGAACTTTCTCATCATGCCGCTCACCATGCTCTCTGGCGTGTTCTATTCAATTCATTCCCTGCCGTCCTTCTGGCAGCAAGTCTCTCACGCCAATCCGTTTTTTTTCATGATTGACGGTTTTCGCTACGGTTTTTTCGGCCAGTCCGATACTTCACCGTGGCTGAGCCTGGCCGTGGTGGGGGCTTGTTTTATTGTGTTGGCCACGCTCACGCTGATATTGCTTGGACGAGGTTATAAATTACGCGGTTGAACAGGCCGACATGGAAATTATTGCGGAATCATGACAAATGTATAAATTGCAGGTTGAGGGCGGCCAACGGCTCATGGGTGAAATCGCCATATCCGGGGCCAAGAATGCCGCCCTTCCCATCCTGTGCTCGGCTTTGTTGTGCGCCGAGCCGATGACTTTCACCAACGTGCCGCAATTGAAGGATGTCGCCACGCTCCTGGCGCTGCTTGCGCAGATGGGCGTGAAGGTCGAGCGCGAAGGCGCAACCGTGGCGCTCGACGCCAGCGGGTTGACAGACCCCGTCGCGCCTTATGAAATGGTCAAGACCATGCGTGCCTCCATCCTCGTCCTTGGGCCGCTTGCCGCGCGCTGTGGACAGGCGAGCGTGAGCCTGCCCGGAGGCTGCGCCATTGGTGCGCGTCCGGTCGACCAGCACATAAAGGGATTACAGGCGATGGGCGCGAAAGTTGATGTCGAACACGGTTACATCCGCGTCAACGTCTCCCGCCTCAAGGGCGCACGGCTCGTCACCGATGTGGTGACGGTGACAGGAACCGAAAACCTCATGATGGCGGCCTGCCTTGCCGAGGGTGAAACGATCATCGAAAACGCCGCCTGCGAGCCGGAAGTCGTCGATCTCGCCAACTGCCTGACCGCAATGGGCGCGAAAATTTCCGGCGCGGGTTCCGACGTGATCCGCGTCGAAGGCGTCCCACGCCTGCATGGCGCACGGCATCGCATCATGCCCGACCGCATCGAAACCGGGACTTACCTGTGCGCGGCGGCGGTGACAGGTGGACAGGTGCGGCTCACCGGCACGCAGGCTTCCAGCCTTGATGCCGTCATCGGCAAATTGATCGAGGCGGGCTGCACGATTCAGTGCGAACCGGACAGCATCCGTCTTTCTGTGTCCGGCAGGCTGACGGCGGTGAGTTTGCGCACGGCCCCCTATCCGGCCTTTCCGACCGACATGCAGGCGCAGTTCATGGCGCTCGACTGCGTGGCGAATGGCGCGGCCACGATCCGCGAGACCATTTTCGAGAACCGTTTCATGCATGCCGTCGAACTGCAACGCCTCGGCGCGGACATTCACATCGACGGCAATACGGCTATGGTGCGTGGGGTTGGGCGCCTTCAGGGAGCGACAGTCATGGCGACTGACCTGCGCGCTTCCGCCAGTCTGGTGGTTGCCGGGTTGGCTGCCGAGGGCACGACCATGATCGAGCGCATCTATCATCTCGACCGCGGGTATGAATGTCTGGATGAAAAACTTGTCGCGCTGGGCGCGAGGGTGCAACGTGTGAAGTGAAGCAGGGCAAGCGGAAGGTCTCCGGTTTTACTCCTCTTCCCCCGCATTCTTTCTTTTTTTCCATAACGCTTCCTCGCCTCCCGCCGCGCGGTTAAGCATGCGCCCGAGCACGAACAATAAATCCGAGAGACGGTTGAGATACTGGCGCGCCCCGTCGCCCACGGCCTCGACCTGCGCCAGCGCCACCAACATGCGTTCAGCGCGGCGGCAGACGGCGCGGGCATGGTGAGCCAGCGCACCAGCGCGGGAACCGCCGGGAAGAATGAAATCCCTGAGCGGTTCCAACCCGGTGTTGTAGTGGTCGATTGCCTCCTCCAGCCGTTCCACATGCCGCGTGGTTATCATGCACATGCCGGGGATGCAGACTTCGCCGCCCAGGTCGAACAGGTCATGCTGCACGTTGATGAGGAGCGCACGGACATCGGCTGGCAATTCTTCCGTGAGCAGCAGGCCGAGCGTGGTGTTGGTCTCGTCGATTTCGCCAATGGCGTGGATGCGCGCGCCGCTTTTCGGGACACGGCTGCCATCGCCCAGCCCTGTCTGGCCGGCATCGCCGGTGCGGGTGACAATCTTCGAGATACGGTGTCCCATTCGTTTTCCTTCCGGGGTGAGGGCGATTCTTGGTGAGTGGGCGCACATGATAAACTGCCACGTTCTGCTCGTGGCTCCGGGCAGGGCTGTTCATCCATTCATCAAATCAGATTTTGCAAGAACGCAAGAACAAAATCCCATGAAATCCGCCGAAATACGCGAACAATTCCTGAAATTCTTTGAGTCCAAGGGACACCGGATCGTGGCCTCCAGCTCGCTTGTGCCTGGTGATGATCCCACATTGCTGTTCACCAATGCCGGCATGAACCAGTTCAAGGACGTGTTTCTCGGTTTCGACAAGCGCCCCTACAGCCGCGCCACCACCTCGCAGAAGTGCGTGCGCGCCGGCGGCAAGCACAACGACCTGGAAAACGTCGGCTATACCGCCCGCCATCACACTTTCTTCGAAATGCTCGGCAATTTCAGCTTCGGCGATTATTTCAAACGCGACGCTATTCTCTATGCCTGGGAACTGCTCACCGAAGTCTTCGGGCTGCCGAAGGAAAAGCTCTACGTCTCCGTCTATGCCGAAGATGACGAAGCGTTCGACATCTGGACAAAAGAAGTGGGGCTTGCCCCGGATCGTGTCATCCGCATCGGCGACAACAAGGGCGCGCGCTACGCCTCCGACAATTTCTGGATGATGGGCGATACCGGCCCCTGCGGCCCCTGTACCGAGATTTTCTACGACCACGGCCCGCACATCCCCGGCGGGCTGCCCGGCACGCCGGATGAGGACGGCGACCGTTACATCGAAATCTGGAACAACGTCTTCATGCAGTTCAACCGCGACGAGGCAGGCGTCATGCATCCGCTGCCCAGGCCGAGCGTGGATACCGGCATGGGGCTGGAGCGCATTTCCGCCGTGTTGCAGGGCGTGCATTCCAACTACGAAATCGACATTTTTCAGATGCTCATCCGGACTGCGGCGCGGGAAACTGCCGCTACGGATAGGAACAGCCCCAGCCTGAAAGTGCTGGCCGACCACATCCGCGCCTGCGTTTTCCTGATTGCCGATGGCGTTATTCCCGGCAACGAGGGGCGCGGCTACGTGCTGCGCCGAATCATCCGCCGCGCGATTCGGCACGGCTACAAACTCGGCGTGCGGACACCGTTCTTTTATCGCATGGTGCCCGACCTTGTTAAAGAGATGGGTACTGCCTACCCGGAAATCGCCGCCGGTGAGTCGCGCATCGCCGACATCCTGAAAGCCGAAGAAGAACGCTTCTTCGCCACCATCGAAAACGGTATGACGATTCTGGAAGCCGAGGGGTTTGGAACGCTGTCCGGTTCCAGATTATCCGGCGACTTCAAACTCTCCGGCGAGCTTGCTTTCAAGCTGCACGACACCTACGGCTTCCCGCTCGATCTGACCGCCGACATCTGCCGCGAACAGGGTGTGAGCGTTGATACCGCCGCCTTCGATGCCGCAATGGCGCGGCAAAAAGAACAGGCGCGCGCGGCAGGCAAATTCAGGATGGCGGCCAACCTCGATTACACGGGTGCGGAAACCGTCTTCCACGGTTACGATTCGCTGGAGCTTGATGCCAACATCCTCGCCCTTTACCGGGATGGAGCCACCGTCAATGAATTGATCGAAGGCGATCTGGGCGTTGTCGTACTCGACAACACCCCGTTCTACGCCGAATCCGGCGGCCAGGTGGGCGACCGTGGCGAACTCAGGGGCGCGGGGCTTTTTGCCGTTGAGGATACGCAAAAGATTCAGGCGGCAGTATTCGGCCAGCACGGCATCGTCAAAACCGGGACACTGCGTGTCGGCGAAAAAATAACCGCCAGGGTCGACGCGGCAGCCCGCGCCGCCACCGCCCGCAACCACTCCGTCACCCACCTCATGCACAAGGCGTTGCGCGAGGTGTTGGGCAGCCATGTCCAGCAAAAAGGCTCGCAGGTCGATCCCGACAAAACCCGCTTCGATTTCGCCCACAACGCGCCGATGAGTGCCGAAGAAATCCGCAAGGTGGAAACGCTTGTTACCGCCGAAATCCTGGCGAACAGCGCGAATCAGGCCGCCGTCATGCCGCTGGAAGCCGCGCAAAAATCCGGCGCGATGATGCTCTTTGGCGAAAAATACGGCGACACCGTGCGCGTGCTTTCCATCGGCACATCCAGGGAACTCTGTGGCGGCACGCACGTCGCCCGCACCGGGGACATCGGTTTCTTCAAAATCCTTTCAGAGTCGGGCATTGCCGCAGGCGTGCGCCGCATCGAAGCCGTGACCGGGATGAATGCGCTTGCCCACGCGCAGGAACAGGAACACCGTCTGGAAGGCATCTCCGACCTCCTCAAAACCCAGCCAGAAGATGCCGCCGAGCGCATCGCCGGACTGCTGGAAAACATGCGTGCGCTGGAAAAGGAAATAGCGCGTCTAAAATCGAAACTTGCGGGCAGCCAGATCGACGATCTCATCGGGCAGGCGGCAGACATCGGCAACGGCGCCAAACTCCTCACCGCCACCCTGGAAGGCATTGACCCCGCCACGCTGCGCGAAACCCTCGACAAACTCAAAGACAAACTCAAAAGCGCCGTCATCGTACTGGCGACGGTGCGCGACGAAAAAGTAAGCCTCATCGCGGGCGTTACCGCAGATTTGACAACCAAAATCAAAGCAGGCGAACTCGTCAACTTCGTCGCCCAACAAGTCGGCGGCAAAGGCGGCGGCAGACCGGACATGGCGCAGGCGGGGGGGGCGGAGCCGGGGAAACTGGCGGGGGCGTTGGAGAGTGTTTTGGGCTGGATCAATAAACACTAGCCCGCATTGATTGAAGCGCGCGTATCACCCCCCAATGCAGGGGAGCAAGAGCAGGAAGATAATGTTGGGGCATACAAACTCACCACAATCTATCGGATTTTTACAGAAGAGAACCGTCACTCCCGCGAAGGCGGGAACCCGGCTCGCAGGTTGATGGGGTGTGTTCACGACCCCCAACGTTTTGGAGAAAACAAAGCGAAACATGGAACAATTCAAAAAGCTTAACTCAAAATTGACTATAAAAAATCATTGGTTTATTCTGTTAACCAGCATCTATTTTGTTTTCGTTTTAAATTGTAGTTTTTGGCGTTTTATCTTCAATAATATTGAAATTACCAGTTTTTCTACGTTTGTTTTTATATTTTCAATACCGTTTATTATTTTTGTGCCACTGTATGTTTTCTTTAATTTGATCGTACAGCCATATATTGGCAAGCCTTTGTTGATTTTCTTTCTTTTGACATCAAGTGCAACGAATTATTGGATGTATAATTTGGGCGTCCATATCGATGCGACTATGATACGTAACGCTTTTGAAACAAATACACGTGAGGTATTTGATTTAATTAATTTTTCCAGTTTGACTTGGGTTTTTGTAACGGGTCTTGTGCCAGCCATTCTTGTTGCATCAGCAAAAATTCAATACCAGTCATGGGGCAGGGAAATAGTCAGGAGAGTTATTTGTGTTTTAGTTGCTCTGCTGGTCGCTGGAGGATTTCTGGCGACTTCCTATAAAGGGTATGCTTCATTTGTGCGAAATAACAGGGAAGTGCGTAAGATATTAAACACCGTCAACTATATTTACTCAACAGCGCATTATTTTCAAGAACAGAGCTTGTCAACAAGAGAATTTCAACGTTTAGATGAAAACGTTTTGCGTGTTTCTTTTGAAGGACAAAGTATAACAGTGTTTGTTTTTGTGTTGGGTGAGGCAGCGCGTGCCAAAAACTTTTCGTTGTATGGATATGAAAAAGAAACAAATCCTCTTTTGAAAAAACAGGATATTATCCATTTCAAAGACGTTGATTCTTGTGGAACCTCGACGGCTGTTTCTGTGCCGTGCGTATTTTCACACTTGAAACGCACGGAATTTGATGTAGTCGATGCTAAATATACGGAAAACTTGTTGGATATTTTGCAAACGGCTGGATATAAAGTTTTGTGGCTGGAAAACGATGATGGGTGTAAAGGGGTTTGCAGTCGTATTGAAGTTCAGGATATGGTTAAAATCAATAATCCAGAATACTGTAATGGCATGTATTGCCATGATGAGGCTTTATTAGACAGTTTGCAGAAAATCATTCCGAATATAAAGCAAGATACCGTTATTGTTTTGCACACGATGGGCAGTCATGGGCCGACCTATTACAAACGTTATCCAGATAACTTCAAGAAATTTATGCCGACTTGCGATACGGCAGATATTCAAAAATGTACACAGGAGCAGGTGATTAATACCTATGATAATACGATCCTGTATACGGATTATATTATATCTTCCGTGATCGATATGTTAAAAAAATACCCTGAATATGAGTCCGGGCTACTCTATGTATCTGACCACGGAGAATCTCTTGGGGAAAATAATATCTATTTACATGGCATTCCTTACAAGCTGGCGCCCAAGGAACAAAAACATATTCCCATGATTTTATGGATGAATGAAAACATGAAACACCGGGATTATGTGAATTATGATTGTCTGCGTGAAAATGCCGACAAAAATTACTACTCACATGACAATTTGTATCATTCCGTTATCGGATTATTGGAAATCAAAACGTATACATACAGCAAGGAATATGATGTATTCGGAAATTGCCGGACGAAAGAATTATTCAGTGAGCGTGGCACGGGTTCGTAGGTCAAAACAAACAAAAGGCTGCAATTCAACATTTGTACGTGGCGGTATGGCGTCGACTTCCTGCGTCAATGCGGCAAGCCGTTCGCGCAGTGGAACCTTCTGCGTAGGCAGCCCACGCAAACCCGCTAGGGAAGTCAGGCTTTCGCGCTCCACCTCAAGGAGTGCGAGTTCCGGTTCGACCACAGGCATGGCAACCTTTATCCACCATACGGCTTGCGCGGGACTCCCTTGCAAAAAACCCTGAGACTGAGTTCCCGTTTGCCGTAAGGTCGCCCGCACAATGCGTCAGTGCACGATTTTGTTAATCGGCAATTCCAGGATGTCCTCTGCGCCTGCGGCTTTCAGGCGGGGGATGAGGACATTTACCCTTGATTTATCGGCAACGGTGGTTAGTGAGTAGCCGTTC
>JAISPJ010000098.1 GCA_031274995.1 Azoarcus sp.
TCCGCAATTATAATCGGCGACAGTGCGGCATTTGGCGCGTTTTCCCATTTCATGACATGAACACTGAAATCTCCATTGAATTCTTCCCCCCGCAAACCGCCGACGGTCTTGCCAAACTAAAGAATGAGCGCGAAAAGCTCGCCAGCCTGAAGCCGGATTTTTTTTCCGTCACCTATGGCGCGGGGGGGGCCACCCGCGAGCGCACTTTTGCCATTGTGAAAGAAATGGCAGCCGAAGGGTTTGATGCCGTGCCGCATCTGTCGTGCATCGGTTCCACCCGCGCAGGTATCCGGGAAACGCTCGGGGAGTTCGGGGCCAACGGCATCCGGCGCATCGTGGCGTTGCGCGGTGATTTGCCTTCGGGTATGGCAGAGGCCGGAGAACTGCGCTACGCCAACGAACTGGTGGAATTCATCCGCGCGGAGACGGGCGATGCTTTCCAGGTCATCGTCGCGGCTTACCCGGAATGGCATCCGCAAGCGAAAAGCCCGGAGGCCGATTTACGCAATTTCGCCCGCAAGGCAAGGGCAGGAGCCAATGCGGCAATCACGCAGTATTTCTACAACGCCGATGCCTATTTCCATTTTGTGGACAAAGTCCATCAGGCAGGCGTAGAGATTCCCATCATTCCAGGCATCATGCCCATCGTGAGTTTCTACAAGCTTGCCCGCTTCTCGGATGCCTGTGGCGCGGACATTCCGCGCTGGATGCGCAGGCAATTCGAGAGCTATGCCGATGACGCCAAATCCATCCATGCCTTCGGGCTGGAGGTCGTCACCCGGCTTTGCGAACAGCTTCTGCGGGGCGGAGCGCCGGGACTGCATTTCTACAGCATGAATCAGGCTTCGCTCATCCTGGAAATTCAGCAGCGGCTCGGTCTTCAGGCGCAACCGAAGGCATTTGCTCAATAGCCGTCGAACATCCGCTGGACTTCCTCCGGTTTGCGCGTCCGGGTCAGTACCAGTTGCAGGAGCACCCTCGCCTTTTGCGGGTTGAGCATGCCTGCGGCGACAAAGCCATAGCGGTTGTCATCCACCTCCATGTTCCGCAGCGTCAACCCGGAGGGAACACGGGAGGCGCGTACCACGACTACGCCCCGGCTGGAGGCATTGGCCAGCGCGGCAAGCACGTCGTGGTGCAGGTTTCCGCTGCCGACACCGGCAGAAACGATACCCCGGCAACCCGCCTCGACCAGCGCCTTGACCGGCGCGTCCGAAACACCGGAATGCCCATAAACGATGCCGACCGGGGGAAGTTTGTCCAGACGGGACACATCGAAAAAGGGTCGCTTCGGAGAAAGCCCGGCACGTTGCCCGTAATAAACCCGTCCGTCGACCAATTGCCCCAATGGGCCGGAATTGGGCGCAGCAAACGCCGGGAAGCCCGAAGTCGAGACCTTGGTGATGTCACGCGCTTCAAACAAACTGCCGTGCATCACGACCAACACCCCACGCCCGGCGGAACCAGGATTGGCCGCCACAGAAACGGCATCAAGCAGGTTGACGGCGCCATCCGCGCCAAGCGCGCCAGCGGGCCGTATCGCGCCCACCAGAACGACGGGCTTGGGGGTGCGAACCGTCAGGTCGAGAAAACAGGCGGTTTCCTCCAGCGTATCGGTTCCGTGGGTGATAACGATTCCGTCCGTATACTGGCCGTCGAGCAGTTCATTTACCCGGCGCGCAAGCTTGAGCCACAGGTCATCGTCCATGTCCTGCGAACCGATGTTCGCCACTTGTTCGCCGCTGTAATCGGCCAAGCCACGCAAGGCCGGTACAGCGTCCAGCAACGCCTCGACGCCGAGCACACCCGCCCGGTAGCGCGGCCCCGTGCTCACTAACCGCCCCGCAATCGTCCCCCCGGTAGCAAGGACATGAACCCTTGGGCGTCCACGCACCTTTTCACCAGGCTCAATCTTGCCGGTGCTCTCTTCCCTGGCGGTACGCGCCGGGGAAAATATCTTTTTTAGTCCGCTGAAAAAAGCCATTACAACCTCTTCATTGCACCGCGCCCGACAAAACTGGACGCAACTCCCGCAAATGGTAACTGAACAGTACAATGCAGGCACCCATGATTTTTTATGGAAAGCCCCGGAAAAATTCGCATACGACATTGCGTTAATGCCGCAACATGGGGCTGCTTGAGGTTCGCTATCCCGCTATCCTTCACGCCGGGGAACATATAATGACAGTGGAATGGTGGTACTGGATTGTCGGTGGAATTGTCCTGATCTTGCTGGAGCTTGTCGTTCCGTCCTTCTTCACGCTCTGGTTCGGATTGGGGGCGCTCTTCGTCGGCCTGTTGCTGCTCATCGCGCCGGGATTTCCGACCGCCGGACAAATATTGCTCTGGGCCATCGCCTCGGTAGCCATGACGGTGTTGTGGTTCCGTATTTTCAGCCGCATCAGGAATAAAACCCGGATCGGCACTGCCGAAGGGGACGTCATCGGTGAAATCGGCATGCTGGTCGCCGATGCGGCACCATTCAAGCGCGGCAAGGTACGCTTCCAGCGCCCGATTCTCGGCGCGGAAGAATGGCCTTGCACATCCGACGCCGAAATCGCCATCGGCACACGGGTCAAGCTCGTTTCCGTCGAAGGCAGTTTCCTCAAGGTCGCACGGAACTGAGCAGGCACAAACGCGATTTCCTCCTTTTGTTTTTGCTTCCCGGAGTTTTCCCATGGATATAGAAGTAGGCTTCATCGTCACCGCCGCCATCCTGGCCCTGGCTTTCATCACAGTCGCCAAAGGCATACGCATCGTACCCCAGGGTACGGAATGGATCGTCGAACGTCTTGGCAAATACCAATGCACCTTGTTGCCCGGACTCAATTTCCTGATTCCCTACCTGGACAGCGTCGCCTACAAACTCGTCACCAAGGACATCATCCTCGACGTGCAGCAGCAAGAAGTCATCACGCGCGACAACGCGGTCATTTTCATTAATGCCGTTGCTTTCATCAAGATTACCAATCCGGTCAAGGCGGTCTATGGCGTCACCGATTTTTCGGAGGCGATCCGCAACCTCATCATGACGACCTTGCGTTCCATCGCAGGCGAAATGGAACTGGACGAGGCGCTCTCCTCGCGCGACAAGATCAAGGCGCGTTTGCGTGAGAGCATTTCCGATGAAGCCATCGACTGGGGCCTGACCGTGAAATCGGTGGAAATCCAGGACATCAAACCCTCTTCCTCGATGCAAAAAGCGATGGAAATGCAGGCCGCAGCCGAACGCGAACGCAAGGCGACGGTCACGCGCGCGGAAGGGCAAAAGCAATCGGCCATTCTCGAAGCCGAGGCCAGGCTCGAAGCCGCGCGGCGCGACGCCGATGCCCAAGTCACCCTGGCCGAGGCTTCTGCCGAAGCAATCCGGCGCGTTACGGCATCTCTCGGTTCAGAGACGGCACCCATGCTTTATTTACTCGGAGAGAAGTACATTTCCTCAGTCCAAAAGCTCGCAACATCGGAAAATGCCAAAGTAGTGCTATTACCCGCAGATATTCAGGAAACAATCGGCAGGTTGATTGGCAAGGCAGCCCGTACCGGCGGGCAGGCGTAAAGACCCTCACACCGTGTTGCCTGGCGGGCAAAACGCAACTCTTCCTCCGAAAACAGGGAGCTGACCATGCAGGACTTCGAGGCGCAAACACGGGCGTTGGCCGCCCAGATCGAACAGGAGCTTGAAGAAGGGCACCTGAATTTTCCCACCTCGATGGAGATTTCGTTACGCATCAAGCAGCTTGCCGACGATCCGAATTCTTCCGTTGACGACATTGTCGCCGTAGTGTGCGCTGAACCTGTGCTGAGCGCCAAGGTTATCCGCATGGCCAATACAATGCTGCTCAACCCCTACGGTGCGCGCATCACCAGCGTCAATAACGCCGTCAAACGCATCGGCCTTGCCGCGTTGCGATGCCTGGCCTTTGCGGTTGCCGCCGAACAACTCTCCCAGGATCGCCGTCCACCGCACTTGCGCAAGATTGCCACCGATCTCTGGCGGCATTTAGCCGACATTGCCTCCTGGGCCTACGCTTTTGCCCACCACCTGCGCGCGGTCAACCCCGACACAGCCATGCTCACCGGCATGATGGTCGATATTGGTCAATTCTTTCTGCTGGCGCGGGTCGCCGATTATCCCGCCCTGGAGAGCAACATTGACCGCTTCTTCGAGTTCATGGACGTGTGGAAAGCCCCGATTTCCCGTTCAGTGCTTGAAGCCTTCGAATTACCCAACGACATTGTCGATGCGCTTGACAACGAAACCTTCCGTGAAGACGGTTGGCCACCCCAAACCCTGCACGACATCGTGCAAGCCGCCATCCAGGCCAGCAACGTACCCAACCCGACTGAGCGCAGGAAACCTTCCAGGCAGAAAGACGGCAGCAATACCGGATTTGACCAACAACAGCTCGCCACCTTGCTCGATGAAACCCGTGCCGGCAAGGACGCCATACTGAATGCGATATATGGCTGAACAGCCACGCATTGGGTAAAATACTATGCTGACCGGTGCGCCCGGCAGCGTGGCGGCCACACCACATACCATACGCGGCCACAGATGCCGCACAGGCACCGCCCGGGTGCCTCGGATACATTTGGAAACATTTGCGCCGCATTCATGGACTAGACTTTGCCACATGTTCCGTTCCTTGCCGGAACCCAAGAGCCGCCGGGATGTTCCACCGGAATATTCCTCCGTGCTGTTTCCGTAACATTATCAAGAAACCGGCCATGACAAAAACCGAAAACCGGATAGTATTTTTTCGTTCACTTTTCCTGCTGCTGTCGTTGCCGCTGTCGTTTTCTACCGCGTCGGCGCAAACGCCCCTCTCTTCTCCCCAAAATCCTCCGAACGCCGTCAACATCGCGTTGAGCGGGACGCAGATCGAAAAGGCGAAAATCGAACTCCGCTCCCTGGCCGAAATCGGTGCAAACAAAAACGGAGGCGGAAACAGCGACGGACAGGCGATCCATCTTCCCGGCACGGTGGTGCTACCGCTCGACGCGCAGGAAATCGTCAGCGTGCCGGCCGCCGGCACGGTGCAGGCAATCCTGACGCCTCCGTCGCAGGCGGTGCGTGCCGGGCAACCGCTGCTGCGGCTCTATAGCCCCCAACTACTGCAATGGCAGCGCGAATTCATCCAGGCAGCGGCACAGGAAAAACTGGCAACGGAAAAACTCAAGCGCGACACGGCATTATTTGCCGATGGCATCATCGCTGAAACCCGCCTCCAGGAAGCGCACAGCAACGCCACGCAAAGCCGCGCACTGGCCAGCGAAACGGCGCAAATGCTACGCCTGGTGGGGATGAGTGAGAAAGCAATCAAATCCCTGCGCGATACACAGAAACTTTCTGCCAGCCTGGAAATCACGGCACGGACGAACGGCACCGTGCTCGAATACAGCGTCGTTCCAGGGCAACAAGTGGAAGCTGGCGCGGCACTTGCCAAACTGGCACAGGAAGGGCGCTTGTGGATTGAACTCAACGCCTTGAAACAGCAAGCAGCGCAGGCGCAGCCCGGTAACCGCATCCGTTTCGCTTCCTGCCCCGACGAAGCGCATGTGATCGCAGTATCGTCGCAGATCAGGGCAGACAACCAGACGGTGCTGATCCGTGGCGAATTGAGTCGGCCTTCGTCCTGCCTCTCCGTCAATCAATATGTGGAAGCGACGCTGTATGTTGATCGCAACGCCAGTGGCAGTTGGGCCGTGCCGTCTACCGCGATCGTCCGCAATGAAGGTACGCACTGGATCTTCATGCGCACGGTACACGGCTTCACCGCGCTGCCAGTGACGGTGATTTCTTCCGCCGACGGATTTACCCGCGTCCGCCCGGAAACGCCCGCCGGTGCCACGCCGGCACTCGCCTCCAAAACCCGTATCGCCGTCTCCGGTACCGCCGCGCTCAAAGGCGCACTGCTGGGAATCGGAATGGAGGAAGAAACGCCTCCTGAGGCACAGCCGCAACCATCCTTACAGGCACAGAGCGGAAGCAAGTAATGCTGCGGCGGCTGATTTCCTGTTCTCTGGCACACCGCTTCCCCGTCCTGCTGCTCGTACTCGTGCTCACGGTGGCAGGCATTGCGGCGTTTCGCGCATTGCCGATCGACGCGTTTCCCGATGTCGCCGGGACGCAGGTGAAGATCATCATGAAGGCGCCGGGGATGACGCCGGAAGAAGTGGAGATGCGCATCGTTCAGCCGATCGAGCAAGAACTGCTCGGCATCCCCCGGCAGAAAATGCTGCGCTCGCAGTCGAAATACGCAATTGCCGAAATTACCCTTGATTTCACTGACGGCACCGACGTTTATTGGGCACGGCAGCAAGTGGCCGAGCGCTTGGGCAGCGTCCAGGGCGACTTGCCGCCGACCGCCTCGGGCGGGTTGGCGCCAGTGACGACGCCGCTGGGCGAACTGTTCATGTTCACCATCGAAGGACCGCTGCCGCTGGCGGAAAAGCGCACCTTGCTCGACTGGACGATCCGGCCGCAGTTGCGCAGCATTCCCGGCGTTGCCGACGTCAACGCGTTGGGTGGCGAGGTGAAAACCTTTGAAGTCGTTCCCGACATCAACGCGCTGGCGGCGCGTAGTATCACGCTGGAACAACTACGCACGGCAATCGAAGAGAACAACCGCAATGACGGCGCTGGCCGTATCGACCGCAACGAGGAATCGCTGCTCGTGCGCGGTCAAGGCAGTATCGTCTCAATCAACGACCTGGCCAATATCGTCATCGCCGAAAAAAACGGCCAGGTAACGCGGGTCGCCGATGTTGGCACGGTACGCACCGGTATGCTCACCCGTTACGGCGCCGTAACCAAGGATGGCCAAGGTGAAGCGGTCGAGGCGCTGGTACTCGCGCTACGCGGTGCCAATGCGCGGCAGGTGGTCGAATCAGTACGCGCGAAGCTGGAAGAAATCCAGAAAACCTTGCCGCAGGGAACCAGCATCCAGGTTTTTTACGACCGTGGCAATCTTGTCGAACGCGCCGTCGGCACAGTCGCCAAGGCGCTGGGCGAAGCGATTTTCCTGGTGCTCGTGTTGCTCTTTCTCTTTCTCGGCAATCTGCGTGCGGCGCTTGCCGTAGCCTGTATCCTGCCGCTTTCGGCCTGCGCCACGTTCATCCTGATGCGCTGGTTCGACCTCACGGCCAACTTGATGTCGCTTGGCGGCCTGGCAATCGCCATCGGCCTTCTTGTCGACGCGGCGGTAGTGATCGTCGAGAACATCGAGGCGCATACAGAATCGCGGCAAGATCGCCCGTCGATTTCCTGGCTGCACACGATCTATCGCGCTGTTTCCGATGTCGCCGTGCCTGTCGCTTCCGGCATCGTAATCATCGTCACCGTATTCCTGCCGCTGCTGACTCTGGAAGGGCTGGAAGGAAAAATGTTCGCGCCGGTGGCGCTGACCATCATCTTCGCTCTTGTCGCTTCGCTCTTGTTGTCGCTGACCGTGATTCCGGTGCTGTCATCCTTTCTGCTCAAGCAAAAAGCCCATCAACCACCATGGTTGGTGCGCAAGCTCGAAGCGGTTTATATGCTGTCCCTCGCCTGGGCGCTGGCACGGCCAAAACTGACGGTCAGCTCCGCGCTCGGTGCGCTGGCCGTGGCATTGGCGTTGTTTCCGCTGATCGGCAAATCGTTCATGCCGACACTGGACGAAGGCGACATCATCATGCAACTGGAAAAACTGCCGTCGATCAACTTGACGCAGTCGCTGCACATCGACCGGGAAATCCAGAAGGAAGTGCTCTCAAGGGTGCCGGAGGTAAGGAGCGTCGTCGCGCGTACCGGGTCGGACGAACTGGGGCTGGACCCGATGGGACTCAATGAGACCGACAGTTTCCTCGTCCTGAAGCCGAGCACGGAATGGCGAAGCCATGACAAAAACAGCATCGTTGACGCGCTACGCGAAATTGGCCGGGATTTCCCGGGCATCGATTTTACTTTCACGCAGCCGATCGAAATGCGAACCTCCGAAATGCTCTCCGGCGTGCGCGGCGACCTGGCGGTGAAAGTCTTCGGCCCGGATGCCGCAACGCTCTCCAGCCTGGCGGAGAAAATTGTCCGTGTGCTGGAAAAAATTCCGGGCAGCGAAGACGTAATCACCATAAAAAACAGCGGCGTACAATATCTCCAGATCACTGTCGACCGCCTTGCCGCCGGACGTCTGGGCCTGAACAGCGCACAATTGCAAAACGACCTGCGTGCGCTGATCGAGGGCAGCATAAACGGCGTCGTGATTGAGGAAGGCCGTCGCCTTCCGCTGCAAATCCGGGGTAGCGGCACGCTACGCTCCTCGGCAGAATTGTTTACTCAACTGCGCCTGCCGCTTGCCGATGGCCACGTGATCCCGATCCACGAAGTGGCAACCATCGAACTGGTCGACGGTCCGGTCAAAATCGAGCATGAAAACGCCTCGCGCATGTCGGTAGTGCGTGCCAACGTGCGTGGCCGCGATTTGGTCGGTTTCGTCGAAGAGGCGAAAGCCACTGTCGCCGCCACGGTCGAACTGCCGACCGGCTACCGTCTCGCCTGGGGCGGCCAGTTTGAAAACCAGCAGCGCGCTGCGGCGCGGCTTGCGCTCGTCGTTCCTGTCGCGCTGGGGCTAATCTTTCTGCTTCTCTTTGCCACACTCGGCAGCGTCCGGCAGGCCGTGCTGGTGTTCGCCAACATTCCTCTGGCGCTGATCGGCGGCATCTTCGCGCTGCTCTTGACTGGCGAATATCTGTCGGTGCCCGCTTCCGTCGGCTTCATCGCGCTGATGGGGATCGCGGTGCTGAACGGCCTGGTGATGATTACCTGTTTCAACCAACTCGCCGCTGCCGGGATGGAAATCGGAAAAATCGTCCGCGAGGGCGCGCGCCGCCGCCTGCGGCCGGTATTGATGACTGCAAGTATCGCCGGTTTCGGCCTGATCCCGTTGCTTCTGGCGACAGGGCCAGGGTCGGAAATCCAGCGGCCATTGGCGATCGTCGTCGTCGGCGGGCTGGTCAGTTCGACGTTCCTGACCTTGGTGATCCTGCCGATCCTGTTCGAGCGTTTCGGTCTGGAAGGAAAGAAATGAAAGAAGAACCCATTACGCCCGCGCACGCAAAAATGGACGCGCCCCACGAATACGGCAGCGCGATGACCCTGGCGTTTCCGTTGGCGCTTGAAGAACAGATCATCGACTTTCTGCTCGACCACCCGCAGTGGGTTCACGGCTTTTCCCTGATCGACGCGCAGGGCATGGGGCGCGGCGCCGGATTGAAAAGCGCAATGGAAAAAGTGAAAGGGCGCTCGCAACGACGGCTGATGAACATACTGTTGCGCAACGAGGATGTGGTACCGCTGGTGGAAGCCCTGCGCGAAGAATTCCGCAGCCCGGACATGGCGTACTGGGTCGTTCCGCTGCTTTCGTTTGGGAGAATGGCATGAAGGATTTGACAAAAACGTCCGGCCATTCTTACACCGTTACCGATAATGAAGTGCCGTGCGTACTTCCCTCGCCCGCTTGCGGAAAAGGGGCGGAGAAAAGGGTAAAGCCCGCGAAAGGTGTCCACGCCGCGCTGTTCGCGGCGCTGGCATTCATTGCCTCCGGTTCTTGCGCACAAACGCCTCCTCCGGCCAGCCCTTTGACAGACACCCCGTTTTCCGCCGCCTCCACGTCCCGCTACCCCGCCGAATTGCCGCCGGAATCGGCTGTGCGCGATGCGCTTGCGCGGCTCCCGGAACTCCAGGCCGCGCGCGCCAACATCGATTACTCCGCCGCCGAGCGGCGACGCCTGCAAAGCGGCCCCTACGAATGGAACCTGCGTTTTGATCCCGCACGGCGCAAGACGCGCACAGACGGCAATTCCAACGACTATGGAATCTCTGTCGAACGCCCGTTGCGCTGGTTCGGCAAAGCCGAAAAAGACCAGGAATTGGGACAACAGACAATGTCGCTTGCCGAACTCGCCTACGCCGACGCCTGGCACGAAGCAGGCCGGGCGCTGCTTGCCGCCTGGTTCGAACTGCTGCGCGAGGAACACGCCGTGCTGCGGGTTTCCGAACAAGTCGCGCTGAGCGGGCAGTTGCTCGACGGCATGCAAAAGCGCGTTCGCGCCGGTGATACGCCGAAAATGGAATTGTTGCTGGCACAAACCGAAACCCAACGCCTGATCGCCGTGCAGCAACAAGCCACGCAGCGGGCGGGGCTGGCACGGATCGCGCTCGAACATAAATATCCCGGCCTGCCGTTGCCGCCGTCAATGACGGCTTCCTCAGCGCCTCCCTTGCCCGATATTCCCGAAGGCGTGGAAAGTGCCGACTGGGGCGCACGCATCATCTCCAGCAACCACGAACTCGAACAAGCGCAAGCACGGGCGCGGCAAAAACAGCTCCTGGCCGAACGCGGCGCACTCGAACGCACACCCGATCCGACCGTCGCGCTACGCTACACCAGCGAGCGCAGCGGCGAAGACCGCATCGTCGGCGTTGCCGTCAGTATTCCGTTACCGGGCGAAGCCCGCCGCGCCGACCACGCGGGTGCGCTGGCGCAACTCGATCAGGCGCAACAGGAAGAAACCCGGATTCGCAATAAAGTCGAACGCGAAGCGCGGCAACTGCTAACCCAGGCAATGGCTGCAAAGGAAATTGCCGCCACCCAGGCACGCATCCGCGATCAGGCACGCAACAATGCCGCGCTGGTGACAAAAGCCTACGCGCTGGGCGAATCCTCCTTCACCGACATCCTGCTCGTCAGCCGCCAAGCGCTCGAAGCCACACAAGCCGCCGAAACCGCACATCTCGACGCCCTCGAAACCCATGCCCGCCTTCTGCTCGACGCGCACCGAATATGGAATCTGGAACACGAGCATTAACAAGAAACGGCAACCGGTCAGCGCCAAAGACAGCTTTGAAGCCCTTCCCTTCCGTGGATGGGAATTTGCACGGATTGTATTGCTACAATGGCGCAGTTGCCCCAGTGCGTGGGGACAAGCAGCACCGAGATTATTACAACCGCCGGACTGCGGCCCTGCCCGGCATTTCAAGCTGCGCTTGCAGTGGGTGTTACGGTGAATAAACTTTTTATTTTCTTTTTCATGGGACTTCTTGTTGGCAGCGCTTTTGCTGAGGAACAGCTCAATCCCGTGAGTGAAATATCAAGTCACGCCGACCCGAAGACACCTCCTGAATCCAAAGACGAACGGCAGGCACCGAGCGACAACAATACTGCCAAAAACAAGGAAACCTCACCTGATACGACAAACATAGCAGAGTCCCTTAACAAAGCAACTTCAGTACATCCTAAAGACCAGGAAAACAACAAGGCTAAATATATCAACATCAATGTTCCCGATACGGCTGACTCTGCCAGCGCATGGATTTCAGAAGTTCTTGTCTATCGTGGTGAATGGGTTCAATCCGGCGCGGTAGTGGCGATACTGAAAGACTGGGAAAAAGAGATCTATGTGAAATCGCCGAGTGCTGGCGTAATCATGAAAGTTCATGTAGCGCGGGGTGATTCGGTATCGCAAGGGGCCGCATTGATTCAACTGAAACAAGTGGATATTCAAAGACCCAGTTTTCGGCTTGCGTGGAATCTTTTTTCCCTTATGAACGTGAATGTCCCTTCAGTCGGAAAACGCATTGGCGGCAAGGTACAAGAGAACATTGATATACCTGAAAAAGAAAAAGGAAAATGGACAAACGCATGTACTATCAGAATGAGTTTTGTGCTGAACAACACAGGATTTCCAGTCAAGCAGGGAAAGTATTCCACAGTGAGCGGCAAGAAAGGAGGGCTGTATATACATCGTATTGATGAAATATCATCTTATTTACGGGATATTTTCGGTGATCCCGATATAGTGGTCGATCACCCCCCCAGCCCGAATGACTTTAACTGGATGAAGGGTATTCTGCTTGTCACGGGAAATGGAAACAGCGACGCGAGAGGGCATGTGACCTTATGGAATGGTATAAAGTGCTCTGATACCTGCCACTTGGCAGGAGATGAAGACAATGTAAACTTCACGCCACTCAAAGCCGCTCTGTGGGTATTACCGTGAGCGGCCTGGGGCGAGCCTGCGAACCTCGACGTACTGTACAGGATCAAACAAAAACCGCTCTAAAAACCAAAACCCCCTCAAAAAAACCGGCAGCGTAACGCTACTGCCGGTTTTTTTGCCGCCGCCTCACTCTCCGATATGCGGTTCCATGATCCGTCTGTAAAACTCGTGGAAATGCTGCATTCCATCCTCGGTCGGCGACTGGTATGGCCCGATTTCGTTACGGCCTTCCCTGAGCAGCGCCAACCGGCCACGATCCATGCGCTCGCCAATATCGTCGTCCTCGATGGCGGTTTCCATATAGGCGTCCTGCTCGGCTTTGACGAATCCGCGTTCGAAATCGACGATTTCCTCGGGGTAGTAGAACTCAACCACGTTGAGCGTCCTGTGGACGTCACGCGGTATCACCGTGCTCACCACGAGCACATGCGGATACCACTCAACCATGATATTAGGATAATAAGTAAGCCAGATCGCGCCGCGCGTGGGGCGTTTGTCACCGTAATAGGCAAGCACGGCCTTTTGCCAGCGCTCATAGACATCGGAGCCGAATTTGTCGAGCGCGGTAATGCCGACCTGCTGCACGGAATACCAATCGCCGAATTGCCAGGTAAGATCGTCGCAGGTGACGAAGTTGCCTAACCCCGGATGGTAGGGAACGACGTGGTAGTCCTCCAGATAGACTTCGATGAAGGCTTTCCAGTTGTAATTGCATTCGTGGAGTTCGACCCGGTCAAGCTTGAAGCCGGTGAAATCCAGATGGCGGGCGGTTTCCATCCCGGCGAGGTCTTGCGCCGCCGAACGCGGCCCGGCAAAGAGCAGGCCGTGCCAAGACTCGAGTTTGTCGCGTTTGAGATTGAGACAGGGGTTGGCCGGAAAGTGCGGCGCACCCAGAAGCGAACCTTGGTTATCGTAAGTCCAGCGATGGATGGGGCATACGATGCTATCGGTTTTGCCTGCGCCTTGCAGCATGATCGCCTGACGGTGGCGGCAGACGTTGGCAAGCCGGTAAATTCCGTCGGCATTGCGGTACAGCAGCCCGGCGTGGTCGAGCCACTCCTGGGAACGGTAACTGCCAACTCCGGGCACCATCAGTTCGTGGCCTGCGTACCCCGGCCCGGCATCAAACAGAAGCTTTTTTTCCAGTTCAAATATTTTTTCGTCGAAATACCATGACACCGGAAACTGTGAAACACCCGGCATCAACCGTGCCGTGGAAGCAATGTCGGACATTCCCGAACCCCCTTCAGATAAATGAGAAACAAACAAGAAGCTGGAAAAAGGGCACACGCGCCGAATCAGGCCAATTTGACCGCCAGATGCGCGTTCGGGTATTTTCTCATATATTCTCGCGTATCGATGTCAATCACTTTTTTGCTGCTTTTTTCTCCCCATCACCCCGGGTTTCTACATTCCGTACCATGACAAAACCGGCGCCCGCCCCAAAAACCTTCGAAGCCGCCGTATCGGAATTGGAGACCATCGTCCGACAGATGGAAACAGGTTCCTTGCCGCTTGAACAGGCGCTGGAACAATATCAGCGCGGCGTCGCCCTGCTCCGTCATTGTCAGGACAAACTCGATGCGGCTGAACAGCAAATCAGGATTCTTGAAGGCAACACGCTCGTTGCGTTTCAGCCGGACGCCTCCAGCACGAATGACAATGCAATACATCAAGGTGATTCCACCCGAGGTTGAAATGCCATGAAGTTCCCTGATTGGTTGACCTACATACAACAGCGTACCGAAACGATCCTGCAAACCGTTTTGCCTGCCGCCAATGTTGCCCCAACCAAGTTGCATGGGGCCATGCGCTACGCCGTCCTCAATGGCGGCAAACGGGTACGTGCCCTGTTGGCGCATGGCGCAGGCGGGTTTACGCACGCGAGGCCGGAACAACTCGACCGCGCCGCCTGTGCCGTTGAGTTGATCCACGCTTATTCGCTCATCCATGACGACCTGCCATGCATGGATGATGACAAGCTGCGCCGGGGCAAACCCGCTGTCCATGTCGAATACGACGAGGCCACGGCACTGATTGCGGGTGATGCCCTGCAAGCCCTCGCCTTCCAGGTGCTGGCCGAATTCCCGGTCAGCTCGACCACGTCCGGCCAAATCGAAGTCATTCGGTTGCTGGCTCAGGCGGTCGGCTCCCATGGCATGGCAGGCGGACAGGCTATCGACATTGACTCTGCCGGTCTTGAGATGACACGTGAGGAACTCGAATCCATGCATGTGCGCAAGACCGGGGCATTGATCCGCGCCGCCGTCCTGATCGGCGCGCGCGCCGGCGAAGGGGGCACCGAAGACCGGCGCCGCCGACTCGACCTTTACGCCAAGCGCATCGGCTTGCTGTATCAGGTTGTCGACGATATCCTCGATGCGGCCTCCGATACTGCCACCCTGGGTAAAACGGCAGGTAAAGATGCCTCGCATGGCAAGCCGACTTATGTCAGCCTGTTGGGGCTGGCCGAAGCCCGCCGCTTTGCCGAAGAGTTGCTGACCGAAGCCACCGATGCGCTCACCCCGTTGGGCGAACGCGCCGACCGTCTGCGCGAACTGGCCGATTTCATCGCGCATCGCGCCTCCTGATTCGTTCCTGCCCCAACAAGATGTCAGATTATCCGACTCTCGACCGTATCCATTCCCCAGCAGATGTACGCACGCTCAACCGCAATGAGCTGCCGATGCTGGCCGATGAGCTCAGGCGTTTCTTGATCGAGTCGGTCTCGAAAACCGGCGGACACCTGTCTTCCAATCTCGGCACGGTCGAACTCACCGTTGCCCTGCACCACGTTTTCAATACGCCCGAAGACCGCATCGTGTGGGATGTCGGGCACCAGACCTACAGCCACAAGATTCTCACGGGCCGCCGCGACGCAATGGCAGGATTGCGCCACCATGGCGGCATTTCCGGCTTTCCGCGCCGCGCCGAGAGCGAATACGACGCCTTCGGCACGGCACACTCTTCGACCTCGATTTCAGCCGCGCTCGCAATGGCCGTAGCCGCCCGTGACCGCAACGAGGCGCGCGCCTCGATTGCCGTGATTGGTGATGGCGCAATGTCGGCTGGCATGGCATTCGAGGCACTCAACAACGCCGGCAGCATGAAGGACATCAACTTGCTGGTGGTTCTCAATGACAACGAGATGTCGATCTCGCCGCCGGTCGGCGCGCTCTCCAACATCCTGGCCCGTCTGATGGCCCCTTATGCGGCAGCCCGCAGCCTCGGCAAGAAAGTGCTCTGTGCCGCCCCCCCGCCCGTGCTCGATCTGGCACGCAAGGTGGAAGAAGTCGCCAAGGGGATGGTTGCGCCAAATTCACCCGGCACATTGTTCGAAGAGTTCGGCTTTCATTACTACGGCCCTGTCGACGGCCACGATCTCGACGTTCTCGTTCTGACGCTGCAAAACCTGCGCAACTTCAAAGGCCCGCAGTTTCTGCACGTCGTCACCCGCAAAGGCCAAGGTTACAAGCTTGCCGAAGCCGATCCTGTTCGTTATCACGGCGTATCGACGTTTGATCACCGCACGGGGCTAGAGGAAGCCAGCATCGGAACCAGACCGACCTATACACAGGTCTTCGGCGACTGGCTGTGCGACGTGGCCGCGCGTGATGCGCGTATTGTCGGTATTACCCCGGCGATGAGCGAGGGGTCGGGACTCACCCGTTTCGCACGCGAATTTCCGGGACGCTATCACGATGTAGGCATTGCCGAACAGCACGCGCTCACCTTTGCGGCAGGGTTGGCCTGCGAAGGGTATCGCCCGGTGGTGGCCATCTACTCCACCTTTCTGCAACGCGCCTACGATCAACTCATCCACGACATTGCGCTGCAAAACCTGCCTGTGGTGCTGGCCATCGACCGGGCCGGTTTGGCCGGGGCCGATGGCGCGACCCATCACGGCGCATTCGATCTCTCTTTTCTCGCCTGTGTGCCCAACATGTTGGTGATGACACCTGCCGACGAAAACGAGTGCCGCCAGATGCTCAACACCGCGCTGCACTATGAAGGCCCTTCCGCCGTGCGTTATCCGCGCGGCAAGGGGCCTGGCGTCGCACCCGAAGCCCGCCTGGATACACTCCCGCTCGGCAAGGGCGAAATTCGCCGGCATGGACAGAAGGTGGCGCTGCTTGCCTTCGGTAGCCTGCTTGCGCCCGCCCTGGAAGCGGGCGAAACGCTCGATGCTACCGTCGCCAACATGCGTTTCGTCAAACCCATCGATGAAGCTCTCATCACCAGCCTCGCGCAGGAACATAATCTCCTCGTCACACTCGAAGAAAATGCCGTCATCGGTGGAGCCGGTTCGGAAGTCGCCCGCGTCCTGGACACCTTGCCTGCGCGGCCCAAGCTCTTGCGATTAGGGCTTCCCGACCGGTTCATTGACCACGGCGAACAGCATCAGTTGCTCGCCGAAGCGGAACTGGATGCCACAGGCATTATTTCTATAATCCATTCCTCATACAAAAACCAGGCGCCACGCACATGAGTCATTGCGCTTCGATCCCCGACGTACAAGGCAGCTTCGACCGCCGCCACATCGCCATCGATCAGGTTGGCATCAAGAATATCCGCTACCCGATTCGCGTCCGTGACAAATCCGAAGGTATCCAGCACACCATCGCGGTCTTCAACATGTACGTCGGGTTACCCCACAACTTCAAGGGAACCCACATGTCGCGCTTCGTTGAAATCCTCAACCGCGATGAACGCGAAATTTCCGTGGAATCCTTCGGCCCCATGCTACGCATGATGGTCGAACGTCTCGAAGCCGAAAGCGGCTATCTGGAGATGAATTTTCCTTACTTCATCGCCAAAACCGCCCCGGTTTCCGGGGTGCGCAGCCTGATGGACTACGAGGTGAGTTTCATCGGAACCATGACCGGGGAAGGCCGCCACGAATTCACCTTCAAAGTCGTCGTCCCGGTCACGAGCCTGTGCCCGTGCTCGAAGGAAATCGCTGCCTACGGCGCACACAACCAACGCTCGCACGTCACCGTCACCGCCACGCTCAACCAGCATATGTGGATCGAAGAGATCGTCCAGATCGTGGAGGGTCTGGCATCCTGCGAACTATACGGCTTGCTCAAGCGCCCGGACGAAAAGTTCGTCACCGAACGCGCCTACGACAACCCCAAGTTTGTCGAAGACATGGTGCGCGACGTGGCGACGCAACTGGATGCCGAATCACGTATCGATGCATACATCGTAGAATCGGAGAATTTCGAGTCGATCCACAATCATTCGGCTTATGCGCTGATCGAGCGGGATAAACGTAAAGCCTGACGCCCTCAGGCCCCTACAACAGCGTCTCTTTGGTAATACCGCGCCGCCTGAGCATCTTCCGAAGCTGCCCAAGCGCCTCGATCTGTATCTGGCGTACCCGCTCGCGCGTGATGCCGAGTTGGCTGGAAAGCTCTTCGAGGGTCAGAACGTCACTATCCTCGATGCCATAGCGGTGACGGATAATCAGGCGATGCTTGTCGGTCAGGGCATCGATCCAGCATCGCAGCAGGGTTTCGATTTCGCTGTTCTGTATTTGCAGATCCGGCGGCTCGATGGTCTCATCGGCGAGCGATTCCCCCACCGACAGAGTGGGGTCGATGTCGAGCGGCGCGTCAATCGAAACGGCCCGCTCGTCGAGAGCCAGAATGGCACGCACCTCCTCGACAGACTTGTCGAGACAGGAAGCAATCCCGGAAGCCAGGGAATCGCCTTGCAAGCCGGCCTCGATCCGCCGCCGGGCACGCATGACCTGGTTGAGTTCCTTGTTGACGTGCACCGGCAGGCGAATCGTGCGCGACTGATTCATGATTGCGTGCTCGATGCCTTGCCGTATCCACCAGGTCGCGTAGGTAGAAAAGCGAAAACCACGTTCTGGCTCGAATTTTTCCAGGGCGTGGATAAGGCCGAGATTGCCTTCTTCGACCAGATCGAGGAGCGGAATGCCGCGGTTGAGGTAACGCTTGGCAATATTGACCACCAACCGCAAATTACGCTCGATCATGGCCTGGCGCGCTTCAAAATCGCCCGCACGCACCCGATAAGCCAGAGCAGCTTCCTCTTGCGCGTTCAACAGGGGATTGGCAGCGATCTCGTTCAGATAACGATACGTTGCGTCGCTGAAATGCTCGTCATCCGCAGGGAGATGTTCCCCTTGGAACGCCTCGGCCTCGGGCGGAAGATTCAGTTCTTGACGTTCAGCATTGTCAGGATTGTCCGAATCTTCCATGTCCTTTCGTCACAAGCCGGGTAGATATTTCAACGGATCAACGGGGGTGCCCTGTTTGCGCAGTTCAAAGTGCAGTTTGGGACGATCAGAGTCGGAACTGCCAAGTTCGGCGATTTTCTGACCCTTGGCCACCGTATTTCCTTCCTGCACAAGTATGACGCGATTGTGGGCATATGCCGTTAAATATTCGTCATTGTGTTTGATAATGACCATATTGCCGAGTCCGCGCAAAGCGCTGCCCGCATAGACTACCTTGCCGCCCGCAGCAGCCAGCACGGGCGTCCCCGGTGTCCCGTCAATATCAATGCCCCGGTTGCGCACCTTGCCATCGCTGCCCGTGGGTTCATCGAACCGGCTGATGATCGTCCCCTTGACCGGCCACATCCAGCTTACCGAAGCACTGGATTCCGGGGGAGCACCGGGTTCAGGAGGGGCACTGAGTTCCGGAGTCGAAATGGTGGCAGCCGGTACGTTGCTTGCCGTTTGCGGATACAGGCGCGCCCAGGCTTCCTCTGACCAGGCTTCTTTGCCGCCGCGCGGTTCGTTTTTGATTTCCGGCGGACTTGCCGCCTCAAGCGGCGCAACCGGCACGGCAATCACCTCGGGCGCGGCAACGCGCAGTGTTTGCCCGACTTCGAGCTGTTCCGGCCTGGAAAGATTGTTCCAGACGATAAGGTCTTGCACCGGGACGCCATACAGGCGCGAAACGGCATACAGGGTTTCCCCACGACGCACGACATGCTCTCCCGGCCGGGCAACGGGCGAAACTACAGCAACCGGCGGCTGGGATATCGCCCTTGACGTCGGCACGGGTCTGGAATCGCGCACAGGCGTGCTGCCTGTTGTGTGAGTACAACCCGCCACGAATACCCCCACCAATACCGGAAAAAACAGTCGCGTCGAAAATAGTTCCTTATTCATTCCGTCCCCGTCAGCAATGGCACAAAACGCACAGGAAGATCATTCCAGACTTCCTTGAAAACGCCACCTTGCCGCTCGATCAGCAGCAAACGCTGGTCAGCGTCCCCTACCGGAATCAGCAACCTGCCTTCCGGCGCAAGCTGGTTTTTCAGCGTGGGCGGCACCTCCAATCCTCCCGCCGAGACGATGATGGTATCGAAAGGCGCTGCTTCGGATAACCCCAGTGTACCATCGGCGCACTTCAACCTCAGGTTAGGCAAACGCAATGGCCGCAAGTTCTCCCGCGCCCGGTCAAGCAACGGCTTCAGGCGTTCGACTGCGAAGACCTCGCTCGCCAACAGCGAGAGCACGGCAGCCTGGTAGCCGCAGCCCGCGCCGACTTCCAGCGTGCGGCCCAGTTCACGGCCATCGCACAAAATTTCGATCATGCGCGCGACGATGAGAGGTTGCGAAATCGTTTGCTGAAAACCGATGGGCAGGGCACTGTCATCATAGGCGCTGAAGGCCAGCCCCTTCTCGACGAACTGATGGCGGGGAACCGCGGCCATCGCGGCCAGCACTTTCTCGTTGTGGATGCCCTGCGCGCGCAGGCGCTCGATCATTCGCGCCCTGGCACGGGTTGCATCGAGAGCAGGGGCGCACGGGGACTTCAATCGGATCATGCTCACTGCGACAACCAGTCAGTTACCATTTTGGTTTGCGCGGTGTGGGTCAGATCGATCTGAAGCGGCGTAACCGAAATCTGGCCATTGGCCACGGCGTAAAAATCCGTCCCTTCTCCCGCGTCAAATGCACGGCCCGCCGCGCCCACCCAATAGACGGTATCACCACGCGGAGTTGTCCCACGCACCACCGGCTCTGCCTTGTGACGCCTTCCCAGGCGTGTCACGCATGGCGGCCCAAGACGCTCGTAGGGCAAATCCGGCACATTGACGTTGAGCAGGATGGGTTCCCGGAACGGCCGGGAAATGAAACGACGGACGAAATCCACCGCTACCTGGGCCGCCGCTGAGAAATCGCTCGCATCGCGGCTGATGAGCGATACCGCAAGCGAGGGTACCCCCAGCAGGTAACCTTCGGTGGCGGCGGCAACCGTGCCGGAATAGATTGTGTCGTCGCCCATGTTGGCACCGTGATTGATGCCGGAAATCACCATCTCGGGCAATTCTTCAAAGAGGCCCGTCACCGCGAGGTGTACACAATCACTCGGCGTACCATCGACATAATAAAAACCGTTTGCCGCACGCCGCAAGGTCAGCGGGCGATCAAGCGTCAGGGAATTGCTCGCCCCGCTGCGATCCCGTTCCGGCGCAACCACCGTAACATCGGCAATACTGGACAGCGCCAGCGCCAGTGTCGCGATTCCTGGAGAAAAATAACCATCGTCATTACTGATAAGAATGCGCATTTTGATTCTTTCCCGCTGAAAATCAGCCAAATTCCGAACACATGCCGAGCGCGATCTTCGACATTCATGGTGGGCTGAAGCGAATCACGGTTTTTTAGGAAGCGTCGCAGAGTCGACTTCCAGCACGGCCTCACCGCCGCCCTTTGATGGCTCACCGGGGAAAACCGTCCGAATCTGGCGGGTTTGTTGTTGCAGCACCTTTGAACGGATATTGCTGCCGGGTGGCTTCAACTCCAGCATCAGGCGCGACACAACCGTCGAACCTTGATTTTCTGCCTGTCTCGCCCGGTTTCTATCTACCTTGTTCCCGCTGCCATTGAGTACGCTTCCCGCAATCACGACATTGGCGTCTTTCAGCCTGGCGCAAAGCGCATCAAAATCGCGCATCCGGGTCTGATTCTGCTTGCACACGATCAGCGCCCCGCCCGCCCGCGTGGCAATAGCCACGCTTTCGGCATACCTGCCAGAGGGCGGGGTATCCATGAGGATAACGTCGAAACTTTTGGCCAACTGCGCAACCATCCGCTCCGGCAAGGGCCGCGCCAACAATTCCTGAGGATTCGGAGGCACCGGGCCGGAAGGCAGAATGGAAAGATCGAGCAGGGAAGGAACCCTGAACACGACATTGCCGCTGGCACGCCCCCCAAGGATGGATGAAAGCCCGCTTCGATTGCTGATCCCGAAAAGGCGATGCAGAGACGGTGAGCGAAGATCTGTATCGATCAGCAAAGTCCTCGCGCCCAATTGCGAAAATACCACGGCCAGATTGGCTGCGAACCAGGAACGTCCTTCCCCTTCTCCAGGACTCACGACCGCGAGCGCCCTGCGCCCGGTATTGGCGTTGAACCAGCGCAACACCAGTTGGCTGCGAATCGCACGCAACGATTCCACCTGGGGAGAAAACGGGTCGTACGCCGCCACAACGGTTTCCGAGACCTTGCTCTCGCCACGTTGCAGGTAGGGATACTGAAACTGGTGGGACAAGGCGAACTGGACGTCGGCTTCCGTCGCAAGACCAAGCGCGATTGCCGTATCGCCAAACCGCAGCTTTCGTTTTTTTTGTTCCCGGTAAATCTGCTCGGCATCATCGGGGGAAATTCGTCCGGCAGAGACCAGTATCTCGCCGATCGACTGGTCATTCAGATTGGAATAGTAAGAAGTACTGGCAGCCTCGTCCATCATTTTCCTTTTCAAGCAGCCACCGAGCGACGAAGGACACGGAAGCCAAAACGAGGCTTTTCCAATCCGGGGACAGTCCCGAGAAGGGGAATATCCGCATATTGCGCGAGGTCTTCGATTCCCCGCACACGTTGATCATGCAGTTCAAGCAACAGAGCCATACCAATACCAAGCAGTACCCCGAGAAACACGGCGATCACCGTATTGAGCAGGAGTTTTGGGCTGGAGTGTTCCAGGGGAGGCGTTGCAGGAGTCAACACCGAAACATTGGTTTGCTGCGTCTGGCTCTCGAGGTTCGTCTGCGCGAGGCGCTGGGTGACAAGATCGTATGCCCTTTGAGCGTTTTCGATATCGCGCTGAAGCACCGCGATCTGGTCCCGGTGTCTTTTGAGTTCGAGCACCCGCGCCTGCTGCCTCTCGATTGCCTCGGTAATTTCCTTTATACGTGCCGTACTGATACGGGAAGTCGTGCCAAGCGAACTTGCTACGCGCTGGGTCTCCGATGCCACACGCTGACTCTGCTCAGAAATTTTCTCGCTCAACTCACGTATTTGCGGATGATTCGGGCCAAGCCGTTCGAGCAACTGGCTGCGATCCGCTTCAAGCCGCGCCAGTTCCGTCCTGAGGCTGGCAACAACCGGATTGCCCATGACTTCAGGCAGGGATTCGGCGGAGCCAGCCTGGCTTTGGCGCGAACTGCTTTCCGCTCTCTGTCCCTGCGCCGCCGAGAGTTGGCTGCTGAGTTCGGCCAAGCGCATATTCTCAACATCAAAGCGGCCATCCCCGGCCAGAATGCTATGTTCCTGCTCATATGCCGAGAGCTTGCGCTGGGCTTTTTCAAGCGTTTCGCGCACCTCCTTGGTCTGATCGCCGAACCACTGGACGTACTGCCGCGCGGGGTCCACCTTGAGTTCGAGATTAGTGTCTATGTAGGCTTGAGTAAAAGCGTTCACAATGGCTGCGGCGAACGCCGGGTCGGGAGCCTTATAGCTAATACTGATGATGTTACTTTCCCTTGTTGTCGAAGGGCGCACATCCAGTTGTCTCCGAAGCAATGCCGCCAGCCAAATCTGGAAGCCACGATCCCCGCCCGCTCCGTTCGTTTCGCCGCGCCATTGTTCCCGGATCGAGGGAACCTGGTCCATCCGGGTCACACTGACCACGCGCAAGGCAACACGTTCAGAGCTGATAATGTCGATCTGGGTTGCGAGATAGCCCTGAAGCGCCTGGGGCGTACCCAACTGGTCGGTTATCTTCATATCGACCACCAGTGATGCGGTAGCGGTATATTGCTTGGGCAACACCAGACTGATAGCCACCGTCAGAAGCACCACGCAGCCCAGGATGGTGAGAATAATCCACCGACGGGCGCGCAAAATGAGAAGAAACTGTTGGAACGTCATAGGCTACCGATCAGAACAGGCTTTCCCTGACGTAGATCACGTCATCGGCCTTCAGGAAATCGTCGAGTCCTGGCTCAATCACTTTTAGTGAACCATCAGGCATGCGCCGGTGGATGCGAAGCCCGCGCGTGGTGCCACGCGCCGAGGTTCCTCCGCCGGAGGCCAGGCCCTGCATCACGCTCATATTGCGTTCGAGACGAAAAGCGCCGGGGCGGTTAACCTCTCCATAGATGTAGAACATTGGCGCACGATGCACATAGATGATGTCCCCTGCGGTCATCACGATATCGTTTGCTGTTTCACTGTTGAGAAATAACGAGGGCAGGTCGATTTCGCGCCGCACCTGTTTATCGTTACGCACGCCAATGAAAATCACGATATCAGCCCCTCCCGACGAAATGCCTCCAGCAGAGGCAATCATGTCGGTCAGGCGCAGGTTCGCGGTTTCGAGCGGAAAACGCCCCGGCCTATTGACTTGCCCAAGTACGGAAACCTGGTTACCGCGGATCTGCAACGGCAGTACATTGACCTGCGGCTGCCGCACGAAGCCGCCATCCCGCAGACGGGCAGCGATCTCCCCCTCGGCAGCGGACGTGCTCTTGCCGCCCACGGAAACCGCGCCAAGCAGCGGGAAAGTCAGCATGCCTTTTTCAGATACACGCGCCTCGGTGGTGAGATCCGGATTCTGGAACACCGTGATGCGAACAATGTCGCCCGGGCCGAGAACGTATTCGCGTTCATCCGCAGCCTGCGCCGCACCGGCAAAACCCAAGAAGATCAGGACAGGAACGCACAAGGGACGAAGAAAACGGGAAATCATCTGTATTTTTGGCCTGTAATGTATAAGTCGGTCATGTGACGGCTGCCGGAGCCGCGATGCCTGATGGATCGCAGCTCCGGCGAGCGCCCTTTTGTACACGTCCCGTCTGCTTTATTTCAGCTTGATAGTTCCCTTTTCGATGATCGACTGGACGGAGGGGGCATCTTCGGACTCAGCTTTGGGATTGGGCGGCACAACCGGGCCTTGCTCCGCAGTAGCGGGCGATTCTGTGGCAGGTGGCGCAAAATCACCGACGTAATTGATGGTAGCCGCCTCGCGCAGACGTTTGATCTCGGCCTTGACGCTTTCGGCACGCGCCCGATTAACCAGGAAGCCCTCAATGACGGGTTTCGCCTTGACACGATCAACAGGGTCTTCCTGCGCGCCAACGACGAAAATGAGAACCCCGCCCGTGGGCGTCTGGACAAAACCAGCCTGGCCTGGATTCAGTTTGGCAAGATTCTTGAGCACTTCAAGCGGAATCTGCTCCGCTGGCTTGATGCCCGCGTTCACGGTAAATGGAATCTTTTGCTCATTGAACCAAGTCATGAGTTGTTGCGGGTTACCGGCAGACTGCAAATGCGTGCGCACTTCTTCAAGGCGATCAGGCGCCACCTGGATATTGATCTCTTGCAGGCTATAGACACGGCGTTTGGCAAACAATTCAGGATGTTCGTCGTAGAACTGGGAAATTTGCGCTTCGGCCGGCCGCGCCGCGCCACTCGCAACCTGCTCGCCATAGGCACGGGCAAGAATCTCACGGCGGGAAAACTCGATCATCTGCATCACGTTCGGATTGCGGTCGAGCTTGTTGCTCCTGGCCTGCTCCAGCAGCAATTCCTGATCGATGAGACGCTCGACAGTCGCCGAACGCGCTTTGGCGACCTGATCCGGCGGAATATTGCCGCTGCGCGAGAGCAGGTCGTTGACCTGATGGACGGAGATTTCTCCCTTGTTGACCTTGACGGCAACCTGGGAGGAAGGTTTGTCTTCTTTGGCGCTGCAACCGACAAGCATGCCGGTCATGCACGCAACAGCACAAAGCGACGTAGCAACATAACGAACGAGTGAGGACATAGACATTCCAAAAACGAAACGGCCTTCTATCGAAAGGCGCGTACAACAGACACACCGCAACGGTATCGGCCTGCCGATACCTCCCAGACAGGCATCATGCCATATCGTGACATGATAAAAAATGCCTCCCCGCTAAAAGGTCAAACTTGCCGACAGCCATATCGTCCGCGCGCGGAAACCATACTCATCCGAGCTTGCGTTACGGTTCTGGTGCTGATAACCGAGCGCGATATTGGCATTGGGAGTTGGCAGGTACTGGAAATTAAGGCCATATGCCGTAATTTTGGAATCTCTTGGGAGGTACCGTCCCTCGGGATCCATCCCGGCAAGATCTCTGTATTTGTGATAATCGCGCTTCCGATACTCATAACTGGCCCCAAGACGGATCTTGCTGGTAAGCACCCAGGTCGGATGCAAAGCCCAAACCTCCGATTCGGCGTAATTTGAAACAAGATCCGCATCCGCGCCAACCTCGCGCCGCCAGGATAAATCTATGAGCGCCTTTCCAGTGGGTACCCAATGGACCGCAATGTTGCTCACAGGTCTCGAAAAATTCCGGTCAGACGCCCATTCGTATTTTCTTTTCGTATATCCAATATAGCCACTCAATTGCGTGACACCGGACAATCGCCATTGGGCGGAAATCCGTCCTTCACGTTGCGACCACTCCCGCAACGATCCTGTCACTTTATCTTGGTTTGGATATTCGCCGTCCTCGGCGCGGTAGCTCAGTACGACGCGATTGCCGGTAGAAGGCCGGTAAGTGAGGTTCAGGCTTTTCGTCTGGGCATTGTACTTGCTGCGTGACCAGGCATCAGAGTTATAGTCGGTACGAACGTCGGAGTAACCAAACCCTGTGGCCCAGTTCGGATGCCACCAGTAATCGGCGCTGGCGTTACAACGCAAAAGCTGCCGCATGAGCCGATCCCGTTCGGTGTTGCTGACAGCACTATAGGTGTTGTCGAAGCCGACAAACGTGTCGCTGTAATTACACCCGAGAACACCGCTCCAACGGTCCCCCGCCCGCCAGTCCCAATGCAGGCGGGCGTCCGGCGAAAAGTTGCTGAGTTCTGAATGCGAGCCGTACTTGGTATAGTTCGCGGCAAGCCCGGCATGGAAAGCCTGGCGGCTGTATTCCTTGTCAAAATTGACGCTTGCCTTGGTAGTGTACAAAGTATCGCTACGTTTTTTCCCCCGAGCCGAAGGGCCAAGGTATTCCTCGTCCGGCAAGCGGTAGATGTTGTTGTCCCAGGAGACAGACTGTGAAACCGATAAACTGAGCGGACTCTTGTCATCCGGCGCAAAAGAGCTCTCCTGCGTACCGGCGCTCTCCTGCGTGCCAGCGCTTTCCTGCGTGCCGGCGTCTTCCTGTGCGACAGCCAAAGCCGCCTGAAAACCCAGCAATGTAACCAACCCGCCCACCAATACGGTGAACCTGCGCTGCCTCTTGTTATTCATAAAACAAAACCTCTGACTCAGAGTGTAAAAATTACCGACATCCGCCCGATTACAAAACCAAACCTGCCTGTATATGTGACATACATACAAGTAGAATCCACAAGACCATTACCTGATATGTCAAATTTCACTTCCCGGAAAATCCCGGAAAAAACAGTGTAAAGAAACCCGACATCCAGAACTTCATGCCGCAAAACAGCCTAGACTCCACTATCAGACAGGCAACCAACTCCGCGTGAGACCATACACGATTTACGCGACAATTGCTGCACTAATACTTCGTTCCGGTGTTGCGGCCGTGTCCGTTTACACATCAAGGTTATTGAAAATTCCAAAAACTTTCAAGTAAATACCCGCACGAAGCAGGCTTCCGGCATCCATTGCGCGCTGGCGCGGCATGGCAAATTGAGACCGGACAAAAATGCAACAAAATACAGGCATGGAATTTGCTTGATATGATCGACCATCTTGGCAGTAGTTTTTTTAAAGGAGAGTTTCATGATGCATTTCAATAAAGTAGTTGCCGTTGCCGCGTTGGGGCTTGGTTTGTCCGCCTTCGCGCAGGCAGCCGTGTATGACCTCGGTACGCTTAATTCCGGCGAGACGCTGTTCAAAAAAGATGTCTCGATTGAAGTTACGGAGCGTGATGGCAATCAACAGTACTATTTCGATGATCGATACACATTCTCGATCGAGAATGGCCTCGAGAGTGCCTCGTTCGGTGTCTTTTCCATTGATCTGAGCTTCTCGACCACCAATATCAAGATCGAAGAGTTGTGGGTCAACGTGTACTGGAATGACGGCTCCGGGGTGCCGAATAATGACTTTAGGCTTTTCCAGCTGAGTGGTTCCCTCGGCGCGCCGGACGTCCATGGCAAACAGACGCTCCAGGTTACGGGCGACCTTAATTTCGCTCAGTATGCCTACAGCGGCAATTACATTCTCCGGCTCACGGGCGCAGTGGATGCCAATAGTGGCTGGGGTGCCTACGACCTCAGCCTCACGGGCGGTCCGCTCGCCGTTCCCGAACCCGCCGAGTACGCCATGCTGCTGGCCGGGCTGGGTGTCGTTGGAATGGTTGCGCGCCGTCGTCGCCTGAAAGTGTAAGTCAGGGCCGATTTGCCGCGACGTTTGCGGA
>JAISPJ010000096.1 GCA_031274995.1 Azoarcus sp.
CAGCTATAGGCATTGCCGCTGCACTTGCCATTGCTTTGATTGTCTTCCTCGTTGTGCGTACGGTTGTGAACGCGCTGAATCAAAGCGTCCAATTCGCTCGCGCCGTTGCGGAAGGCGACTTGCACAAAACGCTCACTGTGGAACGGAGCGATGAAATCGGTACACTGGCTCATGCGCTGGGGGTCATGGTGGTGAATCTCAAAGACATGATCGCGACAGCGGAGCAAAAAAGCAAGGAAGCCACAGAACAGTCCGAAAAAGCGAATATCGCCATAAAGGACGCCGAAGAAGCGCGCGGCGCCGCTGAACGGGCCAAAAGCGAAGGCATGCGCCAGGCGGGGACACGTTTGGCGGCTATTGCCGAAAAAATTCAGGCTTCGGCGGATCAGTTGATCGAGAATATACAATTTGCCGGTGAAGGAGCCGATATCCAGCGGGAACGCACTGAGACGAACGCCACGGCCATGGAAGAAATGAACAACACAGTGCTCGAGGTGGCGAGCAATGCCGGCGCTGCGGCCGGCAGCGCGGAAGAAACCAGGAGCAACGCCGCCGAAGGCGCGAACATTGTAAGCGACGTTGTGCGGGCTATCGGCGATGTGGCTCAAAAAACCGCCTGCCTGAAAAACGATCTCAATAAACTGGGTGAACAGGCCGATGGCATTGGCCGGATTATGAGCGTGATCACCGACATTGCCGACCAGACCAACCTGCTGGCGCTCAATGCCGCGATAGAAGCCGCCAGGGCCGGTGAAGCAGGACGCGGTTTTGCCGTGGTGGCCGATGAAGTGCGCAAATTGGCGGAAAAAACCATGCACGCCACGAAGGAAGTCGGCGATGCGGTGAAAGCGATCCAGGCCGAAACGCGCGGCAGCATTCAAGGAATGGAGGAAGCTTCCGTATCTGTCGGCAAAAGTACGGAAATGGCGCAGCATGCCGGCGCATCTTTACACTCCATTGTGACCATTGCTGAATCCACAGCGGATAAGGTGCGTTCCATAGCCACGGCCAGTGAAGAACAGTCCGCCGCAAGCGAAGAGATCAATCAAGGGACGGCGGAGATCAACCGGATTGCGGAAGAAACCGCGACCTTGATGCGCCGCGCCCGCGACGAGATGGATGCTTTACGTCTGTTGTTCGGCGAGATTCAACGTCTTGTCAATGAATTGAGAGACGCATAATGCTTTTGTATCATTATATATTTTTATCATCCCTTACCCTCTGGGGGAAGCATGGCTGTTGTGACGATCAACGTTAAATGGTGCAAAGGCTGCGGTATTTGTGCGGCCTTCTGCCCCAAAAAGACACTGGAATTGGATCGGGCGAGCAAAGCCCGGCAGGCCAGGCCGGACGATTGTATCCGTTGCGGCATGTGCGCCTTGTACTGCCCTGATCTGGCCATTGCCGTCGACTTGCCCCCCGCGAAGGACAAAAGCCCCCAACAGGAGGCGCAGGCATGAGTTCTCAACTGCTTTTTGTGCAAGGCAACGAAGCCTGTGTGCGGGGCGCCCTGTATGCGGGTCTCCAATTTTTTGCGGGCTATCCCATCACCCCGTCCACGGAAGTCGCCGAGCATCTTGCGGAAATGTTGCCCCAACAGAATGGCGTCTTTATTCAAATGGAAGATGAAATTGCTTCCATGTGCGCCATTATCGGCGCTTCGCTCACCGGAGCCAAATCCATGACCGCCACCAGCGGTCCCGGTTTTTCACTGATGCAGGAAGCGCTCGGCTACGCCATGATGGCTGAAGTGCCCTGCGTGGTTGTCAGCGTGCAACGCGGCGGGCCTTCCACCGGTCTGCCCACCAAAGTGTCGCAAGGCGACGTGAACCAAGCCCGCTGGGGCGTGCATGGCGATCACTCGGTGATCGTGTTGACCGCCTCCTCGGTGCAGGATGTCTTCTCCATCACGATTGAAGCCTTCAACATGGCCGAAACATACCGTACTCCCGTTGTTCTGCTGTTTGACGAGGTAGTGGGACACATGCGCGAACGACTGGAACTTCCCGAACCCGGCGCCGTGCCGGTGGTGGACAGGCTGCGCACTTCGGTCAAGCCCGGCGTCAACTACCATCCCTATCTGCCCCGCGAGGACGGCCGTCTGCCCATGTCGGATTTCGGCGGCGTGCATCGGTATAATGTTACCGGTCTGTTCCATGACATCTGGGGCTTCCCGACGGAACAGCCCGAAGCGGTGGACAAACTGCTGCATCATCTTGTGGACAAGATTGAAAACCATACCGGCGAAATCGCCCGCTGGAGAGAATACTATCTGGACGGCGCGCAAGACCTGCTCATCTCCTACGGCGCATCAGCGCGCAGCGCCCGCCATCTGGTGGAAAGCCTGCACCTGCGCGGGCGCAAGGCGGGTCTGCTGGAACTGCAAACGCTTTGGCCCTTCCCCGCCGGCCTGGTGCGTGAAAAAACGGCTAAAGCCAAAAATATCTATGTGGTTGAAATGAATATGGGGCACATCCTCGCCGAGGTAAAGAAGGCCGTGCCCAACCCTGACAAAGTCTATCTTGCCAACCGCACTGACGGACAACTTGTCGCCTCTGCGGATATCGGCAAGGTGATGCGCGTCATCGAAGGCAGGGGGGTGTGACATGAGCGTGCACAAACTTATCCGCGACCGTTTTTTTCCGCATATCTGGTGTCCCGGCTGCGGGCACGGCATCATACTCAA
>JAISPJ010000023.1 GCA_031274995.1 Azoarcus sp.
TCCAGAGTGGCGTCTCGATCCCTTTCACCTCATTTGGCGAACTGGCTCTTTCCCGCCCAAATGGCCGGGCCCGCGTCGAAGGACGGTTCGGCCTCGATGATTACGTCGCCCGCGTCATCGACCGCGAGGCCGACGCGAAACAGACCGAAGCCGCCCGTGCCTTGTCGGTCGTCATTCGCAGCTACCTGGTCAATGAGGCAACCAGACAAGGGAATTGCCTCATCATCGACGACAGCAGCCGGAAGCAGCGGGTATCCATCCATCCTCCCAGCCCGGACGCGCGCGCCGTGGCCGGTTTCACGACCGGGCTGGTACTCCTGGGTACTCCGGTCGGCTATCACGGCACGGCTCCGGGGGAAAATCGCATGGCCTGGGCGGACGCTGTTACCGCGAGTCAAAGCGGCATGGCCTGGGATGCCATCCTGCGAAGAACCTTTCCAGAATCGGACCTGGGCGCGATGAATGATCCGGCTGGCGTTCCCTGCCGTCGCTTTACCGAAGCGCAGACCTGGCTCGCGTCGCGCGCGCCGCGATGGCGTCGCGTCCTGTACCGGCATCTGCCGGGGTTCGATGAGCCCTCCCCGCTGCCGGATATCTGCCTGTTGTCTCATGGCACGCCGTTTTCCGAACAGGACAGGGGACGCATCCATGTGCGCGGCCTCCGGTCAATCGAAGACCGTATTACACTGGCGCACGAATACCTGCATCTCGGTCTGCGCCATCATCCCTCCAGCCGCGATGAGGAACTCATCGAACACTGGGCACGCAAACTCGTTGATGAAAACATGACACCATGAACACGAACACGACCCATACCGGCTCCCTGCGCTTGAGCGTGGCGCGGCGGGTGGTGGCGCTGGCCCTCACGCTGCCGGTCACTCCGGCGCTGGCCGGACTGGACACGCCCATCGCGGGCTGGCGCCCGGGCAATCCCGACACGCCTTTCACCATGTCCGTGCATTACCCCGCCGCACGGCCTGGCATCGACGCCGACACGCCGATAGACGCCCAAATTCGTGGACGTATCCAGGCGCGCGGGAAAACGCCCGATACCGCCACGCTCGTCGTCAACGGCAATGCCATGCCGGTACGGTTCGATGAAAACGGCACATTCGTGCGACCTTACAGTTTCGGCGCCGGCGCCAACAGTATCGAAGTCCTTTCGGGCGAGGAACGCTCGCGCCTCCAGTTCCATCAGAGCGCGAACGGGCAACCCGTATCAAGGTTGCGGGTCCTGCTCAGTTGGGATACCAGCGGAACCGACCTTGACCTGCATGTGATTACACCGGGCGGCCAACACGCCTGGTACGGGAACCGGGCCGTCAAAGGCGGCGCAATCGACGTGGACGTTACAGACGGCTACGGCCCGGAGATTTTCGCCTCAAACGCGCCGGAAAAAGGGTTGTATCAAATCTATATCAATTTCTATGGTGGCGCAGGCAATAACAGCCTGACCATTGCCCGTCTGGCCATCGTCACAAACGAAAACACGCCGCATGAAAAACGACAGGAATTCACCTTGCCAATGCGTTTTCCGGGAGAACTCATTCTGGCACGGCAGTTCATGTACCCATAACAAACGTATTTGAGTCACCCAGGTCTGAAGGCCGGGGATTCCCCGATACGGTTCATGGGAGCTTTCGGCTCCATAAGCGTTCGTCCCACTGACATCGCCATGAATGGCGAGGTTTGTGTTCGGCATGTGTTCAAAAAAATTACATATAAATTTAATTATTTTTATATTGACAAATTTCTATCGTCTTGTGAAATGTCGACACTTTTTACAGTGCTCTTATTTGATAACTTAATACATTTATCTAATCAATAAGATACGATCAGGCACGATTCCTGCTGAGTGAAAATGCTCTCCGTTTTTATGAAAAACAACCTGACGCATGTATGTAACATACATAACATTGCGCCCACTCCGATGGAGGTAACAATCATGATGCTCAATTCCGGGACCATTGTTTCCGCGCGAGCCGAAACCGCTGACAGACTTGCCGCCCTGCGTAGATGCGCACGCACAGGAACACTACCTGCGGAACACATCGAGCTTTCTCTGGACTCTGACGTGCTCGATGCCTTGCGCGAGATGGGCAAAGACTGGGAAGCCCATTTCAACGCCATCCTGCGCGAATGGCTACGGTCAAATTCGCCCGTGACATAGAGAACTGCGATGGATACTGCAAAAATTCCGAAAACAGCGAGACGGGACGTGGCGATCAGTTTCCCGATTCTCTTTCGGGAACCGCTGCCAATATTCCAGCAAGCAACTGCCAGGCGCGTTCCACACTTGCCGTCTCGACGCATTCATTGGGCGCGTGCGCGCCGCGAATCGTGGGGCCGAAGGAAATCATGTCCATGTCCGGCCACAACCAGTTGAAAACGCCGCACTCCAACCCGGCGTGAATCACCTGGACCGTGGCTTCATGATCGAAGGTTTGCCGGTAAACGCCCCGCGCCAGCGCAAGCAGTTTTGATCCGGAGTCCGGGTGCCATACCGGCCCGGCCCCTGTGACATGGAGGCCATCGAAGCCCGAGGCGGCAAAGCGCGCGACGATCTCGTCGGACAGGGTATGGATGCCATGTTCGTCCAGTGAACGCACCATCATATTGACGTGCAGGCGGCCAGCTTCCAACCGCAATTCTCCGATGTTGTTGGAAGTCTCGACGACATTTGGCATCTGCCCGCTCATATGGCGCACGCCGCAGGGCAAATCGCTCAACAGGGCCAGCACTTGGCGGGTTGTCTCACCCGACAGGGCATCGCCCGTGTCCTGCGTTGAAACAAGCTCGAAGTCGATGCGAACCCCGGACTCTTCATCATCCAATTGGCTTCGCAGCCCCGCTATAAAACCTCCGGCTTCCTCCAGCAGGGCGGGGGTGCCTTCCACCAAGAGCACGGCTTCGGCCTCGCGCGCAATGGCATTGTGAGCCGTACCGCCCATCATCGACACGAGCCGGAAACCAAAACCTTTTTTGGCAAGTTCGTGCAGGAACTGTGCCAGCAGCTTGATCGCGTTGCCACGCCGCCGGTGAATGTCGATGCCAGAATGCCCCCCGGTCAGGCCGGAGAGCCGTAAACCGATGGCCCGCATATCCGCCGGGGCCGCTACCAAAGGCAAGGACACGTCGGCGACCACGTCGGCGCTTCCGGCACAGCCGATATAAATTTCGCCCCATTCCTCGGTATCGAGATTAATCAGCAAACGCCCCCGCACGGCGTCCCGCTCAAGGCCCGTTGCGCCATGCATTCCCGCTTCCTCATCCACGGTCAGAAGGACTTCCAACGCGGGATGTTCGAGATCATCGGCCTCCAGCACCGCCAGCGCCAGCGCAACCCCAATCCCGTTGTCGGCTCCGAGCGTAGTATCGGACGCCGTCACCCAACCATCACGCAACACGGGCCGAATCGGATCATGCCCGAAATCGTGCGGGCTGCCGCTACTCTTCTGGCACACCATATCCAGATGCCCCTGCAACACCATGCCTGGATGGTTCTCACGGCCCGGCGTGGCAGGCTTGCCCAGAATGAGATTGCCACGGCTGTCGACCTTCACGCTCAGGCCACGATCACAGGCCCATTTCGACAAAGCGTCACGCACTGCGGCCTCCTGGCCCGAGGCACGCGGGATCCGGCAAAGATTGAAAAAATGCCGCCAGACCGCAACTGGCCGCAGGCTGGATAAGTCGCTCATGATGATTTCACTCAGCTTCAAAACTCCTCTGTTTATAGCACATTCAGGTTTCCCGCCATGCGCTGGTTTCGTCGCTCCCCGCCTGTCCACGAGGACTCTACCGCCAATCCCCTATAATCGCGCTTTGTCTTGAGTCGCCTTCATCGCCGCAATGCCTGCTTCACCCGCCCTCGCGTCCCTTCTGCCCTCGATCTCTAACCTGAATCTTCCCAAACCCGGATCACGGTACGATCTGCCGGAACTGGCGGGAGCAGGCGACGCATTAGCCATCGCCACGCTGGCCGGGCGCGGGCAAATGCTCACGGCCGTTACCGCGCATCCTGCCGAGGCCCAACGGCTCGCAGACGAAATTGGCTGGTTTGCGCCGCACCTTCGCGTATGCCTTCTGCCTGACTGGGAAACCCTTCCCTATGACAGTTTTTCGCCGCACCAGGATTTGATCTCCGAGCGGCTTTCCACGCTCTACGCCATCAGCCGGAATGAGGCCGACGTGGTGCTCGTTCCCGCCTCCACCGTGCTCTACCGGATGGCTCCGCCAGCCTTTCTCGCCGCCTACACCTTCTTTCTCAAGCAGGGCGAGGCGCTCGAGACAGAGCAACTGCGCGCGCAACTGGCGCTGGCCGGCTATCACTGTGTCACCCAGGTCGTCAGCCCCGGCGAATTTGCTGTACGTGGCGGGCTGTTCGATCTCTACCCGATGGGCGCAACGCTGCCACTGCGAATCGACCTGTTCGACGAACGTATCGAAAGCATCAAGACTTTCGACCCCGACACCCAACGCACCATCTACCCGGTGAAGGAAATCCGCCTGCTGCCCGCGCATGAATTCCCGTTCGATGAAACCGGACGCACACGGTTCCGCAGCCGTTTCCGCGAGACCTTCGAGGGCGACCCAAGCCGCGCATCCATCTACAAGGATGTCTCGAACGGCATCGCTCCGGCAGGCATCGAGTATTACCTGCCGCTCTTCTTTGAAGAGACCGCCACGCTTTTCGACTATCTGCCGCCAGCCTCCCCCGTGCTCCTGCATCACAACGTGCCGGAAGCCATCGCAAGTTTCTGGCACGACACCCGATCGCGCCACCAAATGCTGCGCGGCGACCAAACCCGCCCGATACTCACGCCCGAAGCGCTTTTCCTGAAGGAAGAAGACTTTTTCGGCGCACTCCGTGGCCGCCCCCGGCTGACGATTGCCGAAACCCCCGGCAATACCGCCCCCGGCACTGGCCACGCCGCTGCCCTCCCCCTGCCCGGATTTGCCGTCAACCGCAAGGCTGACGATCCACTGAGCCTCTTCAAAGCCTTCCGCGCCGGATTCGCAGGGCGCGTGCTGCTCCTGGCCGAATCGCCGGGCCGCCGCGAAACCATGCTCGAATTCTTCGCCGAATACGGCGAAACCCCGCAGGTTTGCGCCGATTTCGCCGCATTCGCCGAGGACGGCGGTACACACTTCGCCATCACCACCGCCCCGCTCGCTGCCGGATTCATTCTGCCGGAAGCCAAACTTGCCATCGTCACCGAAACCGAGCTTTACACCGCAGCCCGCCCCCGTGGGCGACGCGATACACGCAAGGCCGCGACGGTGGAGGGGTGGCTGCGCGACCTCTCCGAACTCAAGATCAATGATCCGGTCGTGCACGCCTCCCACGGCATCGGCCGCTATCTCGGGCTCGTGCACATGAATCTGGGGGAAGGCGAAGCCGAATTCCTGCACCTCGAATACGACGGCGGCGACAAACTCTACGTGCCTGTCTCCCAACTGCATGTCATCACCCGCTACGCCGGCATTGATCCAGAATCCGTGGCCCTGCACCGCCTCGGCTCCGGGCAATGGGAAAAAGCGCGCAAAAAGGCCGCCATCGAGGCGCGTGACACCGCTGCCGAACTGCTCGCCCTCTACGCCGCCCGCGCCGCCCGGTCCGGCCTGCGCTTCAATTTCAACGCCCGCGACCTGGAGGCTTTTGCCGAAGGCTTCGGCTTCGAGACCACACCCGATCAGCAAAGCGCCATCGACGCCGTAATCGCCGACATGAAATCAGGCCGTCCGATGGATCGCCTCGTCTGTGGCGACGTGGGTTTTGGCAAAACCGAAGTCGCCCTGCGCGCCGCATTCGTCGCCGTCCAGGACGGCCACCAAGTGGCCGTCCTCTGCCCCACGACGCTGCTGGCCGAACAACACACCCAGACCTTCGCCGACCGTTACGCCGATTGGCCCATCAGGATCGCCGAACTCTCGCGCTTCAAATCCCGGAAAGAACAAACCCAGGCGCTCGCCCATCTGGCCGAAGGCAAGATCGACATCATCATCGGAACACATCGCCTGCTGCAAAAGGATGTCCGTTTCAAGCGTCTGGGCCTCGCCATCATCGACGAAGAACACCGCTTCGGCGTGCGCCAGAAAGAAATCCTCAAGAAACTCCGCAGTGAAGTCGACGTTCTCACCCTCACCGCCACCCCCATCCCCCGCACGTTGGGCATGGCAATGGAAGGGCTGCGCGAATTCTCCGTCATCGCCACCGCCCCCCAGAGGCGTCTGGCCGTCAAAACCTTCGTCCAGAACATGGGCAAGGGCATCGTGCGGGAAGCCGTCCTGCGCGAATTCAAACGTGGCGGCCAAGTGTATTTCCTGCACAACGAAGTCGACACCATCGAAAACATGCGGGCCGAACTGGAAAAGCTTCTCCCCGAAGCACGCATCGTCGTCGGCCACGGGCAGTTGCCCGAGCGCGAGCTTGAGCGCGTCATGCGCGACTTCACCCAACAACGCGCCAACCTCCTGCTCTGCACCACCATCATCGAAACCGGCATCGACATCCCCACCGCCAACACCATCGTCATCAACCGTGCCGACCGCTTTGGCCTGGCCCAACTGCATCAACTTCGTGGCCGTGTCGGGCGCAGCCACCACCAGGCTTACGCTTACCTCCTCACCGATCCCGACGCCAAACCCACCCCGAAAGCCCAAAGGCGGCTCGAAGCCATCTCCATGATGGAAGAACTCGGCTCCGGCTTCTACCTTGCCATGCACGACCTCGAAATCCGGGGCGCGGGCGAAGTCCTGGGCGACCAGCAATCCGGGGAAATCGCCCAAGTCGGCTTTTCCCTTTACAGCGAAATGCTCAAACGCGCCGTGTGCGCCCTGCAATCCGGCCAGGATCCCGGCATCGAAAGCCCGCTCGACGCCGTCTCCGAAATCAACCTCCACACCCCTGCCCTGCTGCCGGCCGACTACTGCCCCGATGTACAGGAACGACTCACCCTCTACAAGCGGCTTGCCAACTGCGACACAGAAGACGAACTCATCAATCTGCGCGAAGAACTCGTCGACCGCTTCGGCAAACTTCCCCCGCAAACGCAAGCCCTGATCGAGACCCACCGCCTGCGCCAACTCCTGCGCCCCTGGGACATCCTCAAACTTGATGCCTCTCCCACGCAAATTACCATCCAGTTCGGGAAAAACGCCCCCATCGATCCCATGAAAGTGATCCAGCTCGTCCAGCAGAACAAGCGAACCCGCATGTCCGGGCCGGACAAGCTCGTTCATCAAACGGATTTACCCGAACTGCGGCAACGGGTGGAAGGAGTCAAAAGGCTGCTGGAGGAAGTACGTCAACCGGAAACTTCTTTTTAATGCAAAATCATGAAGACACGCCGCAGAGCGGCAGCGAGATGGAAACTTATTGAAAACCGTTTTTGGAGAACACCATGACCATCGATCCCCTGCTCATCGGCAAGCGTGACGATAGCGAAGTCGCTCTGCTGCCCGGTTTAATCAATCGTCACGGACTCATCACCGGCGCGACCGGCACCGGCAAAACGGTGACATTGCAGGTTCTGGCCGAACGTTTCAGCAGCATCGGCGTTCCGGTCTTCATGGCCGACGTCAAGGGCGATCTGGCTGGAATGTCGCAGGTAGGCGCCTTGTCGGAGAAATTCAAGCAGCGCCTGCAAACGTTACAACTGCCCGAGCCAGGGTATTGCGCATTTCCGGTGGCGTTTTGGGACGTGTTTGCCAAGCAGGGACACCCGCTGCGGGCAACGGCTTCGGACTTGGGGCCGCTGTTGTTGTCGCGCATCCTGATGCTGAATGAAACGCAGGAAGGCGTGTTGACGATGGCGTTCAAGATCGCCGACGACCGGGGTCTTTTGCTTCTGGACCTCAAGGACTTGCGGGCGATGTTGCAATTCGTCGGCGAGAACACCAAGGAGTTCATGACGCAGTACGGCAATGTCTCGTCGGCAAGTATCGGCGCGATCCAGCGCGGGTTATTGTCGCTCGAACAGCAGGGAGGATCGCTTTTTCTCGGCGAACCGATGCTCAATATCGACGACTTGCTGCAAACCGACCGGGGGCGCGGTGTCGTTCACATTCTGGCGGCGGATCAGTTGCTCAATTCGCCGATGCTGTATTCGACAATGCTGCTTTGGCTGCTTTCCAAACTGTTCGAGCACCTGCCCGAAGTCGGCGATCCTGAAAAACCGAAACTGGTGTTTTTCTTCGACGAGGCGCATTTGCTGTTCAAGGATGCTTCGCGGGTGCTGCTCAACAAGATCGAACTGGTAGTACGGCTGGTGCGCTCAAAAGGCGTCGGAGTGTTTTTCGTCACGCAGAACCCTACCGACATTCCCGACAACGTGTTGGGCCAGCTTGGCAACCGCGTCAACCATGCATTAAGAGCGTTCACCGCCCGCGATCAGAAAGCGGTCAAGGCGGCGGCGCAAACGTTGCGCGCCAATCCCGGGATCAACACCGAAACGGCGATTACCGAGCTTGGCGTCGGCGAGGCGCTGGTATCGTTCCTCGACGAAAAGGGACGGCCCAATATGGTAGAGCGCGTTAACATTCTGCCTCCGGCCAGCCGTATCGGCCCGATCAGCGATGCCGAACGCGCGCAGGTACAGGCAAGCTCGTTGCTGAAGGGCGTTTACGATCAGGCAATCGACCGCGAATCGGCGTACGAAATACTGGCGGCGCGGGCAACGCGGACAGCACAAACAACATCGCAAAGTTCAACACCGCAAAGTCCGTCAGGCAAAAGCGGAACAGCAACGGAAGGCACAGGCGGCGGGGCGCTGTCCGACCTCCTGCTGGGCAACAACCGCCGTGACGGCCTTCTGGCGGCAGCGGCCAAAAGCGCGATGCGCAGTGCCAGTTCGTCCGTCGGGCGCGAAATCGCGCGCGGTATTCTGGGAACGCTGCTGGGAGGCAAAGGGAAAAAATAGGGACTTATATATTTAACTTATAAAGAAAAACGTTACTTCTTCGCTCTTGGCGTATCGAAGCATTTGATTATTACTCTGTCAGGAACCGTAACATCGTTGCGGTATAAGACCTCGCAGCGTCTCACGTTCTCAGGGAGTCTTTGAACCAAGACGGCGGCACTATCCATATAGTGGCAAATGACCCAAAAATCATGCTCTCCTGATGTATCAGGGCTGGTCTCATAGTGACCGATGATGTCTCCTTTGGGCAGTTTCTCGTCGGTCGGAATCATAAGACCTTGAACGACAGGATATTCCCAAGCAGATATGGCAATGCCTTTCAGCCACCGAGTGGAGGTGTTGTTGGCGATTTTCCAGCCGTCTGCCTGCTGCTCCCTAATTTCCTGCTGGATCGGCAGTTTTTGCGGGCATTGCGGTACAGACACTTCAACAGCCACTGCGACAACAGGCGCAAGGCACAGTGCGGACAGCATGGAAGTCAGCGTTTTTCTGTTCATAAGATCACCGCGAATGCTTCGCCGTTGTTGCTTGGTTCGACATAATTCCAATTAGCATTTTTTCAGCGATTTAGAAGTCTTCGCAATATGATCCCATGAGTGGTTTTGTTGCCATGGTCCTG
>JAISPJ010000067.1 GCA_031274995.1 Azoarcus sp.
ATGCGGCGAGCCTTTGGCCGTCAAGGAAAGCTGTAGTACGCTACAGCGATTTGCACGGGCGCGCGGCAGCGGCGATGGTGAATTTAGAAGCATGAAGAAATTGTATATCCGCACCTTCGGGTGCCAGATGAATGAGTACGATTCGGGCAAGATGGCCGATGTACTCGGGGCGGTTGAGCCGTTCGTCAGGACGGATGATCCCGGTGAGGCGGACATTATCCTGTTCAATACGTGCTCGGTGCGCGAAAAGGCGCAGGAGCGTGTATTTCACGACCTGGGACGGGTGCGGCGGCTGAAGCTGGAGCGGCCAGGGGTGCTCATTGGCGTGGGGGGGTGCGTGGCCAGCCAGGAGGGTGAGGCGATTGTGCGGCGCGCGCCTTACGTTGATGTGGTGTTCGGGCCGCAGACCTTGCACCGGTTGCCCGCCTTGATCGCGCGGCGGTTGACAAGCGGAAAGCCGCAGGTGGATGTTTCTTTTCCCGAGGTGGAGAAGTTCGATTCGCTGCCGCAGCCGAAAGCCGGGGGGGCGTCGGCCTTCGTTTCGATCATGGAAGGGTGCTCGAAGTATTGCACGTTCTGTGTGGTCCCTTATACGCGCGGGGAGGAGGTTTCGCGCCCGCTCGACGATGTGCTGGCGGAAATCTCGTCGCTGGCGGCGCAGGGGGTGCGGGAGGTGACTTTGCTCGGGCAGAATGTCAACGCATGGCGTGGCGCACTGGAGAGGGGCGCGGCGGCGGGCGGCGGGGAAACGGGGGATTTTGCTCTGTTGCTGGAATGTGTGCATGGCGTGCCCGGCATCGGGCGCATCCGTTTCACGAGTTCGCACCCGCGCGAGATGGCCCCGCGCCTGTTCGAGGCTTTTGGCCGTTTGCCAGGGCTGGCGCCGCAATTGCATTTGCCGGTGCAATCCGGTTCGGATCGGGTGCTGGCGGCGATGAAGCGCGGTTATACGGTGCTGGAGTACAAATCCATCGTGCGGCGGCTGCGTGCGGCGAGGCCGGGATTGTCATTGAGCACGGATTTCATCGTCGGTTTTCCGGGCGAAACGGCGGAAGATTTCGAGAAGACGATGCGGTTGATCGAGGAGGTTGGTTTCGACGGGGCATTCAGTTTTGTCTATAGCGCCCGTCCGGGGACTCCGGCGGTGGAGCTTGACGATCCCGTGCCGCAGGACACCAAACTCGCCTGGCTCGCGCGGTTGCAAAAGCGCGTCGACGAACAGGCCCAGGCTATCAGCCGGTCGATGGTGGGGAACGTCGAGCGGGTGCTGGTCGAAGGGGTTGCGAAGAAAGGTAGTGATGAACTTTGCGGGCGTACCGCCAATAACCGGGTGGTGAATTTTCCCGTCGCTTCTTTGCCCGTTTCCGCGTGCGAACGGTTAGCGGGGCAGTTTGCCGATGTGAGGATTACTGCCGCCCTGCCGCATAGCCTGCGCGGCGAGATAGTCGTGGCGCGGGAGCCGTCGTGATGGCCGGGGCGGCAGTGAGGGAACTCACTCTGGATCCGGTGGATAACGGGCGGTTGGCTCGTTTGTGCGGGGCGCTCGATGAAAATTTGCGGCAAATCGAGAACGCTTTCGATATTTCCATTGCGCGGCGCGGGGCGCACTTTACGCTGCATGGGCGTAACGCGCAGCGCGGAGAGGTGGCGCTACAGTATTTTTACGGGCTGTCTGACCGCGATTTGTCGCGTGAGGAGTTTCAACTAGGATTGGTGGAGCTTGTCCGCAAGGAGGATGCGTATCCCACCAGTGCGCCGGCATTGCTGACGCGCCACAATGAGTTGCACGGGCGCACGCCCAGGCAGGTGGAATACCTGGTGAATATCCAGAAGCACGACATCACGTTCGGCATCGGCCCCGCCGGGACGGGCAAGACGTACTTGGCGGTGGCGAGCGCGGTGGATGCCCTGGAGCGTGATCTCGTCGACCGTATCGTGCTGACCCGCCCGGCGGTGGAGGCGGGGGAGCGCCTCGGTTTCCTGCCCGGCGATCTGGCGCAGAAGGTCGATCCCTATCTGCGCCCGCTCTATGATGCGCTATATGATTTGGTGGGGTTTGATCGGGCGACGAAACTCTTCGAACGTGGCCTGATCGAAATTGCGCCGCTCGCTTTTATGCGCGGGCGCACTTTGAATAATGCTTTTGTAATTCTCGACGAGGCGCAGAACACGACGCCAGAGCAGATGAAGATGTTCCTGACCCGCATGGGTTTCGGGGCGAGAGTGGTGGTGACGGGCGATTTGACCCAGGTCGACCTGCCGCGCGGAACCCGCAGCGGGTTGGCGGAGGCACGCGAGGTGCTGTCGAAGGTGCGCGGGTTGGCATTTACCGAGTTCGGCAAGGAAGATGTTGTGCGCCATCCGCTGGTTGCGCGTATTGTGGAAGCTTATGACCACAACAAAGAAAAGAGAGAGGGATCATGACGAAACAAACGGGTGGCCCACAAGTCATTGTGACGGACAGCAATGGCAAGAGCAGTAAATCGAGCGCCGGACAGATCGAGGTGGATTTTGGAGGCGGCCGCCGCCTGCTTTTCCTGTTTTCGGAAACGGGCGAAAACGATCTCGAAATCGAAGCGGTGGCGGATTCTGACAAGTCGGCCCCGGTCATCAGCGTGCGGCCATGCGCCAGTAACGTCATCAGCCTGCGGGTAGTATTGCCGAGTGATTCTCCGGCGGAAGACGGGGAGTTTCCGCCGGTGGTTGAGCCGGTGTTGAATCTTTTCGTACAGAAGGCAGTGGAGGGGGCGGATCGGGACAACGCGCCCAAGAAACACCAGATGCGCCGCTGGGCCAGGGCGGCTCTTCTCCATGATATCGAGGTCACGGTGCGGCTGGTCGGGGAGGCGGAGGGCCGCGCGTTGAACAAGAACTATCGCGCCAAGGATTGCGCGACCAACGTGCTGTCGTTTGCTTATGGGGGGAGAAAAGAGAACGGGAGCGAAAAAGGCGGGAAGGCTCAAAAGAAAGGCAATGGCCGCAAAGACCCCTTGAGAGGCGATCTTGTGTTGTGCGTACCGGTGGTAGTGCGCGAGGCAAACGAACAGGGCAAGGCGCTCGATGCGCATTTCGCCCATTTGGTGGTGCATGGAATGCTGCATCTGCAAGGGTTCGACCACAGAAAAAAAGCAGATGCCGCGGTGATGGAAGCGCGTGAGCGCGAGATTTTGGGTACGCTCGGATATGCCGACCCTTACGTCGTTTGAGGTGTGATTCGTGTGTGTGCAATAGCATCGGCCAAGTGAAATGGACGATCCCGATTTTCCCCAGGACAAGCCTTCGCTGCTGGAACGCTTGACGGCGTTGCTTACGCCGGAGCCGGAGGATCGGGATGATCTTGCCGTTTTCCTGCGTGCCGCCCACGCGCGTGAACTGTTCGATGCGGACGCGCTCTCGATCATCGAGGGGGCGCTGCAAATGTCCGATATGCGCGCGTGTGACATCATGGTGGCCCGAGCACGCATGAATGTCCTCCACATAGACGATTCCGTGGGTTCGATTGTCGCTTTCGCAGTGAGAAACGGGCATTCGCGCTTTCCCGTGATCGAGGGCGACAAGGACGATGTGATGGGCATCCTGCTTGCCAAGGATTTGCTGCGTTTTTTCACGGGCCAGAAATTCTGTTTGCGGGAGATTTTGCGTCCGGCGATGTTCATTCCCGAGTCCAAGCCGCTCAACGTGCTGTTGCGCGAATTCCGCCTGAGCCACAACCACATGGCTATTGTGGTGAATGAATACGGCGGTGTTGCGGGGCTTGTCACCATCGAGGACGTGCTGGAACAGATCGTCGGAGAAATCGAGGACGAATACGATACCGATGCGGGCAACGGAGGCGACGGCAATATTGCCGCCGAGCGTGGCGGGCGTTTCCGCGTCAAGGCGATAACTCCGATTGGCGATTTCAATGAGGTTTTCGGCACCGCGCTCAACGATGAGGAGGTCGAAACGATTGGCGGACTTCTGATCCGCCATTTTGGGAGGCTGCCACGCCGTGGCGAGATTGCGGTTATCGGCGGTTGGCGTTTCCATGTGCTGCGTGCCGACAGCCGGCGCATTTACACGTTGCTTGCAGAGCGTATGCCGGGTGTGCCGGATATCGGTTCCGGGGTGCCTGGCGCATGAGACTTGCCGCGCGTGCCTTGCTGGCCTTGTTGGCCGGTGCGCTGGCCGTGCCTGCTTTTGCGCCTGCGGGATGGTTTCCGCTTGCTTTCCTCAGCCTCGCGTTGCTCGTTGGCCTGTTGGAGCGTGCGGCTTCAGCACGCGACGGATTTTTTCTCGGGTTTGCCTGGGGCGTGGGCGCGTTTGGGGCGGGCATATCGTGGCTCACCATCGCATTGTCGCGTTATGGCGGGGTTTTTCTGCCGGTGGCGGTGCTGCTGATTTTCTTGTTTTGCGCGGTTCTTTCGCTGCATCCGGCACTGGCGGGCGCGTTTTACGTGCGCTGGAAGCGCGGCGGCACGTTGCGCCGGGCTTTGCTCTTCGCCGGTTTATGGATGCTTGTTGAATGGCTGCGCGGCACGTGGTTGTCCGGTTTTCCGTGGCTTGCCATGGGTTATTCCCAAACGCCGCCAAGCCCTCTTGCCGGATATTTTCCGCTTGTTGGGGTTTATGGCGTTGGCGGGGTGCTGGCTTTTATTGCGGGGTTATTGGGGATTTGCGCCATCCGTCGGGATGGCGGCCACTGGAAGATTCCCGTCGTATTGATTGGCGCGATCTGTCTGGGGGGATGGGCGCTCTCCCGTATTCAATGGACAGAGCCGGACGGCCCGCCGCTCGCGGTGTCGCTTGTGCAGCCAAACATCGAGCAATCGCTCAAGTGGGACCCGGCGTTTTTTTTTGAAACGCTACGGATCAACGCCGACCTGGTACGCGCGGCGCATGGCGATCTTGTCATTCTGCCGGAAGCCGCATTGCCATCAACGCTCGAAGCTCTGCCGGAGGGCTATCTCGACCGACTGATCCGTTTGGCCAATGAACGCAACGCTACGCTCGTGACGGGAGTCTTCACCCGCGACGGCAAGCGGCACTACAACGCCGCCGTCACTGTGGGCAGAGGCGGCGGACAACACTACGCGAAGACCCACCTTGTGCCCTTTGGCGAATACTCGCCGCCGTTCTTTGGCTGGTTCTACAGGCTGGCGAACATTCCCATGTCCAACCAAAGCCCCGGCGAAGCGAATCAGCCGCCGTTCGAATTGTTTGGCCGGAAAATCGCTGTCAATATATGTTATGAAGATATTTTTGGCGCTGAACTGATTTTCAGCCTGCCGCAAGCCGGGCTGATGCTCAATCTCTCGAATCTTGCCTGGTATGGCGATTCGTTCGCCCAGCCGCAGCACCTGCAAATCGCCCGCGTCCGCGCGATGGAAACAGGCCGCCCCATGCTGCGTTCCACCAACACCGGCATGACCGCCTTCGTCCTTCCAGACGGTTCCGTCCCGGCAGTGCTGCCTGCCTTTGCGCGTGGCGTGCTGGAAGTGGAAGTGCCTGCTTTCAGGGGGCTCACGCCTTACGCGCGATGGGGAAATATGCCCGCGCTCGCCGTGGCGCTGATCGTTGTCGCAGTTGCTGTGGGGGCAGGGCGGCGAAGCCGTCCGGGATGAACGCAATGTTAGGCATCGTTTTCTTCAGCGCTATTTTTTTCTTTTTTGATGGCTATTTCATCAAGACTTTGGCCATGTTTATTAAGAAGTCCCCAAAGATCAGTATAGAAAAAGTGGTCGATGGTTTTGATATGCCGTAAAAGTAAAGTGTCTTCAAGCATATTGGGGCGAATGTCACAGTAATACACGCCGTCTAATGAATTCAGCTTGACCGTATACGCCTTAAAGTGACCGGGCAAAAATGTTGTACTTACTCCATATTCATTTTCTTGTTTTGTCTTTTTTCGTTGGACATCATTCAAGAAAATAGCGATATGGGGTAAGGTAGTATCAGTGAGGCAGTTGTAAAGAAATTTGTCCATGAAAACTTTGTCGATTCGGTCTTTGCTGGACGTTTTTACTGAGCCAATAATCTTTAGCTCGTTATCTTTACTCAACAACAAATCGTGCTGATAGCTAGATTTGAAAAGCTCTATTCCTTTCGCATCTTTTATAGGAACTTGCATTGTCCCTGATACACAATCAATATTAAGCGATACAATCAGCAATCGGATGAGTCGTTCAAATAAATCACCATTCACTTTTCTGGCTTGGTTTGATTTGCCGACAGGTAGTCCATCTAATGCGGCACCAATAGATTGTTGAAGCGTGTAGATGGTTCGAATAATGTTTTCTCGCAAATTATCCGAGGGCTGTTGCCCCTCTCGCAATTGTTTGAGCGTCATGCTGAATTGTTCTGCTGCTTTGGCAAAACTGTTAGCATCGTACATAAGGCGAGAATTCAGTGGGCGCGTGATATTAAAACTACCTTCTTTTTTGTATTGGAAAAATTGATAGTGACTTTCGTTTTGCGACACAATCCGGGCCTGCAATCCAGTATCAACGTACTCCAAGTAGCGCATGCAAAAGGCTATGTACTGTTCGACGGTATGGAATCGTTCTTTGTCAGTGGCATGATTCACCAAATCGGAAAGATTCATCGGATGGATTCCCTTCGTTCTGCTGTTTTTCGGTCGTGTGCTATCCATTCATTTTTTGTCATACGTCGAATATTTTCAATCCTTTTAATCGCCCATTGGTTGTACTGCGGATCAAGATCACAAGCCATCCAGTGCCGGTTGAGCTGTTCAGCCACAACTGCGGTTGTGCCTGACCCGGAAAATGGGTCAATAACCAGGTCGCCCTCACTAGATGATGCCAGAACAAATTTACGCACCAGTTCTTCCGGTTTTTGTGTAGGGTGTGGGGTTTTTTCTCCCATGCCGTTACACGTTGTCGGAATGTCCATTACATCTTTTGGTTTTGCTCCTCTGGGGTGTGGTGTCCAATTGTCACGTTGCTTATTTGTTCCCTTACCATAAGCGCTTGTCTCTGCCTGTGGATGGGATGGATATTTAAGCGTGTGAGCCCCATAAGGTGTACGCACATCGTCAATATTGAGTTTGGTTGCATCAGATTTACGGAAATGGATGATGCTTTCGTGCGATCTTCCCCAATCATTGCCCAAATTTGCCTTATTTTTGTAGTGCCAGATAAGCCAACGGCAATGCTTAAAGTATTTTGATGCCGGATGTTTCAGGTCAGCAAGAATTTCGGAGAAACCGCATACGTACAAAGACCCTGTTGATTTCAATACCCGTGAGACTTGCTTTATCCACTTAATAGACCAGTCAATGTATTTTTCTTGACTATCAAAATTATCCCAGTCAGCTTTTTTGATGTTGTACGGCGGATCAGCAAAAACAAGATCGACGCTTGCGTCATCCAGTGATTCGAGCCAGTCAAATGAATTACCTTGGTACAGCTTCCCATTATGGTGCTCATATTGCAGTTGGAAGCCGTTAGGGACCGGCTTGAAAATCTTGTCTTCGTGTGTCGGCCACCGAAGTATGTCTTCGGTTTCAACTAAGATGAGCTGTTCCATTTTCTGCTACCGCCATACTCATAGAGTGTGCATATGATACAGCGAGACTACCACGAAGCGAGGCACGGCAAGGACAGCGCTCGTGACACTTGTACCTGCCGCCACGCAGCCAGCTTGCGCTCGAAGCTCCAAGTTGCGTTGGCCGGACTGGTAGAAGGCAGCACAATGGTTTCGCAACCGGGCGCCGACAACTGCGGCACAAATTTACCGGCGGTCCGACCGTTGAAGCAGACGCGGCGCAATTCCGGTGCTGATTTTTGCAGCAGGGTGAAGTCATTGGGCTGGCCGTTGCGGATGGCCGCATCGAGGCTGCCTGCGCGTTCGCAGGCGGCATAGACATCCCAGATGGCAATGCCGGCGGCCTTGACTGCCGCCAGCTTTGCCAGATAGTCCATGCTGTTCAGCGGCAGATCAAGTACCGCTGCGAGAATGCGCCAGAACTGGTTTTGCCGGTGGGCATAGTATTGACCGGCGGCCAGTGAGGCCGGTGACGGAAAAGAGCCGAGGATGAGCACATGCGCTTTCTCGTCGAATACCGGTGGCAGGCCGTAAAGGAGCATCGCCGTGTGTCAGTGCGGCATCGCCGGTATCAGTCCATTGACGCGCCTGACGAAGCGGGTCGGATCGTCGGGATAGCGCCCCATGCTTATGAAGCCTGACGTGCGCGATAACCGGCGCACTTTAGCGCGTCCGTGGTGATTGAAGGGTCAGGACCAATCGTCATCATTATTTCCGACCTCTCGTTTCGAACCGAAGTAATAGCCAATGACAACAAATACGATGTTTAGCAAACTATTGACATACTCAAATTTTTGTTGGACAGCGACGATGTAGCACACCGTCGCAACAAGCATTATGGCAATGACAGACGCAGCATTGTTCTTGTCGGCGAAAAAGTCACCTATGACAGCGCGAAGCAAGCTTCTGCCAAAAGTGCGGGACCACCAGCTTTTCTGCGAACTGTTATCAGACATATTTATCTCCACATTTGTCATTTGTTCGACTGCTTGCCGTTGAGGCGCAACCTCGTCTATCCCTAACGCCTGAGTTAAGCGGCGGCTGTCGCTGTACGCTACAGTCTAACTGAAAGTAAAATTGCCTCCACTGGGTGCGGCTCGGCCAAAGTCCAGTATCTTTTGCAGGGCCGGTGCCAGATAGGGCGGGGGCCTGGCGGCGCAGGAAAGGACACGAAAATCTGATTGCCGGGTTATATATGTGATGCAGTGTCCCATCACTTCGTGTTCAGGCCGTCAAGATACCGCTCGGCATCGAGCGCGGCCTGGCAGCCGCTGGCGGCGCTGGTGACGGCCTGTTTGTAGACCGGGTCTTGCACGTCGCCGGCGGCGAAGACGCCGGGGATGCTGGTCTGGGTAGCATCGCCCCGGTGGCCGCCGTGGGTGGTGATGTAGCCGCCGTCCATGTCGAGTTGCCCTGCGAAAATGTCGGTGTTGGGCTGGTGGCCGATAGCGATGAAGACTCCATGCACGGCGGCTTCGCGTGCCGCTCCGTCTTTCACGTTGCGGATGCGTATGCCGGTGACGCCGGAATTGTCCCCAAGCACTTCATCGAGGGTGTGGTCGAGTGCCAGTTCGATTTTTCCGGCGGCAACCTTTTCCATTAGTTTGTCGACCATGATCTTTTCGGCGCGAAATGCTTGGCGACGGTGCACGAGCGTGACCTTGCGCGCGATGTTGGCAAGATAGAGAGCTTCTTCCACGGCGGTGTTGCCGCCGCCGATCACGGCGACATCCTGGTCGCGGTAGAAGAAACCGTCACAGGTGGCGCAGGCCGATACGCCGCGCCCGGCGAATTTTTCTTCGGAAGGCAGCCCGAGGTAGCGGGCCGTGGCTCCTGTGGCGATGATGAGGGCGTCACAAGTATATTGGCCCGAGTCGCCAGTCAGGAGGAATGGGCGCTCCGTGAGTTTTGCGGTGTGGATGTGGTCGAAGACGATCCGGGTGTTGAAGCGTTCGGCGTGCTTCTGGAAGCGCGTCATCAATTCGGGCCCTGGAACGCCATCGGCATCGGCAGGCCAGTTGTCGACTTCGGTCGTGGTCATGAGTTGCCCCCCTTGGGCAAGCCCCGTGATGAGCAGGGGAGCCAGATTGGCGCGTGCCGCATAGACCGCGGCAGTATAACCGGCAGGGCCGGAACCGAGGATGAGGAGGCGGGCGTGGACGTTTTCGGTTGTCATGAGGGTATGATTGGAAGGGTTGGACGGCGTCGCTGATTATAAGCCGGGGAATTCAAAGCCGGGATCGGGCTTAAAAGTGAATGCCAACCGGGCAAGATACGGTTATACTCGCACAGGTGTTTTTGTTGGATGTTGGATCGTGCTGGCCGGATGTGCCGGTTTCACGGTTCCGGGGAACCCTCTCCGCGTGGGGGTATCCATGCGTACGCAAGGGGTGGGTGTGTCGCAACCTTTTTTATTTATTCCATTATCCTATGAATCGGCCTGCTCTCGTTTCGACCACTGCGTTGAAAACTTTTCCCCTGTTTGCTGGATTGCCTGACGATGTTCTGAGCTCAATTGCTCAGGTAGCAATGATGCGGCATTACCCGCGCGGGCAATCGGTGGTACGCGCAGGTGAGCGTACCGATTACGTCTACTTCGTGCTGACCGGTAGCCTCAAGGTCGTGGTAAGCGACGAAGACGGGCGCGAAGTCATTCTTTCCATCCTGGGCCAGGGGCAGATTTTTGGCGAGATGGGAATGTTTGGCGATCAGCCGCGTTCCGCCTCGGTGGTTCCTGTGGTGGCTTCCGATCTGGTGACGGTGACGAAGCAGTCCTTCCGCCAGTTGATGCAGGATCATTTTGAGGTGGCTTGGCGCATCATGTGCAATCTTGCCGAACGCCTGCGCGATGCCGACCGCAAGATCGAAAGCCTGGCGCTCATGGATGTCTATGGCCGCGTGGCCCGCCTGCTGCTGGAGATGGCCGAGGATGTCAACGGCGAAACCGTGGTGGCGCACAAGATTTCCAAGCAGGACATTGCCCGCATGATCGGCGCTTCGCGCGAGATGGTCAGCCGGGTGATGAAAGACCTCGGCCAGCAGGGGCTGATCGAGGAGACGCCGCACGGCATCATCCTGCACGAGCGCCTGGGTAGCAACACCTGACGCTACCGCGTGATTTATTGACCCCTCCGCGCTTCCGGCCGCTCAGGGTGGCGGAAGCGCGGAGGGGTTTTCCATGTTGGCAGTTTGATAGGTTCGGGAGCCGGGGCGAGGCGCTATAATCAGACGCTTCGCTTGACCGAGCTTTTCTTGATGCCTCCCCGTCCTCCGCCCCCCCCTCTGCCTGAAAGGATTTCCCTGTTGTTGCGGGAAGCGCGCTGGCTTGTGCTGGGTGTCATGTCGCTGTACGTCGGCCTGGTTCTGTTCGGCTACGACAAGGCTGATCCGGGCTGGTCGCACGCTTCGATGGCGAGCGTGAGCAATCCGGGGGGACGTTTCGGAGCCAAGCTTGCTGACGCGCTTCTCAGCCTGCACGGGATTTCGGCCTGGTGGTGGGTGGTTTTCCTCGGTTATACGCTGGTGTGGGGGTTTCTCCGCCTGCGCGACCGGCTGACGCTCGACCGCCGGTCGTTTTTCATCATCCTGCTCGGTTTCATCGTGGTGCTGCTGACCAGCAGTACGCTGGAAAGCCTGCGCTTTCCCGGCCTGATTGAACTGACTTTCAGTTTGCCGTTGCTGCCCGGCGGAATGCTCGGTTCCACATGCGGGAAGTTGATGCAGCAATATTTCGGCTACATCGGCAGTTCCTTATTGCTTGTGGCTTTGCTGGCTGCGGGTTTGTCGCTTTTTATCGGGTTCTCCTGGTTGTCCATCGCCGAGGGGGTCGGCGGGATGATGGAACGGGCCGTTCTGGGTTCATTCGCGTTTTTACAGGCGTGCTGCGACAGGTTGGCGGGACGCAGGTTAGCTACTCAGCGCGAGGAAACGGTGCAAATCCGCCGTAAGAAAAAAAGCGAGCAGGCTTCGGCCGTGCCGTTGCGAATCGAACCGGGCGTCTCGGAGACGCCGCGATCAAGCCGTGCCGACAAGGAACGCCAGCGGGCGCTCTTCACCGACGGAAACGATTGTCTGCCGTCGCTCGGCCTGCTTGATGCTGCGGCGAACAACGGAGAACCGCCTTCGACCGAGACGCTGGAATTCACCTCCCGCCTGATTGAAACCAAGCTGGCCGATTTCGGGGTTGACGTCAAGGTCTTGGCGGCCTATCCGGGGCCGGTCGTCACCCGTTACGAAATTGAACCGGCGGTCGGAGTCAAAGGGGCGCAGGTGGTCAATCTCGCCAAGGATCTGGCACGCGCGCTCTCGCTGGTGTCGGTTCGTGTGGTCGAAACCATACCCGGCAAGTCGTGCATGGCGCTTGAGTTGCCCAACGCCCGCCGCCAGGTTGTGCGCCTGTCGGAAATTCTCGGATCGAAAGCCTACAATGACATGAGCGCGACCTTGACCGTAGCGCTGGGCAAGGATATCAGCGGGCAGCCGATGGTAGCCGATCTTGCCAAAATGCCGCATTTGCTGGTGGCGGGCACGACCGGCTCCGGCAAGTCGGTGGGGCTTAACGCCATGATTTTGTCTTTGCTCTACAAGAGCACGCCGGATCAGGTGCGCCTCATCATGGTCGACCCGAAGATGCTGGAACTGTCGATCTACGAAGGCATTCCGCACCTGTTGTCTCCGGTAGTGACGGACATGAAACACGCCGCCAATGCCCTCAACTGGTGCGTGGGCGAAATGGACAGGCGTTACCGGCTCATGGCAGCGGTCGGCGTGCGCAATCTGGCCGGGTTCAACAAGGCCGTGCTCGACGCGCGCAAGGCGGGCGAGCCGCTCACTAATCCGTTCTCGATCACCCCGGAAGAGCCAGAACGGATCGAGCCCATGCCGTATATTGTGGTGGTGGTCGATGAACTGGCCGACCTGATGATGGTGGTGGGCAAAAAGGTGGAAGAATTGATCGCCCGTCTGGCGCAGAAGGCGCGCGCTGCCGGGGTTCATCTGATTCTCGCCACGCAGCGCCCGTCGGTCGATGTCATTACCGGGTTGATTAAGGCCAATGTGCCGACCCGGGTTGCTTTCCAGGTATCGAGCAAGATCGACTCGCGCACCATTCTCGACCAGATGGGAGCCGAAACCCTGCTTGGCATGGGCGACATGCTCTACCTTGCGCCGGGCACAGGCCAGCCGGTGCGGGTGCACGGTGCATTCGTTGCCGATGGCGAGGTTCACAAAGTCGTCGAATATCTCAGGAAAACAGGCCAGCCTGATTATGTTGAAGGTATCCTGACTCCCGTTGCGGACGGTTCGGACGATTTCGGCTTTGATGGTAATGGTGAAGGAAGCGACGGCGAGTCCGACGAACTCTACGACAAGGCGGTCGATGTCGTCATCAAGACGCGCCGACCCTCGATTTCGCTGGTGCAACGTCACCTGCGTATCGGTTACAACCGTGCTGCCCGTCTCATCGAACAAATGGAACGCAATGGGGTTGTCTCACCGGTCGGCGCCAATGGCAACCGTGAAGTGCTGGCTCCGCCAGTTGCGGAGGAATGAACGCAGTATGAAAGGTTATCGTGGTGTACTGGGCGCACTGGGTGTCGTCGTTTCCCTGCTCTCGGGAAACGCCATGTCCATCGGCGCGGTGGACAGCCTGCGGCAGTTCATCACTTCGACCAATGGGGCTGAGGGTGAATTCCGGCAAACCGTCGTTGGTCGGCCAGGACAACCGGCACAGCAGGCTTCCGGAAAGTTTTCCTTTTCCCGTCCCGGCAAATTTCGGTGGGAATATGATCTGCCGTATCCGCAACTCCTGGTGTCCGACGGAAAACAATTGTGGTCGTGGGATCGTGATCTCAGGCAGGTCATGGTGCGTCCGCTCGGGAACGCGCTGGGTGCGACGCCTGCCGGAATTCTGTTCGGGCAGGGTGAGATTGAGCGCGATTTTATTCTGAGCGAGGGAATGGATAGCGGCGAAAAACTCGCTTGGGTAGAAGCCCGTCCGCGCTTGGGCGGCGATGAGGCTGCCAGCAACGGTTTCCAGTTATTTCGTTTCGGCTTCGACGGCAAACGTCTGCAACGCCTGACATTGCTTGACAATTTCGGACAAACCACGGTGATCGAGTTCACCGCCTTGCGGATCAATCCTTCGTTTGCCCCGAAGCATTTTCATTTTGAACCGCCCGCCGGGGTGGATATCCTCGGCGATCCTTTGCCGCCGTAATGAGCGACGATCCCGATCTTTTCGGAATGGACGATCACCCCGCCGCGCAGGGGAAGAAACCCCTTGGCCCAGGCTCTGGAAAATTGCCCTGTGAATCTGTGCCGGTTCCTCTTGCCGAGCGTATGCGTCCGGCTTCGCTCGATGAGGTCGCGGGGCAGGCGCATCTTCTCGGGCCGGGCAAACCCCTGCGGCTCGCCTTCGAGTCGGGCAAGCCGCATTCGATGATCCTGTGGGGGCCTCCGGGAACCGGCAAGACCACGCTGGCCCGGCTAATGGCAAAGGGGTTCGACGCGGATTTCATCGCTCTGTCGGCGGTGTTTTCCGGCGTGAAGGAAATTCGTGAGGCGGTGGCGCATGCCGAAGCTGCCCGAAAACTGGGTCGCCATACTCTTCTTTTCGTCGACGAAGTGCACCGTTTCAACAAGGCGCAACAGGACGCCTTCCTGCCCTATGTGGAACAGGGACTTGTCACCTTCATCGGCGCGACGACGGAAAATCCCTCGTTTGAAGTCAACGCCGCGCTGCTTTCGAGGGCGGCAACCTATGTGTTGGAGGCGCTCGATCCCGGGGCGATGGCGGGGCTTTTTGAGCGCACCCGTCGCTCGGCCTGTCCTGATCTCGCCTTCGATGATGACGCACGCGACCGCATGACCGGTTTTGCCGATGGCGATGCACGCCGGTTGATGAACCTCATCGAACAAGTACAGATCGCTGCCGTGACAACCGGAGAAAATCCGGTTACGGCGCACTTCGTCGAACAAACGTTATCACGCGATCTGCGCCGCTTCGACAAAGGGGGCGAGGCGTTTTACGACCAGATTTCCGCCCTTCACAAATCGGTGCGCGGTTCCGACCCGGACGCGGCGCTGTACTGGATGTGCCGCATGCTCGACGGAGGTGCCGACCCGCTCTACATTGGAAGGAGAATTGTGCGGATGGCTACCGAAGACATTGGGTTGGCCGACCCGCGCGCCCTCGAAATTGCGCTCAATGCCTGTGCCGCCTTCGAGCGCCTGGGATCGCCCGAAGGCGAACTGGCCTTGGCCGAAGCCATTGTGTTCATGGCCTGTGCCGCCAAATCGAACGCGGTTTACCTGGCCTATGGCGCGGTGCGGCGTTTCATCAGGCAGAGCGGTTCGCTGTCCGTGCCGTTGCATCTGCGCAATGCGCCGACCAAACTGATGAAAGAACTCGGCTATAGCCACGGCTACCGCTATGCGCACGACGAGCCGCAAGCCTATGCTGCCGGAGAGCAATACCTGCCCGATGGCGTGGAATCACCCGGTTGGTACCGGCCTGCACCACGCGGCATGGAAGCGAAGATTGCCGAAAAGCTCGACTATTTGCGCCGTCTCGACGCACAGGCGGGCAGGTCGGGGCGCGAAGGCAAACCCGTCACGGCAATGGGGAAAAGCAACGATGGAGCATCTTGATATAAGATGCTCCATCGAAATCAGCGGTGCGGATGCAGCGAACCGGAGCGTGGCTTCCCGCGAGGGGGTCGCTTCAGTTCGGCAGATTGTGCGAGATGGAAAAACGGGTGAATCCCGCCCTTGCTCGTGCAGCCTTGTCAGGCATTCCGGCAGCATCGGCGTAATCGATCAACTCCCGGAGCCAGCGCGCCAGCAATTGTACACCCTCATCAGTTTGAACCAGACCGCAAAGCACTTGGCCTGCCGTGATATCGGGAATCCCTTCGAACTCAGCAATCAGAGCGACTTCGTCGTCAGTGAGATCGCAATAATCAAGGCAATCGCGCATGGATAGCATGTTGAACCCCCCCTTCCTGGATGTTCCTCGGCTTCTTCTGGTGTAGCCTGTTATAAGCCTATGTCACTATGACACAAAAACAAGGAAATAATTCATGAAAATTTTCTATTATTCATAAAGCATTTAATTAAAGTAAATACGAAGCTGTGTGATCGGCTTCCAAAAACATTACTATGCTGTTTATTTTCGCTGCCCGGTCAGTAATATTGTATTAATTGTTTTTCACCCATGTGAATCTTGCCGATTCATAAGGAACTCACCCAGGACGCCCTCCATGCTTGACATCCAGATGTTACGCGGCCAACTCGATACTGTGGCGGCCCGTCTCCTGACACGTGGCCTGCGGTTGGACACCGCCGCTTTTCTTGCCCTTGAGGAAGAGCGTAAAACTCTACAGACCCGTACCCAGGAATTCCAGGCACAACGCAACACTCTCTCCAAAAAGATCGGCGTATTGAAAGGCAAGGGCGAAGATGTTTCGGCTGTGCTGGCCGAAGTCGGACTCCTTGGTGACGAACTTGGCCGCTGTGAACAGGCCCTGTCGATATTACTTGGGCAAATGGATGTCTTTCTCGCCACCTTGCCCAATTTGCCGCAGGACAGTGTGCCGGCAGGCCCGGGTGAGGCCGCGAATCTCGAAATCCGCCGTTGGGGTACTGCGCCGATATTCGGCTTTGAGGTACGCGATCACGTCGACGTCGGCGCGGCGCTTGGGTTGGACTTCAACACGGCCGCCAAACTGTCCGGCTCGCGCTTTTGCTTCATGCGCGGGCAGGTCGCGCTGCTGCACCGGGCGCTGGCCCAGTTCATGCTCGACACCCACACCCGCGAGCACGGCTACACCGAGTGTTATACCCCTTACATTGTTAACCGGGAGGCGCTCGAAGGCACAGGCCAGTTGCCCAAGTTCAGAGATGACATGTTCTGGGTTTTCCGTGGCGGTGACGAGGAAGCGCGCGAGCAATATTTGATTTCCACGGCGGAAATATCGCTGACCAACAGCGTGCGCGAGCAGATTCTGCCCATCGGCGCTTTGCCGCTCAAGCTCACCGCCCATAGCCCGTGTTTCCGGTCCGAAGCTGGCGGCGGCGGACGGGATGTGCGCGGCATGATCCGCCAGCACCAATTCGACAAGGTCGAAATGGTGCAAATCGTCCGTCCTGAACAAAGCGGCGCTGCCCTCGAAGAAATGGTCGGCCATGCTGAAGCCATTCTGCAAAAACTCGGCCTGCCGTATCGCGTCATTGTGCTTTGTACGGGCGATATGGGTTTTTCCGCCGCAAAAACCTATGACCTCGAAGTCTGGCTGCCTGCGCAGAACACCTACCGCGAGATATCCAGTTGTTCCAACTGCGAATCCTTCCAGGCCCGTCGTATGCAGACACGTTTTCGTAACGCCCAGGGCAAGAACGAACTCGTGCACACTCTCAATGGATCGGGGCTGGCGGTCGGGCGCACGCTGGTGGCGGTACTTGAAAACTTCCAGCGCGCCGATGGTTCCGTCATCGTGCCCGAAGCCCTGCGGCCCTACATGGGCGGAATGGAGGTGATGGTGCCGGATATGTCCCGTCCCGATTGAATTTGATCTGTTTGAAGCCCTTGACCGAAAGCATGTGCGTGGATGCCACGGCATCCCGGCCCGGTTCTTGCTTGGACACACTCTGTCTTAACTCACCATCCCATAACGCGCCCGCTGCAAAGCGCGGCGCATCGCTGCTGCGCGGCCCCGTTACCCAAAAGCTGCGGGGCGTTTGTTTGCAACCCCTTATCCCCAATGGAAACTCACCATGCCATCAACACCGCTCTCGGAGGTTAATCCATGAACAGGACACTCGCCCGCTCCATCCGCCGCCTTATTGCCGTTACATGCCTCGCCTGCGGACTTGGCATGACCATAACCGCAGCCCTGG
>JAISPJ010000026.1 GCA_031274995.1 Azoarcus sp.
CTGTTTGCCGGCCATTTGCGCGAGCAGGTGTGCAAGTTCATGTGCCCCTATGCCCGCTTTCAGGGCGTCATGTTCGATCCTGATACGCTCATCATTACCTATGATGAAGAACGGGGCGAGCCGCGCGGCATACGCAAGAAGAGCGCGGACTATGCCGCCAAGGGCTTGGGTCAGTGCATCGACTGCGATCTTTGCCTGGCGGTTTGCCCGACAGGCGTTGATATCCGCAAGGGGCTTCAATACGAATGCATTGGCTGCGCCGCCTGTATCGACATCTGCGATCAAGTCATGGACAAGATGGGCTATCCGCGCGGTCTGGTTCGCTACTCGACCGAAAACGCGATGGCCAAGCACTGGAGCATGAAAGATATCCTCAGGCATATCATCAGGCCGCGCATCATCGTCTACATATCCATTCTGATTTTGATTTCGGCTGCTTGGGTGTGGGGCTTGGCGACCAAGCCGCAACTGCGGGTGGATGTCATCCGTGATCGCATGACGCTCGCGCGTGAAGTCGAAGGCGGCGTGATCGACAATGTGTTCCGGTTGCAAGTGATGAACGTTTCCGAGTTGCCGCAAAAATATGTAGTGACCGTATCCGGCCTGGACAAGATCGAGCTGGTCGGCGAACCGGAGGTCGAGCTTGACGCAGCCACCAACAAGATTGTCACCTACCAGGTGCACGTCCCGCTTGGGGTAGCCGGAGCGGGTTCCCATACCATTTACTTTGATGTGAAGGCATTGTCGAACGACAAAATCGCCGTACACGAAAAAGCCATTTTCCTGATGCCAACGCCATGAACAACAACACCGTCAGTATCGAATTACCCCGCAAACCCTGGTACAGGGAGCCGTGGCCGTGGATCCTGATGGCCGGCCCTTTCATTGTCGTCATCGCCGCCTGCATTACCGCGTGGATTGCGTTCAAGACGAGCGATCCTCTGGTGACGGATGACTACTACAAGAAAGGTTTGGCGGTTGGGCAAACCTTGGCGCAGAGCAGGCTCGCCGCCGAATTGGGAATCGAGGCGCGACTGCGTTTGACGGAGGAGCGCGTCGAGGTTGGCATTTCAAGCGCCGCCGACGGGCGTACTCCACTGCCTGCTTCGCTCAAGCTGACCCTGTCTCATCCGACCCGCGCAGGTCTGGATCAAACCATCGATCTACCGGCGATTGAAGGGCAACGCTACGCCGGATCCCTCCGGCTGCCGACTTCGGGCCACTGGATCGTCCTGATCGAAGATGGCGCGCAAACCTGGCGGCTGTTCGGAAACGTCGTCCTGCCCGCGCAAGGGGAAATATTGATTGGCGGCGGCGACGTAGACGCAACCAAACCCGCCGAGGACTGACAGGGTTCAGGTTCCAGGATCCAGGGTTCAGTAAAATTTGTTGAGGCTCGCGTAGCGAGCCTCAACACCAAAAACTGTAACCTGTACCCTAAAACCTGTAACCTGTAACCTGCCTAACGGTACACCAGCACCGGAATCTTCGAGTGGGTGAGTACCTTCTGGGTTTCCGAACCCTGAAATAGGTTCGCTATGCCCCGTCTGCCGTGTGAACCCATGAAGATCAGGTCGCATCCCGATTTTTCGGCCGCGTTGATGATAGCCTCGTAAGGAAGGTCGCTGACGGCTGTCATCGAGTCGAACGCGATGCCAGTGTTCTTGGCCAACTGCTCTGCCTGAGCAAAGATTTCCCGTGCTTGACTATCTACAGTTTCGGCGAATTTTTCGGGAGTGGTCGGATCGATCAATGCGCCTTCGCCGTAGAAAGCGACAGGGTACTCCGGCTTGGAAAAGAAGAAGGTCACTCTGGCGCCGAGCTCCTTGGCAAGCGAAACGGCGCGTTGCATGGCTTGGAATGATAACTCCGAGCCGTCGGTTGGAATCAGAAAATGTTTGAACATGTTTATCTCCTTCAAAGCATGCGCCATGCTGTCGGGAACACGACTACATCAATACCTACCGAGACATATCATAATTATGTGAAATGAGTCTCAAGGAGTAATCATAACCGATACATCGCTGGTTGCTGCAGCCCTTTCGGAGAAGGGATCGGCTATTATTACAAAATTATGCCTCCGTGTTTTCGGGGCGAAGATAGCCGCAAGGGGGCGGAACGAATGAAATGTGTTGATGATTTCCGTCTGAAACTTGCGGGCCGCGAGCTGGTGCCGATTGTTATCGGCGGCATGGGCGTGGATATTTCGACTGTCGAATTGGCGCTCGAGGCGGCAAGATTGGGCGGTGTCGGGCATATTTCCGATGCGATGGTGCATACCGTCGCGGATCGGTACTTCAAAACCAGTTTCGTCAAGGAAAGGCTCAAGCGCTACAAATACAACGTCGCCAACAGCGACAAGTCGAGCGCGCAATTCGATCTGGGGCATCTGGCCGAGGCGACCCGCCTGCATGTCGGCCGCGCCATGGACGAGAAGCGCGGCGACGGCATGATTTTCATCAACTGCATGGAAAAGCTGACCATGAACGCGCCCAAGGAGACCTTGCGCGTTCGCTTGCGGGCGGCGCTCGATGCGGGAATCGACGGCATCACGCTGGCCGCCGGCCTGCATCTCGGCTCGTTTGCGCTCATCGAAGATCATCCGCGGTTTCGTCATGCCCAACTGGGCATCATCGTTTCATCCCTGCGTGCCCTGCAACTTTTCCTGCGCAAGAATGCGCGCCTGAACAGGCTGCCGGATTATGTCGTCATCGAAGGGCCGCTGGCCGGTGGCCACCTGGGTTTTGGCGCGGATTGGGCGCAGTACGATCTGGCCGCCATTGTTGCCGAGATCGATGCATGGCAGAAGGCCGAGGGATTGAACATGGCCCTGATTCCTGCCGGCGGCATTTTCACCGGCACCGATGCGACCCATTTTCTTGAACAGGGCGCCGCTGCGGTTCAGGTTGCCACCCGATTCACCGTGGCCCGCGAGTGCGGCTTGCCTGAAGATGTGCAGCAGGAGTATTTCAAGTCCAGCGAAGAAGATATCGAAGTGAACGGCGTTTCGCC
>JAISPJ010000052.1 GCA_031274995.1 Azoarcus sp.
GCCGAAAACCGGCCCTTTTTCGCTTTGGCAGGCATCGTCCGCGGAGGTCATTTCATCCGCTCGAATTTCCACCCCTTGCCGTCCTTTCTGACCATACCCACGGCATTTGCAAAGGGAAAATGTACTCCGGCAATGGGTATTGCCTTTTGCGCGGCGAGATCGAATATGCGTTTGCGGGCGGCAATGGCCTGTGGCGGGTCCATGTCGTATGTCGCGCATTCATCGGGCAGAGCGAATTGCAGGGGCATGCCGTGAATGATATCGCCGACGATGAGCAGGCTTTTTCCGCCAGCCGTGAGTCGGTACACCGTGTGGCCCGGCGTATGGCCGGAAGCGTCCAGCGCCGTTACGCCCGGCAGCAGGGTATCGCCAAAGGCAAAGGGCAGGACGTCGGCTCCGTAAATGTCGGCCATGTCCTTGATCTGGCCTGCGGGGGCGTTGGAGATGTCTCTTGCCGCGAGCGCCAGCCACGAATCGAGTTCGGGCTTCGAAACCATTAATTTTGCATTGGGAAAAGCGCGATTTCCTTCCCGCAACAGCCCGCCGATGTGATCCGGGTGCATGTGCGTGAGCAGGACGAAATCAACCTCTTCCGGCTTGACACTCAGGCTGGCGAGCGTCCCGAACAGTTTTCCCGGAGACTTGAACGCCGATCCGGTGCCGGTGTCGAACAGCACGACCTTGCCGCCCGTCCGCAGCAGAAAAGCGTTGATACCGGCTTCGTCTTTGCCGTCGGTGAAGTATTTCGATTTTTCTTGTTCGGATGCCGGCCCCTTGAAAAGAGAAATCGCCATTTCGCCCGGTAAATCCTGGATGGCCGTGACGGCCATGTCGCCCGCTTTCCAGATTTCGCGGCCCGGTACCTCCTGTGCGGACGCGAAGGACGCAATGAGCGCACAGGCCAGAAACGCAACGATCCCGCGTGACAGGAGAGTGTGAAGAGAGGGCATGGCCTGATTCCTCCAGTGGATATCCGGGCGGGGGTCAACTTTGTCGTTTTTTTCCGGGAAAAAGAAGGGAAGCAACGACTCCGGCAAACAGCATACCAAGAACGATGGCAAGGCTCCATCCCGGCGAGATATGAAATCCGGTGTCGCCGATAGCGTGGTTCCATGACTGGAGGGTCATTTTCGCGCCGATGAAGAACAGCAGGCCGATGACGGCCTTTTCGAGGTGCAGCAAATATTTGGTGAGCGCGGCCAGCACAAAATAAAGGCTGCGCAGACCGAGAATGGCGAAAATCATTGCGGCATAAACGAGCAGGGGTTCCTGTGTGACGGCAATGACGGCGGGGACGGAGTCGAAGGCGAAGGCGATATCGGAGGTTTCGATAGCTATCAGGCACAGGAATGCCGGCGTGGCGTACAGAACGCCTTTGCGCGTCGTGTTTGGGCCGTACCCGTTTTCGTTTTGAGTCTCGTTGCCGGGAATCTGTGAGTGGCGGATGAAGAAACGATCCAGGTGCAATTTGGTGTAGACGGGGAGCAGCTTGCCGGTGAGCCGGACGGACCAGTGATTCGAGTAGTCTTCGATGTCTTCATCATGATCGGGCTGTTGCAGCATTTTGATCGCGCTCCAGATCACGAAGGCAGCGAACAGGAACCCCACCCAGGGGCTTGCCTGGAAGAGCCCTGTTCCGACGACGACGAAAATGGCGCGGAAAATCAGCGCACCGATGATGCCGTAGTAAAGAATGCGGTGTTGCAGGGAACCCTTGATACCAAACGAGGCAAAAATGACCATGAAGACCATCAGGTTGTCGATCGAGAGGGATTTTTCGAGCGCGTAGCCCGCGAGGTAGAGATCGGCCCACATTGGGTTGAAGCGAACCCGCAGATAGGCATAGAACGCGAGCGCGAGGACAACCCAGAACACTGTCCAGCGGGCGGCGTCGGCCAGCGAGATTTCAGCGCTTTTCTTGTGGGCAAAGAGGTCGAGATAGACAGAGATGGCGACAGCGCCGATAAAGATCAGTATTGCTTCCAGCGGGAAACCGAAGTGCTCCATGGTGTTTCCTGTAGTAGAAGGAAAGAAGCGCCATTTTGTCCGCAATATGAACGGCGCATCGATGCAGGAATGATATGTCGCGTGGCCCTTATTTTGCCAGAAGCAAATAGGGCACGCCCCGGATGCCCATCGTTTCTCCGAGCAGAAGGTTCCTGTCGAGCGCCGTGGTATCGCAATTGCCTGTGCCGGAAGGCAGGCGGCGCTTTAGCATCCAGTCGTTCCAGGCCAGGGCGCGGGCGGGGTCGCACCATATGTGGCGGGATTTGATGACGGAATCTTCCGACAGGATGGGAACCAGAAAGGTGTAGAGGGTGATGTTGTCCAGGTGGTTCAGTTTTTTGTCCAGCTTGATGCAGTACAGACAGTTCGGATCTTCAAAACTCACCAGGATCAGTTCGCCGTTGCCGCGAACTTGTTTGATGGCGTCTCCCAGGGGAAGCCTGCCGGGTTCTATCAGGCCGTCCACTTCGGCGAGCACGTCCTGGAGGGCTTCTTCGGGCGTGCCGGGTTCCTTGTCACGATGCCGGAAATGAAAACTGGCCGCTATGCAGAGCGCGAGGATGGCGGCAACAAAGATGTCTTTTTTCTTCATCCCCGACGAGTTGCGGCCAGGATGTTCCGCAAGGCATCGACCAGCGCCGCGCACTGGTTGCCGTCACCGACGGTGATGCGCAGGTATTGCGCAATTCTCGGTGTTTTGAAATGACGCACGATGATGGCGCGCTGGCGCAGGGCAGCGGCAAGTTCGGCTGCATCGAAACCGGGAAGGCGGGCAAAAACGAAATTGGCTGCCGAAGGCAGGACTTCAAAGCCGAGCGCCTGCAATTGCGCGGTGAGCGTGGCTCGAGTGGCGATCACTCTGCGGCGGCTCGTCTGAAACCAGGACTCGTCCTCCACCGAGGGCAGTGCCCCCGCGAGCGCCAGACGGTCGAGCGGGTAAGAGTTGAAGCTGTTCTTGATCCGTTCCAGCCCGGCAATCAGGTCGTGATGGCCGACGGCGAAACCGATCCGTAATCCGGCGAACGCCCGGCTTTTTGAGAAAGTGTGGACGACCAGCAGGTTAGGATAACGGTCGACCAAGGCGATGGCGGTGGCGTCATCCTGGTCGGCGAAGTCGATGTAAGCCTCGTCGACCAGCACGACGGCTTCCGGGTTGGCCGCGACAATGCGCTCGACATCGGCGAGTGGCAGCAGGCGGCCTGTAGGAGCGTTCGGGTTGGCAAAGATAATAGCTCCGGCGCGATTATCCCCGTCACGGGGAAAGTAATCTTCCGGGCGCAGAATGAAATGGCCATCCAGCGGAATCTGGCGGCATTCGATGCCATATAGGCCGCAGTAGACCGGATAGAAGCTGTAGGTAACGTCCGGCATCCACAAGGCCCGTCCATGCTTCAACAGGCCGGCAAAGGCATGGGCCAGCACTTCGTCGGAGCCGTTGCCAACAAAGACTTGCGCCGTGCTGACCTTGTAACGGTCGGCGAGAGCGGCCTTGAGGGCCTTGGCGTCCGGGTCGGGGTAAAGCCGCAGTGTGTCTTCAGTGGCCGCGCGGATAGCGGCGAGCGCCCTGGGGGACGGGCCGTAGGGATTTTCGTTGGTATTGAGCTTGACGAGATTGTCGAGCGAGGGCTGTTCACCCGGAACGTAGGGGGTTAGTCCGTGGGTGACGGCACTCCAGTAGCGACTCATGCGAAAACTGTCTGGGCAAGGGATAAACGGACAACTAGTAATGCTATCATGGAACAGTTTCATTCATTCCGCCCGTTGAACATGCGTCAGGCCAGCCTTACCCGTAATACTGCCGAGACCCGTATCTCGGTGCGCATTGATCTGGATGGCAGCGGACAGGCCAGGCTCGATACCGGCGTGCCGTTTCTCGATCACATGCTCGATCAAGTCGCGCGGCACGGTTTCATCGATCTCGATGTGCATTGCGAAGGCGATATCCATATCGACGACCATCATTCGGTCGAAGATGTCGGCATCACGCTCGGGCAAGCGTTCGCCAGGGCGCTTGGAGACAAGAAAGGGTTGTGGCGTTATGGCCACGCCTATGTGCCGCTCGATGAATCGCTGTCGAGGGTGGTGCTCGACCTTTCCGGGCGGCCGGGGTTGTTCTATTGCGTGGGGTTCGCGCGCGAGCGCGTCGGGGGGTTCGATGTCGATCTCGCGCGCGAGTTTTTCCAGGGTTTTGTCAATCATGCCGGAGTGACACTGCACATCGACAACCTGTGCGGCGACAACGCGCATCACCAATGCGAAACCGTTTTCAAAGCGTTTGCCCGCGCGTTGCGCATGGCGGTCGGGCGCGATGAACGCGCGGAGGACGTTGTGCCTTCGACAAAGGGCGCTCTCTGAGGCTCAAGACGAAAACATTCCCGTAACGGCGATCTCGATCATATCCGGCAATTAGATACACGATGGGCACGGTGGCAATCATCGACTATGGCATGGGCAACCTGCATTCGGTTGCCAAGGCTGTCGAGCGCATCGCGCCAGCGTTTCAGGTGGAAGTCACTGCCGATGCCGCGCGGGTAGCTGCCGCTGACCGGGTGGTATTCCCCGGCCAGGGATCGATGCCCGACTGTATGCGTGAACTCGATTTGCGCGGCCTGCGTCCGGTCGTGCTGGATGCGGCGGCATCGAAGCCCTTCTTGGGAATCTGCATTGGCCTGCAAATGCTGTTCGGACATAGCGATGAGGGCGATGTACCGGGATTGGGCGTATTTGCGGGCAACGTGGCGCGTTTCCCCGGAGAGATGTTCGACGCGGCAGGCGCACGCCTGAAAGTGCCGCACATGGGATGGAACCGGGTGTATCGGCGCCAACCCCATCCGCTCTGGGAAGGAATTCCCGACGGCGACCGTTTTTACTTCGTGCACAGCTATTGCGTACAGCCTGCCAATCCTGCCATGACCGTTGCCGAAACAGATCATGGCGTCCGCTTTACCAGCGCAGTGGGGCAAGCTAATATTTTCGCGGTTCAGTTTCACCCCGAGAAAAGCGCTCGCGCGGGATTGCGCCTGCTCTCAAACTTCATTCATTGGACGCCCTGAAGCGGGCGATGTCTGTTTTACTACTCATGATGTCCCGATATGCTGCTCATTCCTGCCATTGATCTCAAGGACGGGTATTGCGTTCGCCTCAAGCAGGGCGAAATGAACGATGCCACTGTGTTTTCGGATGCGCCTGCAAAAATGGCACGCCACTGGATCGAGCAAGGCGCACGACGGCTGCATCTGGTCGACCTGAACGGTGCCTTTGCCGGAAAGCCTGTCAACGGCAAGGCGATCCGCGCCATCATCGAAGAAGTCGGCGATGACATCCCGGTGCAGCTCGGTGGAGGCATCCGCGATCTGGATACCATCGAACAGTATCTCGACAGTGGCCTCAGCTATGTCATTATCGGCACGGCGGCCGTGAAGCATCCTGGCCTGCTGCATGACGCCTGCGGCGCTTTTCCGGGGCACGTCATCGTCGGCCTGGATGCACGCGACGGCAAGGTGGCCGTCGACGGCTGGTCGAAAGTCACCGGCCACGACGCAATTGATCTGGCGAAGAAATTCGAGGATTACGGCGTCGAAGCAGTGATCTATACCGATATCGGGCGCGACGGCATGCTTTCCGGGGTCAACATTGAAGCAACGGTACGCTTGGCGCGGGCATTGCGGATTCCGGTGATTGCCAGCGGCGGCGTGGCGAACCTGGCCGACATCGAAGCCCTGTGCGCAATCGAAGAAGAAGGCGTGGTGGCTGCCATTACCGGGCGCGCGATTTACGAAGGCACGCTCAACTTCACTGCCGCGCAGGCGCGTGCAGACGAACTCACGACAAAGGAACGTTAATGCTGGCCAAACGAATCATTCCCTGCCTGGACGTGCACGCTGGAAGAGTGGTTAAGGGTACGAACTTCGTCGACCTGCGCGACGCGGGCGATCCGGTGGAAATTGCGCGCCGCTACGACGAACAGGGCGCGGACGAAATAACGTTCCTCGACATTACGGCCAGTTCGGACGCACGCGACATCATCATTCACGTGGTCGAACAGGTGGCCGGGCAGGTTTTCATTCCGCTGACAGTGGGCGGCGGCGTGCGCACGGTCGAGGACGTGCGCCGCCTGCTCAATGCCGGGGCGGACAAGGTGAGCATCAACACGGCGGCGGTCAATGACCCGCAACTCGTGCGGGAAGCCAGTGACAAGGTAGGCAGCCAGTGCATTGTGGCGGCCATCGACGCCAAGCAAATCGCGCCGCGCCGCTGGGAAGTGTTCACGCATGGCGGGCGCAGGAATGCGGGGCTGGATGCGGTGGAATGGGCGTGCAAACTGGAAAGTCTGGGTGCGGGGGAAATTCTGCTCACCAGCATGGACCGGGACGGGACCAATGCCGGGTTCGATCTCGAACTCACACGCGCCGTCGCCGACGCTGTGCGCATTCCGGTGATTGCCAGCGGCGGCGCGGGTACGCTCGAACATCTGGCCGACGGCGTGAGCATCGGCCATGCCGACGCGGTACTGGCGGCGGGGATTTTCCACTTCGGCAAATACACGATACGGGAAGCCAAGGAATTCATGCGCGCGCGTGGAATCGAGGTGCGTCTGTGAATGCGGACGCGGGCGCAGGCTGGCTCGACGCTCTCCGGTGGGACAAAGACGGCCTGATTCCGGTCATCGCGCAGGAAGCGGCCAGCGGCAAGGTGCTAATGCTTGCCTGGATGAACCGCGAGGCGTTGGCGCGTACCGTAGCGATGGGCGAAGCCGTGTACTGGTCGCGTTCCCGCGCGCGCCTCTGGCACAAGGGCGAGGAATCGGGACACATACAAAAAGTGCTCGACCTGCGTGCCGATTGCGATGGTGACACGCTGTTGCTTTCCATCGAACAGGTAGGCGGCATTGCCTGCCATACCGGGCGGCAGAGCTGTTTTTTCCGGCGGCTGTCCCATGGGGGCAGAACATGGGAAGATGCCGATCCGGTACTGAAAGACCCGGAAGACATTTACAGGGAAAACCCCAAAAAGTGAGCGATGCCGCAACCCCTGCCGATGACGTATTCGCCCGGCTGTCCGCCACGCTGGCCGGGCGCCGCAATGCCGACCCGGCCAGTTCCTACACAGCGAAACTCTACGCCCATGGCCCGGATTCGATCCTGAAAAAAATCGGCGAGGAATCCGCCGAACTCATCGTGGCAAGCAAGGATGGGCAGCGCGATAGTATTGTGCATGAAGCGGCGGATGTGATTTTTCACGTCATGGCGCTGCTCGCTTTCCACGACCTGTCGATCGACGATGTGCGCCGGGAACTCGCGCGGCGCGAAGGCGTGTCAGGCATCGAGGAAAAACAGGCTCGCCCGCACGGAGGCCCGCGTCCAAATTTACGGGGAACGGCATGACCGACTGCATTTTCTGCAAAATCGCGGCGGGTGAAATTCCTGCCAAAAAGTGCTACGAAGACGATCTGGTCGTTGCCTTCCATGACATTCATCCACTGAGGCCCACGCACGTGCTCGTAATTCCCGGGAAGCACATTGCCTCGCTGGCCCATGTGGCGGCGGCGGACGAGCCGGTACTGGGCCGGATGCTGTCCGTCGCGCAAAAACTTGCGGCAGAAAATGGCAGCAGCGACGGTTTTCGTTGCATCATCAACACGGGCAGAGTCGGCGGGCAGGAAGTGCCGCATCTGCATTTACACATTCTGGGCGGGCCGAACCCGGTCGGCCCGATGGTCACAAAAACTTGAAGGAGTATCCCTATGGGGACGTTAAGCTGGATGCATTGGCTCATTGTTTTGCTGATCGTCGTGCTGATTTTCGGCACAAAGAAACTGCGCAATATCGGCCAGGATCTTGGCGGCGCGGTGCGCGGCTTCAAGGAAGGACTCAAGGAAGGCGATACTGCCGCCGCCGGGACGGCGCCACCGCCCCAGGTGACCGCGCAGGAAGGCATGGTCATCGAGGGCGAAGCGCGCGAAAAAGCTGCCAATGGTTCGGAAAAGCCCCAGTCCTGATTACCCTGCCCTGCGCGCGCTTCGCGTGGCGGCGATGACGGCGGCAAAGACAGGTTCCTGAAATATGTTTGATTTCGGTTTTTCTGAACTCGTTGTTATCGCCATCGTGCTGCTGGTGGTGGTCGGCCCCGAGCGCCTGCCTCGCGTGGCGCGGACCGCCGGGCATCTGTTCGGACGGATGCAGCGTTATGTCACGGACGTGAAGGCCGACATCCAGCGCGAAATGCAACTCGACGAGTTGAAAAAATTTCAGCAGCAAACGCGGGATCTGGAGCAATCCCTGCGCGCGGAGATAGGAGAGATTCAATCTGAGACGCGCAAAGCGTTGAGCCTGCCCGAAGATCAGGCGAGCGAAACATCACCTGCCGTCGAACCCCCGCAGTGGACCGACGCGGTGCCGGGGGGCGATAGCGGAGCGCGTGATAGTGCGCAAGAACCGCAGCCCGGTTCGGGGCCGGAAGCGTTGGCCCTGACCACGCCGGTCCCGGAAACTCCCGCGAAGCCGGTGGATTCCGTATGAGCACCGAGCGGCAGGAAGAGAGTCTCAGCCGACAAGAGAGCTTTATCTCGCACCTGATCGAATTGCGGTCCCGCCTGCTGCGTTCCATCACTGCCGTGGCGGTACTTTTCTTTTGCCTGATGTTGTGGCCGGGCTCAAATGTTATTTACGATTTCCTTGCCAGCCCGCTGATGTCCACCTTGCCGTCCGGCACGCACATGATTGCCACCGGGGTCGTGACGCCGTTTTTCGTGCCAATCAAGGTGACGATGCTGGTGGCTTTTATGCTGGCACTGCCCTACATACTCTATCAGGCGTGGGCTTTCGTCGCGCCGGGCCTTTATGCGCACGAGCGCCGCCTGGTTCTGCCCCTGGTTATGGGGAGCGCGATGCTTTTCATTGCCGGCATGGCGTTCTGTTATTTTTTCGTCTTCCACATGGCGTTCCGCTTCATTGCCAGTTTTGCTCCCGAAAGCGTGCAACTGGCACCGGACATTGAGCAATACCTGTCTTTCGTGATGACGATGTTTCTTGCCTTCGGCGTTACGTTTGAAGTGCCCATCGTTGTCATCCTGCTCGCCAAAATGGGAGTGGTGTCAGCGGAGAAATTACGCGAGGTGCGGCCTTACGTGATTGTCGGCGCGTTCGTCGTTGCGGCAATCGTCACACCGCCGGACGTGGTATCGCAGGTTATGCTGGCGATCCCGATCTGCCTGTTGTACGAAGCGGGCGTCTTCATCGCTGCGGCGATCTCGAAACAAAAACCTGCCGCCGGACCGGAAAGCAACGTTGCCGTGCCAACCGATCCGAAAAAATCCGGCGCCGGACAATAACAGGTTCAGCGCATCGCCAAGGGCGGAGGCCGACGCCCGACCGGAATCTTCAACTCGATTTTCCTGTTTCCGCGCAGAAGACGGAAGGTGGCGACCCGGCCCGGCGGCAATGAGGCAACGAGGTCAAGCATCTTGTGGGGCGCCCGGACTTCCTGCCCTTCGACGGCGAGCAGCACATCGCCGGGCTTGACACCGCTTTTATCCGCCGGGCTGTCGCCCAGCACACTGTAGATCAACAGGCCGTTCTCGGAGGCCAGGTCGAATAACTTTGCGAGTTCCGGGGTGATTTCACGCATTTCGATGCCGACCCATCCGCGCACGACGCTGCCGTTCGCGATGATCTGCTCGAGCACCTTGCGCGCAATCGAGACGGGAATGGCGAAACCAATACCGAGCCCGCCGCCTTGAGGCGAATAGGCGTCGCTCGTGCCGTTGGAGGACGCATACGAATAGATCGCGGTGTTGATGCCAACAAGCCGCCCTGTGCCATCGACAAGCGCGCCCCCCGAGTTGCCGGGATTGATCGCGGCATCCGTCTGGATGTAATTCTCGAAAGTATTGATGCCGAGATGGTTGCGGCCCAGCGCCGAGGCGATGCCCATCGTTACCGTCTGCCCGATACCGAAGGGATTGCCAATAGCCAGCACGACATCGCCCACGGCCAGACTATTCGCCGGGGCAAAGGCAATGACCGGCAGTGAATCGGCCATGGCGAGCCGCAGCACGGCGAGATCGGTTTCCGGGTCACGGCCAATGAGGCGGGCTTTAAACTTGCGCCCGTCGTTGAGGACGGCTTCGATTTCGTCCGCGTTTTCAATCACGTGGTTATTAGTGAGCACGAAGCCCTGCGGGTCGACAATGACCCCCGAACCCAGCCCGGTGCGCTCCGGCGTACTGAAAAAGTTGCGGAACAGCGGGTCGTTCATCAAGGGGTGATTGGGAACCCTGGCCGCCTGCCGGGTGTAGATGTGCACGACCGCAGGCAATGCCCGTTTCGCTGCTTTGGCGTAGGAAACGCCTGCCGGTGCGTTGGCAGGGGAAACGGGTGCCGGAGCCATGGCGGCTTCGACGATCGTGACCGTTGACGGAGCAGCCGGGTCATCTCCGTGCACCCATGCGGGTTTGAGAGTACCCACGACGAACAGGGCAGCGACGCTAATCGTCACCGCCTGCGTAAAAATCAACCACAAGCGACGCATAATGAAAACCTGTGACGGAAAGAAGCAACGCGGAAACTGTTGGAGAAAAGCATGCGGCTCGAAGAATTATGTCAGCACCTAAATAATCTGCTGGAAGTTACGCGCTGGCACGATTATTGTCCAAACGGGCTGCAAGTGGAAGGTCGGATCGAAGTACAACGGATACTGTGCGGGGTGACCGCCAGCCAGGCGCTGGTCGATGCGGCGGCGGCGGGCGGCTACGACGCCCTCCTGGTACATCACGGGTATTTTTGGCGAGGCGAGGACGGGCGCATCACCGGCATCCGCCGACGGCGGCTTGGCGTATTGCTCGGTCACGATATTTCGCTGCTCGCATATCACCTGCCGCTCGACGGGCATCCCGTGCTCGGCAACAACGCACAGCTTGCGCGGCACATGGCATGGGAGAGCGAAGGCCGTTTCGGCGACCAGGATATTGGCTGGATCGGTATGCCGCAGGAGACCGGACTCAAGGCGCGCGACATCGCGGCCAATCTTGCCGCCAGGCTTGGCCGTGTGCCTTTGCTGGCAGGCGACGGCGAGCGCGTGGTTTCGCGCGTCGCGTGGTGCTCCGGCGGAGCGCAAGGCTTGTTTGAACAAGCCATCGCTGCCGGAGCCGATCTGTACATTTCGGGGGAAATCTCGGAACAGACGACCCATCTGGCGCAGGAATCCGGCGTACCCTACCTCTGTGCCGGACACCATGCCACTGAACGCTACGGCGTGCAGGCGTTGGCGCATCATCTGAATGACAAACCGGGACTCACGGCGGATTTCCTTGATTTGCCCAACCCGGTTTGAACGCAAGGGAAACAAGGCACACGACGTAGAGCCATTTTTTTGGTCTTGGCGCTAGATGTTTAGTCCATACCGCAGATGCGGCTTGTGCGCGAAGCCCGCTGTCGGGGCCGCGCCTCGCGGGTCAGTGCCAGCGGATTGATGGTGGCCACGGGTGCAATGGCGTTTAGCCACTCTTCTCGGCCTATGGCACGAATGACGCGGACCAGCGTGGCGATGGTGGATACCTGCCCTGATTCCAGGCTAGCGCTCTAATTCTGCCTGTTATAGCAAAATCAATAAAATTTGGTTGAGGAACATGCGGCAGAAAATTGCCTGTAGTTATGAAAAACTATTATTACAGGCAGAAAATTGCCTCTTATAGCGACTTTAGGAGGCTCAATTGAACTCATCTCTAAATCGCCGTGGCAGGGGTTTGAACAGTTTGATGACAGACGTAAAACCCGTTGACATTGCGTAAAGATGCCGTAAGACTATAAAGATGGGCTATAGGAGGAACCTCATGTTGAACTCCCGTTTCCGCTTGCTGCATGCTTTTGTCTTTCCTCTTGCTGCCGCAAGCCTTGTTTTTGGCCCAAGCGCTGCTTTTGCCTCTTCCCTCATCGGAACACGCAATACCTCGATGACTTTCAGCGTCAACGCCAATGACATTTTTCCCAATAGGACGGCTTATATCGTCGGTCTTACAGCCGACGAAGCAAGTCGTGTTACAGCCAGCAATTACCTGGACATCATCCGCCCGTACGATGCCGAAAAAACGGGAGTGGGCGACACCAACCTCTGTTGGGCAGCCGCAGCCGCTAACATGCTTGCCTACACCGGCTGGGGAAATGTCAATGGCTTTAAAACGGAAGATGACATTTTCTCTTATTATCGAAACAGTTTTACTGATATGGGAGGCGATCCGGATTTTGCCCTTGAGTGGTTTGCCAAGGGTAGCTACACCCCTATTGGTTGGAATGAATGGGCACAACCTACTACAGCAGATGCCGGTAATTTTTGGCCAAATGCCAATATCAGCTTCGGTTATATAGAATACAGCGATTGGTCAAGCAAGGATCTTCTCTTGCCTTATCTACAAGACGGTTACGCGGTTGCTCTCACTATTGGTTTGTACGACGAGGATGGAGAGCGAACCGGCGGACACGCTGTAACCGTGTGGGGCGCCACATACGACAACAACTATGGAAAATTGATGAGCCTGCTCGTTTCGGATTCAGACAATCACTATGGTGGCGGGGTGGATGCGCCGGATACGCTTAATGAATTTTTTTTGGGGTTCACCCCGGACGGTAATTATTATACCCTCGATTCAAACGGCTTTAGGGTAGGCAGGTGGGAGGGTTTCGCTTATCTTGCCATGGCTGTGACGGCGGTGCCTGAACCTCCGGCTTTTCTGTTGTTCGGATTAGGAATAATCAGCATGGCACTGATGGGACGGAGGAAGGCGCCGACGATTCCGAAATAGCCCTTTCCCGCCCGGTTAAGGCTTATTTCATATAATCCGCCGGGACAGTTCGCGCGCTTGCCCTCTTAAGCCGGTTAACCCCGCTTATCAGTGCGCGAATCGAGGCTGTGACGATGTTCCTGTCCATCCCCGCGCCATAACATTCGCCCCCGCTTCCATCTCCGTTTACGCCCACGAGTTCGAGAAACGCGCAGGCACAGGCATCTCCTCCATCGTGGCTGGCGGAAACCGACTGTTCTTCAAAGCTGCGCACCCGCACGGCAAACCCTGCGTCACGCAGGGCATGCACCGCCGCATCGATCGGACCGTTGCCGTTCCCGGCAAGCACATGGCGGCAATCGTCGATTTCGACGGTGAGTTCAATACCCTGCGCATCGCCTTCTTCACGCAGGTGATGCCCGATATAGCGCACCGGCAAGCACGGTTCGAGATAAGTCCGGGAAAAAATCCGCCAGATCGCCTCGGCGCTCATTTCTCCGCCAGATTCGGCTTCTTTCTGCACCTCGCGCGAAAACTCCACCTGAAGCCGACGTGGCATGGCGATGCCGTAACGGGTTTGCAGCAGCCAGGCAATGCCCCCCTTGCCGGACTGGCTGTTGATCCGGATAACCGATTCGTAGGTTCGCCCAATGTCGGCAGGATCGACGATCAGGTAAGGCAGCGTCCAGGGCGCGTCAGGCCGTTGCGCCGCGAATCCCTTTTTGATCGCGTCCTGGTGCGAACCGGAAAAGGCGGTAAACACGAGATCGCCCGCGTAAGGGTGGCGTGGGTGAATCGGCATTCCGGTACATTGCTCGAAAGTCCGCGACACGCCGCTGATGTCCGAAAAGTCCAGTCCAGGGGAAACGCCCTGGGTATAGAGATTGAGCGCCAGAGTGACGATGTCGACATTGCCGGTGCGCTCGCCGTTACCGAACAGGCAACCCTCGACGCGATCCGCTCCGGCCATGAGGCTGAGCTCGGCGGCAGCCACGCTTGTGCCACGGTCATTGTGCGGATGGACCGAGAGCACGATGCTGTCGCGTCTGGCAAGATGCCGGTGCATCCATTCGATCTGGTCGGCATAGCGGTTGGGAGTTGCCATTTCGACGGTAGCCGGCAGGTTGATGATGACTTTGTTGTCCGGGCGCGCGCCCCAGGCGCCCGTCACCGCATCACATACCGCGCAGGCGAATTCCAGTTCCGTCGCGGAGAAGGTTTCCGGGCTGTATTCGAGCATGATCTCCGTGCCGGTCATGGCCTCGGCCAATTGGCGGATGCGGGTCACGGCCGACGTGGCGAGGTTGATGATTTCATCCGGCTCCATGCCGAACACGACTTCGCGGAACGTGGGCGAAGTGGCGTTGTAGACATGGACGATGGCCCTGCGTGCGCCCTTGAGGGCCTCCATGGTGCGGGCAATGATGTCCTCGCGTGCCTGGGTGAGCACTTCAATGGTGACGTCGGGCGGAATGTGCCCGCCTTCGATGAGATGCCGCACGAAATCGAACTCGGTCCGCGAGGCGGCAGGAAAACCGACCTCGATTTCCTTGAAACCGATCTCGCACAGGGCGCGGAACAGGCGCATTTTGCGCTCCACGTCCATCGGCTCGAACAACGCCTGATTGCCGTCGCGCAGATCAGTGCTCATCCAGATCGGAGGGTGGGTAATCACACGATCAGGCCATTGCCGGCCGTCGATGTGGATGGGCGAAGAAGGCCGGTACTTGGAGGCGGGGCTGGAAAGCATCATGGCGCGTATTCCTTTTTATTGCTGCTGCGCTGTTCCGGGCAGTGGAGGGGCGCTAATGGCTCACTGTCCGACAAAAAAACCGTATTGTGAAACCGTATTGTGCAACGGCATCGCAGCGATTCATATTACGCTGTTAAATGTGGCGAATGATTGCGATTTTTGATAAGTTCGGTTGATTAACGGATTATTGTTTCAGTTTTATAAATTTTTATGAAATAATCTGCCGATACCGCCATGGAGCCGTTTCGTGCAGATTGATCGCTACGACCGTCAAATACTTAACCTGCTGCAACGCGAAGGCCGAATCAGCAACCAAGACCTCGCCGAGCGGGTCAACCTTTCGCCTTCAGCCTGTCTGCGCCGGGTACGTGCGCTGGAAGAATCGGGGTTCATCACTGGCTATCGCGCCCTGCTTGATGCCCGCCATCTTGGTTTTTCCCTGACCGCGCTGGTCTACATTTCAATGGACCGCCACACGCCAGAGCGTTTCGCCCACTTCGAGGCCGAGATTTCCAAAATCGATGAAGTGCTCGAATGCCTGTTGATTACCGGACAGTCTGCCGATTACCAGCTCAAGGTGGTGGTTGCGGACATGGACGCTTACCAGGAATTGCTTTTGCAACGCATCACCCGTATTGCCGGAGTGTCGGGCGTGCATACAAGTTTCGTGCTGCGCCGGGTCGTGGATAAGACAGCGTTGCCGGTGGGTTGAGTTCCATGCCCGAGACACAAAATGGTCGATGCAGATAAAAATATGCCATGAAAATTTATTGCCAAAACTGATGAAACCACCACGCCCAGCCAATTTCAATGTCATCGTCGTCGGTGGCGGACATGCCGGAACCGAAGCCGCGCTGGCGGCCGCGCGTATGGGCTGCCGTACTTTGTTGCTGACCCATAATTTTGAAACTCTGGGCGCGATGAGTTGCAATCCGTCCATCGGCGGCATCGGCAAGGGGCATCTGGTGAAAGAAGTCGACGCGCTCGGCGGGGCGATGGCGGCGGCTACCGACGAAGCGGGCATCCAGTTCCGCATCCTCAACGCTTCCAAGGGGCCGGCAGTACGGGCAACCCGCGCCCAGGCCGACCGTGCGCTCTACAAGGCCGCCATCCGGCGAAGGCTGGAAAATCAGGCCAATCTTTGGCTTTTCCAGCAGGCGGTCGACGACCTCATCGTGGAAGCCGGACAGGTTCGCGGCGTTGTCACCCAGATCGGCCTGCGCTTCATGGCGCAAGCGGTGGTTCTCAGCGCGGGGACGTTTCTCAACGGCATGATCCACGTCGGGCTGGCGCGTTATCCGGCGGGCCGCGCCGGAGACCCGCCCGCGGCCCGCCTCGGCGAGCGCCTGAAAGAACTCGGCCTGCCGCAAGGGCGGCTCAAGACCGGCACGCCTCCCCGGCTCGACGCGCACACCATCGATTTTTCAGGAATGGCGACACAGTACGGTGACACGCCGCTGCCGGTATTCAGCTTCCTGGGGCACCCCGACCAGCATCCGGCGCAACTTCCCTGCCGGATCACGCAAACCAACTCACGCACACACGACATCATCCGCGCCAGTCTCGACCGTTCGCCGATGTATACGGGCGTGATCGAAGGCGTGGGGCCGCGCTATTGCCCGTCCATCGAAGACAAGATTCATCGTTTCGCCAGCCGCGACAGCCACCTTGTTTTTCTTGAGCCGGAAGGGCTGGAAACGTGCGAGATTTACCCTAATGGCATTTCAACGTCACTGCCCTGCGATGTGCAGATGGATTTCGTCCACTCCATTGCCGGCCTGGAAAATGCGCACATCCTGCGCCCCGGCTATGCCATTGAGTACGACTATTTCGACCCGCGCCACCTGCGTTCGTCACTGGAGACGCGAAAAATCAAAGGCTTGTTTTTCGCCGGGCAAATCAACGGCACGACCGGTTACGAGGAAGCGGCGGCGCAAGGGCTGCTCGCGGGGCTGAATGCCGCGCTGCAAACGCGGGGACTTGAGCCGTGGTGCCCGCGCCGCGACGAAGCCTACCTCGGCGTGATGGCCGACGACCTTATCACCCGTGGCGTTTCCGAACCGTACCGGATGTTTACCGCGCGTGCCGAATATCGCCTGCAACTGCGCGAAGACAACGCCGACCTGCGCCTGACCACGAAGGGGCGGGAACTCGGTCTGGTCGACGACGTGCGCTGGTCCGTGTTCAGCGCCAGGCGAGAAGCCATCGAACGCGGCGGTAGCGCACTGAAAGCAGCCTGGGCGCGCCCCGGGGCGATTCCTGCCGACGAACAGGAACGTGCGCTTGGCAACCCTCTGGAAAACGAAGCCCGATACTTCGACCTGCTGCGCCGCCCCGGAGTCACCTGGCAGATGCTGAAGTCCTTTCCCGGCGCACCCGATCTCGGCAGCGACGACGAACGGGTCATCGAGCAAATCGAAATTGCCGCGAAATATCAGGGCTACATCGACCGCCAGCAGGATGAGATCGGCCGTCAGTCACGGGCCGGGGGCTTGCGCTTGCCGGAGAACATCGACTATGCGCAAGTGCGCGGCCTCTCGAACGAAGTCCGGCAAAAACTCAGCATGGCGCGGCCAGAGACCATCGATCAGGCCAGCCGGGTGCAGGGCGTGACACCCGCAGCCATCTCGCTGCTGCTGGTGTGGCTCAAACGCCTTGATACGGCAGGGCAACCGTGAGCGGCTTGCTCGCAGCCCACGCCGCTCAACTGTCAGAAGGCCTTGCCGCGCTGGAAGTTGGCTCAATGGAACTCATGCCGGAACTCCGTGCGCGTTTGCTCGCTTTCGGCGAATTGCTGCTGAAATGGAACCGCGTCCATAACCTCACCGCAATTCGCAATCCCAGGGAAATCGTTACCCACCACCTGCTCGATTCGCTCGCCGTGCTGCCCTGGACGAACCGTCTGCGCACATTGGCAGACATCGGTTCTGGCGCCGGGCTGCCGGGTATCCCGCTTGCGCTTGCCTGTCCTGGCCTGACGGTATACTCGATCGAGGCGGCCGGTAAAAAGGCGAGCTTCCAGCAGCAGGCAAAAATTGAATTGCGTCTGGATAATTTCATCATCATCAACCGTCGGGCCGAAGCGGTTCAAGCGGCAGATTTCCCCGGCGGCGGCGTGGAAGGCGTCATCTCGCGCGCCTTTTCCAGCCTGGCCGGCTTCGTGCGCCTGGCAGGACATTGGGTCAAAGACGGGGGTGCGCTCTACGCGATGAAGGGCGTACTGTCACAAGCGCAGACCGAAGCCGCCGCCCTTCCCGCCGGGTGGCAACTCGAAGCCGTGCGCACCCTTGCGGTTCCGGGGCTTGATGCCGAACGGCATTTGCTGGAGCTTCGGCGCGGGTAACGTGCCACAAGGCGGTTTTCTTCGGTTACGAATCAGGGTTTTGATACAGAAAACTCCTTTGAAAAAATCTACGCCCCGCATTCCCCCTCATGTCGTTTGGCAAGTTATCATCGCCAAATTGGCGGCCAGACCGCGTCACGGAAAATCCTCATCCAACAACCATGTCACACATCTTTTGCGTGGCCAACCAAAAGGGCGGTGTGGGTAAAACCACCACCAGCGTCAATCTTGCCGCCGCGCTGCACCAGGCCGGGCAGCGCACGCTGCTCGTCGATCTCGACCCGCAGGGCAATGCCACGATGGGCAGCGGTATCGACAAGCGCAAGCTTGCGCATTCAATCTATCACCTGCTGGTCGGGCTGGACGCACTGGATGCGGTGCGGGTTGCCTCCCCGTCTGGCGGATATGACATTCTGCCCGCCAACCGCGATCTGGCCGGGGCCGAAGTAGAGCTGGTCAATCTCGAACGGCGCGAAAAACGTCTGAGGGAAGTTCTGAACAAGTGCAACGCCGATTACGATTTCATCCTCATCGATTGCCCTCCGTCGCTATCGCTGCTGACACTCAACGCCCTGTGCGCCGCGCATGGAATCATCATTCCAATGCAGTGCGAATATTACGCGCTGGAAGGGCTTTCTGATCTGGTCAATTCGATCAAGAAAGTGCATGCCAATCTCAACCACGACCTCAAGATCATCGGTTTGCTGCGCGTGATGTTCGATTCCCGCGTCACTTTGCAGCAGCAGGTCTCGGCCCAGCTCGAAAGCCATTTCGGCGGAAAAGTGTTCCGTGCTGTCGTGCCGCGCAACGTCCGCTTGGCCGAAGCGCCCAGCCACGGCATTCCGGGGGTGGTCTTCGACCGCTCATCGCGTGGCGCACAAGCCTACCTTGCTTTTGCCAACGAGTTGATCGAACGGGTCAGGGCGCTGTAGCCACTGTCACGAAACATAGTGCGAATCATTTGATTTCATAGAACGATATGACGCCACCCAAACTCAAGGGCCTGGGCCGCGGGCTTGACGCGCTGCTGGCGGCCAACCGTGACGATGAAGCCGAAAAGGGCGAATTGCAGTCCCTTGCGCTGGAAGTATTGCGCCCCGGCAGATATCAGCCCCGCACCCGCATGGATCCCGGTTCGCTCGAAGAACTGGCGGCTTCGATCAAAGCACAGGGGATCATGCAGCCCATTCTCGTGCGCCCCCTGCCCGGTGAGGCCTTTGAGATCATCGCCGGCGAGCGGCGCTGGCGGGCTGCGGAAATCGCCGGGCTGGATGCCGTGCCCTGCCTGGTGCGGGAAATTCCCGACGATGCCGCGCTGGCGATGTCGCTGATCGAAAATATCCAGCGCGAAAACCTTAACCCGCTCGAAGAGGCTGGCGGCATCCAGCGCCTGATCGACGAATTCGGCATGTCCCATCAGCAGGCCGCCGACGCGGTGGGCCGTTCACGCCCGGCGACGACCAATCTGTTGCGGTTGCTCAATCTCGCGCAACCCGTGCAAGAATTATTGATGGCAGGCGACATTGACATGGGGCATGCCCGTGCGCTGCTGCCGCTCGATGGGGCCAGCCAGATTCTTATTGGCAATCAGGTGGCGGCCAGGCAGCTTTCAGTGCGCGAAACCGAAAAACTCGCCCGGCAGGTTCTTGCCCCGCGCCCCCAGAAAATCGCGCCAGCCCCGGATCTGGATTTACTGCGGCTGGAAGAAGAAATCGCCGACGCGATCGGCGCCACGGTCAGGATCAGGGCAAACCGCAGGGGCGCCGGAGAAATGGTGATCCGTTTCGGCAGCCTCGATCAACTCGATGGTTTGCTTGGGCGCCTGCGCTGATATTTTCAGGGCTTGCGATGTGAGCTGTCTCGTCTGTCGTCTGGCCATGATACGGTGTTGTTGCGTTGCCAATTGACTTGCTGAAATATGTACCCCAAAATAAGGAGGTCTTCCAGCGGTCATAGCGGTCATGGTACAAGTGACGCTGCGGTGGAGAAGACGTTTCGGTGGAGAGGGGATGCACAAGGCAGTTTTGCTGCAACTGGCGGCGGCGTTGATGGCGACAGCAGTTGCAGGCGCGCTGCTCGGCGCGCGTGGTTTTTTTTCCGCGATGTTCGGAGGGCTGGCCTACGTCGTGCCAAGTGTTTTTTTTGCTTGGCGCCTGTGGTTGGCTTCCTGGCGCAAAGAGCGTGATAAAGTTACGGCATTCATGGCTGGAGAGCTTACCAGGCTCCTTTCGACCGCAGGCTTGCTTGCGTTGGTGGCGGTGCTGTACAAGGACCTTCATTGGGGAGCGTTCTTGGTCGGTCTGGCGCTGACGGTGAAAGCGAATCTGTTTGCATTTTTTATGAAGACCCGAACATGACTATCGAGCACGCAGCCAACGCACCAACTCCAAGCGAGTACATTGTTCACCACCTCACGCACCTCAACAGCATCGGCGAGAAGCAATCGAGTATCGTCGACTGGTCGGTTATCAACTACGACACCCTGTTTTTTTCGGTCGGTCTTGGCCTTTTTACCGTGTTCCTGATGTGGTTGGCGGCACGCAAGGCAACTTCCGGCGTACCGGGGCGCTTTCAGGGTTGTGTCGAAGTACTTGTCGAAATGGTTGCCAATCAGGCCAAGGGCATCGTCCACAGCCCTGAATCGCGCCGTTTCGTCGCGCCGCTGGCGCTCACCGTGTTCTTGTGGATTTTCCTCATGAACGCGATGGATCTGCTCCCGGTCGACTTGCTGCCGTTTTTCTGGCAAACGGCGATGGACAGTCATGACGTTCCCTTGCGTGTGGTGGCGACCGCCGATCTTTCAGCCACGCTCGGCATGTCCATCGGCGTGCTGATGCTGTGCCTCTTCTACAACATCAAAATCAAAGGTGTAAAGGGATGGGTGCATGAACTTTTCACTGCCCCGTTCGGTTCTCATCCGGTGCTGTGGCCGGTCAACCTTCTCATGCAGATCATCGAATTTGCGGCCAAGACCATTTCACACGGCATGCGGTTGTTCGGAAACATGTATGCGGGTGAACTGGTGTTCATGCTGATCGCCCTGATGGGCAGCGCATGGGCGGTTTCCGCTACGGGCATCGCGCTTGCTGTTGCTCATGTGGTGGCTGGTTTTGCATGGGCCATCTTTCATATCCTTATCATTACACTTCAGGCGTTCATTTTCATGATGCTGACCCTTGTCTACATCGGTCAGGCTCACGAGGGACACTGATTTTCGTTGTTGTGGTCGCGGGCTGTCCCGCTTGATTTTTCTTCTTTCAACCTCACCCTCACCCGTTAGTTTCAAGGAGTTGTCATGGAAAATGTCCTCGGTCTCGTCGCAATAGCTGCCGGTATGATTATTGGTTTGGGCGCTTTTGGCGCCTGTCTCGGCATCGCCATCATGGGTTCAAAGTATCTTGAAGCCTCGGCCCGTCAGCCTGAGCTGATGAATGCCCTGCAAACCAAGATGTTCCTGCTGGCCGGTCTGATTGACGCTGCCTTCCTGATTGGCGTTGGTATCGCGATGATGTTCGCTTTCGCCAACCCGTTCGTAGTGGCCAGTTGATCGGTTCGCGTTCCTCTAACCATTATTGAGGACAAGAATAGTGAATCTGAACGCAACTCTGTTTTTCCAGCTCGTCGTATTCGTCCTTCTCGGGGTGTTCACGATGAAGCTCGTCTGGCCACCCATCGTGAGGGCGTTGGACGAGCGTGCGAAGAAAATCGCCGATGGGCTCGCTGCCGCGGACAAGGCGAAGTCCGATCTGACGCTGGCTGAGAAAAAAGCAGTGGAAGAATTGCGCAAAGCCCGCGAATCCGCCGGGGATGTGCGCGCTTCTGCCGAAAAGAGCGCCAGCCAGTTGGTCGATGAAGCCCGCGCCGAAGCTACGCGTATCATCGCGCAGGCTCGGCGGGCCGCCGAAGCCGAAGCCGATGTGGCCGCGCAGCACGCCAGGGATGAACTGCGTGACCAGGTTGCCATGCTGGCCGTTGTGGGCGCGGAGAAAATTTTGCGCCGCGAAATCAACCCCAGGGTGCACGCAGAACTGCTTGCCAATCTGAAACAGGAACTGTGATAGATCATGGCTGGAAACGTCACCATCGCGCGCCCCTATGCCGATGCAGCCTTTAAACTGGCTCGCGGGGCAGGTGCGCTGGCGTCATGGTTGGATGTCCTGGATCGGCTTGCCGTTATCACGGTCGATGCCGACATGCAGGCATGTATCTCCGATCCCAACATGTCCGCTGGCCAGCTTGCCAGGCTGTTGCTGGACGTGGTCGGAGAACTGACCGACGAGCAGCGCAGTTTCATCGGCGTTCTCGTGGAGAATGATCGCCTGCAAGTGCTCCAGGAAATCCGGGATCTGTTCGTCGTTCTGAAAAACGAACACGAAAGCGTCCTGGAGGCCCGGATCGCTTCCGCCTTCCCGCTCGACGACGCCACGCTGGCTTCGCTCAAAGCAGACCTCGAAACCCGCTTCAAGGCCCGCATTGACGCCATCGTCACCATTGACCCCGAACTCATCGGCGGGATACGTGTCGCCATCGGCGACGAAGTCATCGACGCATCCGTTCGCGGCAAACTTGCCAGCATGGCCGCCGCGCTTAAGAACCAGGAGTTATCGAATGCAACTTAACCCCTCTGAAATCAGTGATCTGATCAAGAGCCGGATTCAGAACCTGCAACTTGCCGCAACCTTGCGCAACGAAGGCACGGTCGTATCCGTCACCGACGGCATCTGCCGTATCCACGGACTTGCGGACGCGATGCAGGGCGAAATGCTGGAATTCCCCGGCGACACTTTCGGCTTGGCGCTCAACCTTGAGCGCGATTCCGTCGGCGCGGTCGTGCTCGGCGAATACGAGCACATCACCGAAGGCAATACCGTCAAGGCAACCGGGCGCATCCTCGAAGTGCCTGTCGGACCTGAACTGATCGGCCGCGTGGTCAATTCCCTCGGCCAGCCCATCGACGGCAAAGGCCCGATCAACGCAAAGCTCACCGACAAGATCGAAAAAGTCGCTCCCGGTGTCATTGCGCGTCAATCCGTGTCGCAGCCGGTGCAGACCGGTCTGAAATCCATCGACTCGATGGTTCCCATCGGCCGCGGCCAGCGCGAACTCATCATCGGTGACCGTCAGACCGGCAAGACCGCCGTCGCGGTCGACACCATCATCAACCAGAAAGGCCAGGGCGTTTTCTGCATCTATGTCGCCATCGGCCAGAAAGCTTCGACTGTCGCCAACGTGGTGCGCAAGCTCACCGAGCACGGCGCGATGGAATACACCGTTGTCGTCGCGGCCACCGCCTCCGAGTCTGCCGCGATGCAATACCTCGCGCCTTACGCCGGTTGCACAATGGGCGAATACTTCCGCGACCGTGGGTTTGATGCACTGATCGTCTACGACGACCTCACCAAACAGGCATGGGCCTATCGCCAGGTCTCGCTCCTGCTGCGCCGCCCGCCTGGGCGCGAAGCCTATCCCGGCGACGTGTTCTATCTCCACTCCCGTCTGCTGGAGCGTGCCGCGCGCGTGAATGCCGACTATGTCGAAAAGTTCACCAACGGCGAAGTCAAGGGCAAGACCGGCTCGCTCACCGCGTTGCCGATCATCGAAACCCAGGCCGGCGACGTCTCCGCCTTCGTGCCGACCAACGTCATCTCCATCACCGATGGCCAGATATTCCTTGAAACCGACCTCTTCAACGCCGGTATCCGTCCTGCGATCAACGCCGGTATTTCGGTATCCCGCGTCGGTGGCGCGGCTCAGACCAAGGTCATCAAGAAACTCTCCGGCGGCATCCGTACCGACCTCGCGCAATATCGTGAGTTGGCCGCGTTCGCGCAGTTCGCCTCCGACCTCGACGACGCTACCCGCAAGCAACTCGAACGCGGCCGCCGTGTCACCGAATTGATGAAGCAGACGCAGTATTCACCGATGTCGATTGCCGAAATGGGCTTCGTCCTTTACGCGGTCAACAACGGCTACTTCGACGACATCGACAGCAACCGTGTGCTGGCTTTCGAGGCCGCCCTGCTGCAATACATCAAGACGCGGCAGCCCGAGCTTGTGGCGAGTGTTTTGGAGAAGCGCGACCTCGACGCCGATGCCGAAAAAACCTTGGCCGACACGATCGTCGAGCTCAAGAAGAGTTGGGTTTGATGATGGCCGGGGAGACGGATAATGGCTAGCGGAAAGGAAATCCGTACCAAAATCAAGAGCGTGCAAAACACGCGCAAGATCACCAAGGCCATGGAAATGGTGGCCGCGTCCAAGATGCGCAAGGCGCAGGATCGGATGCGTGCCGCCCGTCCCTACTGCGAGAAAATACGCGCACTCGCCGCGCACCTGTCTCATGCCGATGTTATCGAATACGAACATCCGTTTCTGGTTCATAAAGAACAGGAACAGGTCAAGCGGGTGGGGCTGATTCTGGTGACTACCGACAAGGGGTTGTGTGGCGGTCTCAATACCAACATTCAGCGCGTTACCGTCAACGCGCTGAAGTCCTGGGAAAAATCCGGTGTCACCGAAATTCGTGCCTGCTGTATCGGCAACAAGGGTTTTGGTTTCATGCAGCGTCTCGGGGTTGGCATTGTCTCGCATGTCGTGCAGATCGGAGACAAGCCGGCGCTCGAAAGGCTGATCGGAGCGGTAAAAGTTCTGCTCGATGCTTTTCAGAACGGTGAGATCGACGTCATCTACGTCGCCTACACCCGCTTCATCAATACCATGCAGCAAGAGCCGGTATTGGAACAGCTTTTGCCGCTGACCGGCGACAGACTGGGTACCCCCGACCGGAAATGGGATTACCTTTACGAACCGGATCCGCATGCCGTGATCGACGATATGCTGGTGCGCTACGTCGAGGCACTGGTCTACCAGTCGGTCGCCGAGAACATGGCTTCCGAGCAAAGTGCGCGGATGGTGGCAATGAAAGCCGCTTCCGATAATGCCAAAAGCGTCATCGACGAACTGAAACTGGTCTATAACAAGACCAGGCAGGCCGCGATCACCAAGGAATTGAACGAAATCGTCGGCGGAGCCGCCGCGGTCTGACGAACATTATTGACACAAGGAAAAACGATGAGTAACGGTACTATCGTTCAGTGCATCGGCGCAGTGGTGGACATCCGGTTCCCACGCGAGACGATGCCGAAAGTATATGACGCCCTCAAGCTTGAAGACGTCACCGGTTCCTTTGGCGAAAAGGACCTCACCTTTGAAGTGCAGCAGGAACTCGGCGACGGCGTGGTACGCACCATTGCGCTGGGTTCCAGCGACGGGCTACGGCGCGGCATGAAAGTCTCCAACACCGGCGGGCCGATCTCGGTTCCTGTCGGCCCTGCCACCCTTGGCCGCATCATGGACGTGCTGGGCCGCCCCATCGACGAAGCGGGTGAAATTCCTACTGAAGAACGTCGGGCGATCCACCAGAAAGCGCCCAGGTTCGACGAACTTTCGCCTTCCGTCGAGTTGCTGGAAACCGGCATCAAGGTCATCGACCTCATCTGCCCGTTTGCCAAGGGCGGCAAGGTCGGACTCTTCGGCGGCGCGGGCGTCGGCAAGACCGTCAATATGATGGAACTCATCAACAACATCGCCAAGCAGCACTCCGGCCTGTCCGTGTTCGCCGGGGTCGGCGAACGCACTCGCGAGGGTAACGACTTCTACCATGAGATGAAGGAGTCGAACGTGCTCGACAAGGTCGCGATGGTGTTCGGCCAGATGAACGAGCCGCCTGGCAACCGCCTGCGGGTCGGCCTGACCGGCCTGACGATGGCCGAGCGTTTCCGCGACGAAGGACGTGACATCCTCTTCTTCGTCGACAATATCTACCGCTACACCTTGGCCGGCGTGGAAGTATCCGCCCTTCTGGGACGGATGCCTTCCGCCGTGGGCTACCAACCGACGCTGGCTGAAGAAATGGGCCGCCTGCAAGAACGCATTACCTCCACCAAGGTCGGTTCCATCACCTCCATCCAGGCGGTGTACGTTCCGGCGGACGACCTGACCGACCCCTCGCCTGCCACTACCTTCCTGCACCTGGACTCCACCGTCGTGCTCTCCCGTGACATCGCCGCGCTCGGCATCTACCCCGCCGTCGACCCGCTCGATTCCACCAGCCGCCAACTCGACCCGCTGGTTATTGGTGAAGAGCACTACGGCGTGGCGCGTTCCGTGCAGCAGACACTGCAAAAATACAAGGAGTTGCGCGACATCATCGCCATTCTGGGCATGGACGAGCTCTCGCCCGAAGACAAACTCACGGTGGCCCGCGCGCGCAAGATACAGCGTTTCCTCTCGCAGCCTTTCCACGTGGCCGAAGTCTTCACCGGTTCCCCCGGCAAATACGTAACCCTCAAGGACACCATTGCCGGATTCAAGGCCATTGTCACCGGCGAGTACGACCACCTGCCAGAACAGGCGTTTTACATGGTCGGCAGCATTGAGGAAGCGGTCGAAAAGGCCCGCAAACTTCAGTAATTTGCTTTGTTTTCGCCCCCGCGCGGGCAGATTCGCTTCGCGCGGGGGGCTTGCTCCAGAGGATCAATCATGGCCATAACGGTACATGTAGATGTTGTCAGCGCAGAAGAGCAAATCTTTTCCGGCTTGGCGGAGTTTGTCGCTTTGCCTGGCGAATCAGGCGAACTCGGCATCCTGCCGGGCCATACGCCGCTGATGACCCGAATCAAACCGGGTGCGGTACGGATCAAGATTCCGCACCAGGACACAGAGGAATTCATCTTCGTTGCCGGGGGTATTCTCGAAGTCCAGCCCAACGGGGTGACGGTTCTCGCCGACACCGCGATTCGCGGCAAAGACCTCGACGAAGCCAAGGCGCTCGACGCCAAGCGCAAGGCTGAAGAAGCCCTTGCGGGCAAGAGCGCGAAGATTGACTATGCCAGGGCCCAGGCCGAACTGATAGAAGCGGTTGCCCAGATCCACGCCATCCAGCGGCTACGCAAAAATCCTCGCTGAAACGGCCCGGGTCGGGACATGCCAAACACGACAAGGCCACCCGGATCGGTGGCCTTGTCAATTTTTCCAGCCGCTCTCACAAATCCAACGCCACGATCACTCGGAAGCGCTCGGCAGCACCGGTGTCAGCACGTCGTCACTGAAACGGGAACTTATTCTGATATCGGCAACGACGGACCCCTTACTGGCCTTCCTGATGGCATGGATGAACTTCAGCCACAGCTTGCCTTGTTTCCCGCCGGCATCACAGACGCGCAACATGACTATGCGGGAGCTGTGACGACCCAGACGTAAAACCTCCACGGGCAGGGTGCAGCGTTCGAACCCGATCACACCCAAACCCAGTTCTATGGTGGCTTTACCGCACAAACCCACTGATAGCGGCCTGTCGGCGTGGGCGCAAAAAACGGCTTCCGAACACTCGTAGACGGTCAGCGGAATATCTTCGTAATTGCCAGAGTCGCAGGAGACATCATTGTTTTGGCCGACTCGCAGGGAAGCAATGCACCTGACCGGGTAACGGCAAGGCCCATCGTCCTGCCCAAGCTCCTGTGGCTCGCCCTTCGGCAGTCGCGGCAGGCAATGCTGGTATTCCGGCAAGTTATAGACGGTGTGCAGCAATCGTATTTCACGAACACCCAGAGCGGAGAATATTTTCGTTTTTTGGTTGAAAAAATAGTCGATTAATTCCGGCGTCATGACCGGATCGGTCACGGCATCGAATCGCTTGTGGGGAAATTGCCCGTTTGGCAGCGCAGCCACCGCAAAATAGTGAAACAGGTTTTTTTCCAGCGGAATGTCGACATACTTCCTGGATAAAATCTCCTTCGCTTTTTCAAGATCGAGATGTGCGCCAACCGCAGGCATATTATTGACAAAATCATAATGATCCGCCGAGGGACAGGCCAGTCGCTGAAAACACAGGACATCCTCGTAAAACCGGATATATTGAGGATGGACGGCAATCACCAGATGGCGCGTATCAAACCGGTATTCCGCATACTCATACAGGAATTTCAGTAACGGCATCACGATCCGGCCTTGGGCCGCATAAAAACGCCTGTTGATCGCCAGTGCCGATACCTCGGCCACGTTGCCGCTTTTCTGGACGATTTCATCCAGATTAAATATCCGCTGCATCGGGAAGCCCAGACCGTTCTCGCGTATCAGTGAAACCGTCCCCACCACATGCTTCCCGTGACGGCACATCAGCGTCGAGGTTGTCGGCAGCGCATGGTGAATCGTTATCCGCATCCCGGACGGATCGGGTTTCATGAATCCTGCCCGCACGTATTCATCGTGCAGTAAACGAAAACAGGCTTCCAGTTCTTCTCTGGTCTGCGCAAGTTTGAAAACGAATTTCTTCGGCAGTGATTTATTGAGCCACTGCGGAAACTCACACGCCTTCAAGCGAAAAACCTCCAGTAATTTTTTTGGCCCGACCCGCGCGATCCCGGCGCCGCGTGGCCAGCACAGAGCGAAATTACCACGAAGCATAACTTGGCGCTCACATGCCAGCATGAAATTATTTCATGCTTGGTGTATTTTTTATTCGGTCGGGAGAGAGTTTCTACTGTCCGTGCTTGCGCCGGTGTTCGCGACAGGCCGCCCGGTACGTGAGTTGCCAGTCCAGGCGCGCATCCTGCCACCAGGCGCGATCAAACACCCAGGCCAGGGTGAGCAGCAGGGGTGACAGGTAATGGTTCGCCGCTGTCGGCAAATAACCGGAAGAAGGAATTGGCGACACACGCAAGGCGCTCAGTCGCTCTCTGATCGTTGGGTGCATGGATTGTGTCGAGGGTTTGCTGCTCATGACGTCATCATCCATCGCCGCATGGCGCAGAAAACCGGCCGTCATCCCCAGGCACAGGTCACGAAATGGCCGTACCAACGGTTTTGCCCGCACACTGCTCTGCGCCAGGACGCGCGGCCAGTAGTCCCTGGACAGGAACTGTTCCTTGAGCGAGACTTCAATCATGGTTTCGCCGAGCAGATCAGCATTGACAACCTTGGTTGCCTGCGCGTCGGCCTCGAATTCCTCGATACGGGTCAAACGTACCATATTGCTGTAAAAGCGGCCCAGCCACCAATCCGCCTGTGCGCCGATGGTCGGAAGTACGTCTCCAATCCTGTCAAGCGCCCGTAACAACCAAGCCCGCAGCAAAGCGCCATATTTGCCTGCTCCCTTGCGCTGCGCGGTAAGATGGGCGAGTTCATGCGCCAGCACGGCCATCAGTTGCGGACACGTCAGGCTGTGCATCAATGGCAAGCCTACCAGGAGATGCGTTTCGATGCGCCCGAAAACTCCCAGGCACGGACGTTGCAGGATCGCCGCGTTCGTTTCTTGCGTCACCCAGATATGGTCGACACGCCCGGCTTCGAGCACCCAACCTATGCCCTCGACCAGTCGATGCAGATCACAGGCATCTTCCGGTGACAGGCGCACCCCCACAGGCGATGGTAATGGCACAAACAGCACGGAGAACAGCCGCACGGCGACGAACCCCATCGCGGTAAACGACATGGCGCCAAGGAAAAAACCCGCTACCGGCCATTCCGCCCCGAAGATGCTCCAGGCCCCATACGCGCCCAACACGCCAATTCCCAGCGCCACCGTGGCACATACGGGTATCAGCAACAAGGCCGTCATTGCGATCACGGTCAGACGCAAAGCCAGCCGTTTGCGCAACGCAAACAACCGGGGATGAAACAAACGAAGAGAAACTGCCTGATCGGTCATGGGCTTGAGGGTATTGTTGTCCTCGCAGGAAACTGGCAGGCCCCGTGCCACTCCTCTGGTAGCGGCACGATACCTTTTGGCGAAACAGCAAGAAACAGCAAACCCGGCATTTTCGCTGTTACATGTCTTGGCACGTATGTACCACAAGATTGGCGCCTGCGCCAGCTTCTGCCGAAAAAATAAGGGTTTCCGGCACAATCATCCCGTCCCTTTGCTTCGTTCCGCACGAAAGCGTTGTGTAAACCCGCAGAAACCATCCGCCTCGACCGCCGTGCGAACTTCTGACATAAGCCATTGATAATAGTGAAGATTGTGAACAGTGTTGAGTATGCACCCGAGAATCTCCCCTGCGCGGTGCAGATGGTGAAGATAGGCGCGTGTAAAGTTGCGGCACGTGTAACAGGCGCAATCGGCATCGGGTGGGCGCGGATCGGCCCTGTGAGCGGCGTTCTTGATCTTGATATCGCCGTAACGGGTAAATAACCAGCCATTTCGCGCGTTGCGGGTCGGCATCACGCAATCGAACATATCGATGCCTGCCGCGACCGCATCGACGATATCCTCGGGACGGCCAACCCCCATCAGGTAACGCGGCTTGGCGGCGGGTAGCCTTGGTGCGGTATGGGCGAGGATGCGCGCCATGTCTTCCCTTGGTTCTCCCACAGACAACCCGCCGATGGCAAAACCGTCGAAACCGATGTCCATGAGCGCGGCAAGCGACTCATCGCGCAGCGATTCATACATCCCTCCCTGGACGATGCCGAACAGCGCGTTCACATTGCCGAGGCGGTCAAACTCGTCACGCGAGCGCTTGGCCCAGCGTCGCGACAGACGCATCGAATCTGCTGTCTCATCGAAGCTTGCGGGCCAGGGCGTACATTCATCGAAAATCATCACGATATCGGAACCGAGCACGGTCTGGATCTGCATCGATACTTCTGGAGTCAGCAACAGGCGTGCGCCGTCGACAGGGCTGGCGAAACGCACGCCTTCTTCGCTGATTTTGCGCAAGGCCCCGAGGCTGAACACCTGAAACCCTCCTGAGTCCGTGAGCAGGGGTTTGTCCCAACCCATGAAACCATGCAGTCCCCGGTGCGCGGCAATGACCTCCAGCCCCGGCCTCAACCACAAGTGAAACGTATTGCCGAGACAGATCTGTGCGCCGCTTTCCGCCAGCATTGCCGGAGTCACCGCCTTGACTGTGCCATAGGTTCCTACAGGCATGAAGGCGGGCGTTTCGACCGCGCCATGCGCCAAAGCCAGGCGCCCCCGGCGTGCGTGGCCGCTGGTGGCGAGAAGCTCAAACTGCATCGCAAACCATCCTGTCGCAACGGGTGAGGAACATGGCATCTCCGTAACTGAAAAAGCGGTAGCCCCGCTCAATGGCGTGTGCGTAGGCACGGCGGATGGTTTCCATGCCCGCGAAGGCCGACACCAGCATCAGGAGCGTTGAACGCGGCAGATGGAAATTGGTGATGAGCGCATCGACCACGCGAAAACGAAACCCCGGCAAGATGAAAAGTTCCGTCTCGCCTTCGCCAGCGACAAGTTCACCATGACATGCCGCCGCTTCGAGCGTGCGCAAGCTCGTCGTACCGACCGCGATCACCCGTCCGCCCTTCTCGCGCGTTGCGGCAATAGCCTCGACCGTGGCGGGCGGGATCACGTAACGCTCGCGGTGCATCCGGTGTTCGGCAAGATCATGCACACGCACCGGCTGGAACGTGCCCGCGCCGACGTGCAGAGTCAGCCATGCCCGTTTCGCGCCGTGCCTGTCCAGGGTTTCAAGCATTTTCTCATCAAAATGCAATCCGGCCGTCGGGGCCGCCACCGAACCGGGCGTGCGGGCATAAACGGTCTGATACCGGCTCTCATCGGTTTCAACGGCCTCACGCTGGATGTAAGGCGGCAGGGGCAACTTGCCGTGGCGCTCAAGAAGATCGACGAGGTTTTCATCCTGGGGAAAGCGCAGACGAAAAAACTCGCCGACACGGCCCTGTACGGTGACATCGAATGCCCCGGCCAACCGCAAAACCGTCCCGGCCCCCGGCGAGCGGGAAGCGCGCACCTGCGCCAGGGCCTCGTGCGGTCCCAGCGGGCGTTCAAGCAACACCTCGACCGCGCCACCGCTTTCCTTGACCCCGAAAAGGCGGGCATGGAGCACACGGGTATCGTTAAACACCAATAAGTCATCCGGGCGGACGAATTCCGCCAAATCGGCAAAATGCCTGTCGGCCAACGTCCGTCCCGCACCCAGAAGGCGGCTGGCGTTACGTTCGGCCAGCGGCGCCTGGGCAATCAAATGGCCGGGAAGCGTGTAATCGAAATCATCAACAGTAAGAGCCATCGGGCGAGAAATATCGGGTACTTGCCGCAGAAGAGAAGATTCGGGGATAATGCAGCGTCTCCTCTTTACGGCATGGCCGGGATGGCGGAATCGGTAGACGCAGCGGACTCAAAATCCGCCGGTGGTAACACTGTGAGGGTTCGAGTCCCTCTCCCGGCACCAGGGACACACTTCACAACGCCCCACATCATCCCAAAAACCCGATAACTGCAAGGTTTTCGGGTTTTTTGTTGTCCAGGTTAGTCTCATTTAATCTCACTCCATCCCAGTGTATTTGGGTGTATCGGCCTGTTGCGTGGGTGTATTTTGGAGTAGGCTCACAAGTTGTCTGTACCGGCTGAATTTTGAGCAGGAGTACCGGTTGAATTTTGACCAGGCACATTAGCCGCTTATCATTGCCGCGGCTGTGGGTAAGTTTATCCCATATTTTCCTTTTTCGAGTT
>JAISPJ010000042.1 GCA_031274995.1 Azoarcus sp.
GATAAGACATGGCGAAGAGCAAACCGCCCAACCCGGCGATGGATGAGCCGAGCGCGAACGTGAAGACGATCACTTGCTCAAACGGTATCCCCATCAGCGGCAAGGCGAATTTGTCCCAAGACACCGCACGCATCGCCATTCCCATCCGTGTCCGCGACACGATGAGATGCAACGCGCAGAAAACCAGAATCGCCGTAAAGATCACCCACAGCTTGAGGTTGGTCACAGCGATACCGCCGATGTCGAAGACCGTTCGGTTCACCAACTCCGGCAACGTCCGGCGGCTGGCGCCAAGCAGCGCCAGATTGCCGTTTTCCAGAATAAGCCCGCACATCAGCGCAGTGATCACCACGTAAAGCCGGTGCGCCCCTTTGCGCATCAGCGGGCGATAGGCGATCCGCTCCAGCGTCACGCCCACCATCGACGTAAAAATCATCGTCAGCGGGATGGTCAGGACCAGCACCACTTCGCGCGAGAACGCGAACATCCCCTCCGGCGCCAGCAGCCCGGTCGAAATAAAAAAAGCCAGATACGCCCCGACCATGAAAACGTCGCCGTGGGCGAAGTTGATCAGCCGCAAAACGCCGTACACCAGCGTGTAGCCCAGCGCGATCAGGGCGTAAAAACTGCCCCATTGCAGGGCGTTGACGCATTGTTGCAGGAAAAATTCCATGCCCCGATTCCTGTCTTTCCTGTTTTTTCGGCGCGTTTCCCGTCGCCGCTTTACTTTATTGGCAGCGACGGAAAACGGCGTTTACCGCATCATGGGCAAACAGATTCCTTGAATACGTATTCGCCTTTCTGGTCGATCTCGACAATCACCGCGCATTTAATCGGGTCGCCTTGTTCGTCAAAGCGCATGTTACCCGTGATCCCCTTGAACTCCTTGACGCTCGCCAGATTGTCACGAATCGTTTTGCGCATCTTGCGAACATTGCTGTCCAGCTTACCCGCCTTCTGGATCGCTTCCGTGATCAGCGCCACCGCATCCCACGTCAGCGCAGCAACATCGTCCGGCACATAGCCATATTTTTTGCTGTACTTGTCGATAAATTCCTTGGTCGCGCCTTGAGCACCGGCAGCAGCGTAATGGGTCGAGAAAAACTGTCCCTTGCAAGCGTCGCCGCAGAGCTTCATCAACTCGGCAGAACCCCACGTGTCGGAACCCATGAACGGTCCCTTGTAACCGAGGTCACGCGCCTGCTGCACGGCCAGCGCAACGAAACTGTAGTTTTCCGGCAAGAAAAGAACGTCCGGCTTGGCAACGATGATCTTCGTCAACTGCGCGGAATAATCTTGATCCTTCGGCCCGTGCGACTCGAACGCCACCAGCGAACCCTTGCCGTGACGCTTTTCCCAAGCGTCCTTGAAGTTATCCGCCAGCCCTTTGGAATAGTCGTTGGAAATCTCGAAAAGAACGGCCGCCTTTTTAGCGTTGAATTGTTTTCCGGCAAAATCCGCGACCACTGGAGCTTGGAAGGGATCGAGAAAAGCGGCGCGGAACACCCAAGGCCGGTCCTTGGTGGTTTCGGGATTGGTCGACCAAGGCGAAATCATCGGCGTTTCATTGTCGTTCGCTACTGCCCCGGCCGGAACCGCCTGCCGGGAAGACTGCGGACCGATAATCGCCAGAACATTGTCGCGGTCGATCAGCTTGAGCGTGACATTGACGGCGGTTTCAGGCCTGGACTCGTTATTTTCGTAGATGAACTCCAGTGGATACTTCTTGCCGCCCACCTCGAGTCCGCCTTTGGCGTTGATTTCTTCCCGAAAGAGTTCCGCAGCGTATTTGGAGGATTCCCCGACTTTGGGAATCTCGCCCGTCAGCGGGATAGGAAAGCCGATTTTGATTTTTTCTGCCGCCAGCGCTCCGCCTGACGCAGATAACGCCGCCACACAAACCAACGCAGATGCACGTACAAGTTTCAACATGAGAACTCCCTCCGTGTTCGGCACAAGAAATAAAAAAATAAAAACTGTGCAAGTTTAACGCCAATCAGCGTTTGTGCCAGTAGCGTGGACGAATCTCCCGCCAGGAGTTGGTTTTCATCCGTCCGCCTTCGGTTTCAAGCAGCACTGTTCCGTCTGAATCTGTGCGGTATGGGTACGCTGCCGTCCTTGCCCAGCGGGCCAGGGTATGCGGATGCGGGTGGCCATACTGGTTACGGTAGCCCGACGAGAAAATCACCACTTCGGGGTATGCCGCTTCAACGAACATCATGGAAGACGACGTGCGGCTGCCGTGGTGCCCGGCGACTACGGCAGAGCTCTTCAATGCCGGACCATGTTGCCGTGCCAGTTCGGCTTCGCCGGTTTGTTCAAGGTCGCCGGTCAGAAGCAGTGACGCGCTGCCCGCCGCGCTCACCCGCAATACGCAGGATTTATCATTGCCGCGCCGCTTGCCGGATAGTTCGGCCGGCGCGAGCACGGCGAAGTCGATATCGTCCCAGCGCCAGCGCAGCCCGGCGACGCACGGCGTGCCGCGTACAGGCACAAGTTGCGCATCGCGCATATTCCATGCGCCGGGACTCGGCGGTGTTCCGGGTTCGATGGTTTCGCCGCCTGCGAAAACCTTGTCAATTCTGACTCGCGCCTGCACGCTTTCCAGCCCTCCCGCGTGGTCGGCATCATCGTGCGAGATCAATGCCGCATCGAGCCGCCCGACACCCATCGCGCGCAAGTACGGCGCTACGACGCGCTCCCCTGCATCGTTCGTGTCACCGAAGAGCGGGCCGCTGTCGTAGAGCAGGTCGTGATGCGCGGTCTGTACATGCACTGCCAGTCCTTGCCCAACGTCGAGTATGGCGGCACGAAAATCGCCCGGACGAGGCCGTTCCGGTTGCCAGAGAAAAAAGCCGCTCAAGATTGCCAACGCCGCGAGGCGGCAGGGCGTGCCGCGTGGCAGTATCAACAGCGACACCGCCAGCGTCGCAGCCGACAGAAGCCACGGCGGGGGCAGGGGATGTTCGTACAAGGCCAGAGAAAATCCCGACAGCCATTGCAGGGCTGCCATCATCCACGCGGTCAGCATGTGCGCAAGGCCGAGCAGCCAGTCTGCGGAAAAAATCGCTGCCAGCAAGGCAAGCGGCGTAATGGCAAAGCTCACCAAAGGAATGGCAACGGCGTTGCCAAACGGAGAGGCGAGCGAAAACCCTTGGAACAAGGCTACCAACACCGGAACCGTTGCCAGCGTGATGGCAAGCTGCATCCTGACCGCCGAGCGCCAGCCCCGCGCGGATTTGGCGCGCCCGTTCAGCGTCAGAAAAATGACCGCCACTGCCCCGAAAGAGAGCCAGAACCCCGCCGTCAACGGAGCCAGGGGATCGACCGCCAGCACGGCCAGCAGCGCCAAGGATAATACATTGCGTGCACTGGTTTCCCTCCTCGCGGCCATGCACAAGGCTGCTACCGCGAGCATTACCATTGCGCGTTGCGCGGGGATACCCAACCCGGCAAGCAGCGCGTAGATGCCCGCTGCCGTCATTCCCGTCACCGCGCCGGCCAACCGTGCCGGGCAGCGCCGCATCAGCCACGGCAACCTGCGCCACATCAACACACACAGTCCCCCTGCGGCCAGCGCCACCAGCGAGATGTGCATCCCTGATATTGCGACAAGGTGCTGCACTCCCGTGCGCCGCAGGATTTCCCATTGTTCCGTCCTGATCGCGCCCTGATCGCCTATAACGAGCGCCACCAGTATTCCGCGATACGGCGCATCCGGGAGTGCCGTCCCGAATTTCTGGCGGATGCTTGCCCGCAGGCGGTGGATGCGGTTCATCCACCCGTTTGCCTGCGTTGCGATCAATACCCCATCACCCCGGACATACCCGGTTGCGCGTAGCCCCCGTTCCAGCAGCCAAGCCTCAAAATCAAACACTCCCGGAACCGCCGCCCCGTGTGGACGCCGCAAGCGCACCGGCAACTGCCAGCGTTCTCCGGGCCGCACGGCGGGCAAGGGCAACACATCTTCTCCGGGGCTGACGCGCCCGCCATACCAGGACAGCAATACCCGGCGCGGCACGCCGACACGGTCTGACGCATCGAAGCCTCTGACTGCATCCATGTGTTCGACATCGAACACGAAACGGATTCCATCGCCCCGGTTATCGGGCAACGAGGCAATCACACCTGTGAGCAGCAGGTCGCGCCCTTCGAGGGCGGGGTCGAGGGCATCTGCCATCCGGCAATCGGCTCGCCATGCTGCCCAGGCGTATCCCAGGACGAAGGATGCTGCCAGACAGGGCATCCATGACATGCCCCGGAATAGCACTGTTGCGCGGGGATGTTTGCAAAACAGAATCGTGGCGGCCGAGGCGCTGGCAACTATCCATCCCCACGCCGCCCAAAACGGCAAGTCTGCTGCCCATTGCAGGCAACAGATACCCAGAAATATGCAAAACGCAAACAAGCACATTTCCTGATAATGCCAACAACATTATCAGGAAGCAAGCAGGAAAATGCGGCGAAGCCCGGGGCGGCAGCCCTGGATTAACACGGTCCTGGATTAACCGTCAGCGTTGATCCGCGAGACCAGCACCTTGAGTACATCATTCGCCCTTTCGTTGTCGATCTGGCAGGTTCCCGCCGCCTCATGTCCGCCGCCGTCGTAACCGAGCATCAACTCGCCGATATTGGTTCTGCTGGAACGATCCAGGATGGATTTCCCGACAGCCAGGACGGTGTTCTGTTGCTTCAGCCCCCACATGACGTGGATGGAAATGTTGCACTCAGGAAACAGTGCGTAAATCATGAAGCGGTTGGTGGCATAGATGATTTCTTCGTTGCGCAGGTCGAGCACCACCAGGTTCCTGTACACGGTGGAACATCGCCTGATTTGCTCCTTGGCTTTTTCGACGTGCTGAAAATAAAGATCCTTGCGTTCCCTGACGTCGGGAAGTTCCAGTATTTCACTGACGGAGTGCTGCGTGCAGAAGCCGATCAACTGCATCATCAGGACGTAATTGCTGATGCGGAAGTTGCGGAAACGCCCAAGGCCGGTGCGGGAGTCCATCAGGTAGTTGAGCAACACCCAATCCTTTGGGTCGAGAATTTCCTCGCGGGTGAATTGGGCACTGTCCGCCTTATCGACGGCTTCCATCATTTCATCAGAAATGTCCGGGAAAGTGGCCTTTCCGCCATAGTAGTTGTAGACCACGCGGGCAGCGGAAGGCGCTTCCGGGTCGATGATATAATTCTCAAGTTTGCCGGGATTGCGGAGAATTTCCGAAAAATGATGGTCGAACGCGAGGTGCGCACCGGGGACGTAGGGCAGGTTGGTGGTAATGTCGCGGTCGGTGACGTGGATCAGGCCATCCTGCATGTCCTTGGGATGTACAAACTTGATTTCGTCCAGGAGATCAAGTTCTTTCAGGAGTACAGCGCAGACCAGCCCGTCGAAATCGCTGCGCGTGACCAGCCGAAATCGTTGCTCTTGGTTCACCACAAAAGCCTCCGTCAAAAAATGCCCGGCGTTTATTAGAACATGGCGCCCATGCAGAACGAGCTACGGGGTCGCGTCACGCTGAGTAACTGTTCACGGCAGTGATGTTATGGCTTCGCTTGGGCGCGGGCAAACTCGATCATCCGTCTGGCGAGCGAGCCGGGATGTGGCTGGACGGGCAAGCCATCAAGCCTGAACCAGGCCAGATCTTCGATTTCGTCTTTCTGCGCGAGCAGTTCGCCGGAATGGTAATCGGCGATGAAACCGATCATCAGCGAATGCGGATACGGCCAGGACTGGCTGCCGAAATAGCGGAGATTGTGGATTTTGATCCCTGCTTCTTCCTGCACTTCGCGGCACAGGCATTCCTCGGCGGATTCTCCCGCCTCGACGAAACCGGCCAGCGCACTGTACATCCCCGGCGCGAAGTGCGGCGAGCGTGCAAGCAGGATTTCGTCTCCCTTGACAACCAGGCCAATCGCCACGGGCGAAATGCGCGGATAAGCCTTGTAGCCACAGGCAGGGCATGCACAGGCGATTTCTGCCGGACTCAAGGTCATTGGCTGGCCGCAGGCTCCGCAAAACAGATTGTGCAGCACCCACACGGCGAGTTGTTTGGCCCGGACGAGAGCCGCAAGATGCCCATCCGGCCAATGCCCCCAGAGAGATCGGTAGTCGCCGATCGACAATCCCGCAGGGATGGCGCGCTCGGAAGGCCAGACTTTCAGCACGCATTCCCGCCCTGCCAGCGTCCCGAAACAAAATGTCCGCAAGGGGGCGTCCCATGCCTGCACATCCTCCGCGCACGGCAGTTCCGCATTCGGATGGATCAGCAGGTTCTGTCCGACGAAAGGAAAAATCAGCGCGGAAGCGCCGCGCGAATCTCCAGGAGCGTAAACCGGTTCAAAATCCGTCCGCGCGGTCATGATGGCTGGCGAGGGCCACCTGCGGTTCCTTTATCGGGATCGAGCAGGAAATCCCGTATGGCCGTGATCTGATCTTCGGACATCAGCATCGGGGCGTGGCCGATACCGGGGAATTCGATGAGCTTCGCCCTCGGGCCGCGCTCGGCCATTTCCAGCCAGGTCTTGCGTCTGAGCAAATCTGACTCCGCGCCCCGTATCGCCAGCACCGGGTGGCAAATACGGTCATAGGCGTCCCACGCCTCGACATCGAGCAGGATGGGCATCATGTGGAAAGGGTCGGCCAGGGCGGGATCGTAATTGAAGGTAAAACCGTTCTTGATGGAACGCATGCTGTGCCGGGTGAGGTGTTGCCATTGCTCGTCGGTGAGCGTACCGAAGGAGGCACCTATCTTGCGCAGGTAGCCCTCGGCGGCCTCCAGGGTTGGAAACTCGGGAGCCTGTCCGATGTATTGGCCGATACGGCGCAACGATTCGGAGGTAATCAGCGGCCCGACATCGTTGAGCACGAGCCGACGCACGGGGGATTGCGATTGACCGGCAAGCAACATGCCGATCACGCCGCCCATCGAGGTGCCGACCCAGTCGACGTGCTGCACGCCAAGCCGCGCAATCAGCGTGACCATGTCCGAGACGTAAAGCGGGAAGGTGTAATCAAATTTCACCCTCAGCCAGTCGCTGCATCCCCGTCCTGCCACATCGGGACAAACTACCCGGTAATCGCCGGAAAGTGCCTTGGCGAGCATATCGAAATCCCGCGAGTTTCGCGTCAGCCCGTGGACGCAGAGCAGGACTTTCTGGTTATCAGGGTCGCCCCATTCGGTGTAGGCCATGCGATGCAGCCCGTGCGGCCCCATGCACAGGACGGCGTGTTCGCGCATGACGGAATCTGCGCGCGGACGCATGAAGGGTCTGAACAAACGATGCAGGAGATCTGGAATGGACATGGAGCGATTATTTTTTTGGCATAAACCGGTCGCCTTTGCTTCGGGCATGGCGCGTAAATTTTCAGAAATAACTTTTCATTTAGCTCCCTTTCCTTTCAGAAAAGGCACATAAGGGCATCGGAATTTTTTTTCCTGAAAGCCGTATAGTAGCGCGCATGTCTGATCGAGGCGAGGGCGACGCCGGTCAGGACAGTGCTATAATCCACACCCCGACTTACAAAGAAAAGTAACGCTATGCGCATTACCCGCCGCCTCGAATTCGATGCTGGCCACCGCATCCCGGACCATGCCAGCCAGTGTCGGCATTTGCATGGGCATCGCTACACAATCGAGATCAGCCTTGAAGGCAGGATCATCGACGATCCCGGCTGCGCGGACAATGGAATGGTGACAAGTTTTGGCGAGATAAAGCGCATTGCCTGGGAAAAAGTGGTCAGCCGGTGGGACCACGCATTTCTTGTCTGGCGTGAAGACAAGCGCGTGGTGGAGTTCCTCGCATCCCTGCCCGACCATAAAACAGTCATCTTCGACGTGGTTCCGACAGCTGAAAATCTCGCTGCCACGGCCTTTCACATTCTCGATGCGGCCTACCGCAATACCTGCGGCAATGCGCTGCGCCTCGAACGGGTCAGGCTGTTCGAGACACCAAATTGCTGGGCCGACGCTACGCGCGGGGAAGACTGAATACGAACCTGGCGGGGCGCTCTTCACGAATTGACGACTGTCTTCCGTGTTAAGCGATGGGCAAGCTGTTTTGAAAACAAGCAGGAGACAGGAGACGGAATCCGATGGTTTTTTCATGGAATCCCTTCAAACTCTTTCAAAGAATCTTACCCGGGCTTGCCCGGAAAAAACGCCTGGAGGCGATGCTTGCGCACGTCGCCACCGACCTCGCTGCCGATCATGTCTCTCTTTGGATCGCACTGGTCAATGCCGTGCGGCCTTCCCGCGCACATCGCGTCGAAGAAGCTGTCGCCGACTTGTCCGAACTCGCGCGGATGCTGTCCAATGTCCCTGATAGCCGACACGTGCTGCGCGCGGCGCTGCTGAAACTTTTCATCGATCACAAACAGACTTCGCTTTACGTCACATCGGGCCTGCTGCCTTCGACCGGTTTCTTCTCCGAGACGGCACGCCGCATCTCGCACCGCCTGCTGCCCGATGTTGTTTCGCCCGCCTATCTGAAAGACCTTCTGACGGTGATTTTCTACCGCAAGGACGATGAAATCTGGGTCGAGGCGGTTCCCGACGAAGTGTGGGCCGGTTTTTTCCATGCCTTGCTCGATGACGGAGAGGCCGTGCCTTACGGCGGAGAATCGTTGCCCATCGCGCTCTCGGAGATGCTCGAAGCCCTGCGCATCCTTTCTTACCATGTCTCGGCTATCGGGCTGAATCCTGAACTGGTACGCGTCGATCCTCAACTCGAAGAACTGGAATCCCCGTTCCTCGCCCAGAATACCGAGGTCGTGGCTTACCTGGAGGCTTACCGCGTATGGTGGAACGACCCCGATGCCACGCTCGGGGACGAATCCCACCTCGGCGTCATGCTCGACCAATGCCAGGAAGTCCTGCAACGGCTTCACCGCCGTGCGTCCCGTCGAGGAACCAGCCTGACATTGACTTTTACGCTGGAACGCTTGCGGCAGCACCTCGACCGTATCCATGAACTGCTCGGGTTGCTGCACGAACTGCACCGGACTCGCGCCGTCGTTTCATTGCTGCCCCGGGCAGTGGTGCTCTTCAAGCAGGCGGTGCGTGCAGAATGCCGCAAGAACCGGCTCTCCGATTACTGGAGCACCAACGTCGGCCTGCTCTCCCTGCGCATGACGGAAAGCGCCAGCAAACGAGGCGAAAAATTCATCACCACCAACCGCCGCGAGTATTTCGGGATGCTTGGTTCGGCGGCGCTCGGCGGTTTCATCATCGCTTTCATGGCGGCTTTCAAGATTGCGCTCGGTACGCTGCATCTGGCCCCGTTGACCGAAGCTTTGTGTTTTTGCCTGAATTACGGCATTGGTTTTGCGTTTATTCACTTTCTTGGCGGCACTGTGGCCACCAAACAGCCTGCGATGACCGCCAATGCCATTGCGGCCTCCATCGGCGAAATTCGTGGCAAAACGCGCGATCTCGAAGACCTCGCCACGGTCGTCGTGCGCGCCCTGCGCAGCCAGTTCGCCGCCATCGTTGGCAATCTCGGTCTCGCCGTGCCGATGGCGATTTTGTTCTCGTTCGTTTTCCAGCATTTGACCGGCCATTATTTTGTCGACACCGCCAAAGCCGACCACCTGTTTGCCGATGTCCATCCCTTGAGTGGTGCGCCGTTTTTCGCGGCGATTGCCGGGGTGTGCCTGTTTCTCGCCGGTCTCATCGCCGCCTATTACGACAATCTGACAGCCTACAATCGCATCCCGGAACGGTTGTTGCAATTGCGATGGCCCCGGCGGTTGTTCGGCGAGGCGCGCTCTCAACGCTTCACAGCCTATGTCGAAAATAACCTGGGGGCGCTGGCCGGCAATTTCTTCTTTGGCTTTTTGCTTGGAGGCGCTACTGCGCTGGGTGTGCTGTTCGGCCTGCCGCTGGACATCCGTCACATCGCCTTTTCCGCCGCTTATATCGGCTATGCCGCCGCAGCCTATGATTTTGCCGTGCCCATTGCCGTGCTTGGCGTGACGATCATGGGCGTCTTGTTGATCGGCCTGATAAACCTGCTTGTCAGTTTTACCCTTGCCCTTTACGTTGCGATGCGTTCACGCGGCATCACTTTTGCCCAGGGACGCATTCTCACTACCTTGGTGTTGCGCCGTTTCTTCGGTCATCCACTGGATTTTTTCTTCCCTCCGCGCAGTACCGAGATATCAGTCCCGCCACAAGGCAACGGTGCCACGCACACAAGTGGCGGCGGCAACGGACATTCCTCCTGATTCTGAACGGCTGCATTCATGGCTATTGAAATAGAACTCAAGCTCTCTTTCCCCGCCGAAGCCCTTCCGGAGATCATGCGCCACCCGCTCATCGCGGGCGCGCCGCGCGAAGGAGAGCCGGACACGCTCGACAGCACCTATTTCGACACGTCGGCGCTCACGCTCAAGGCACACGGAGTCGGGCTACGGCTGCGGCGGCAGGCGGGGGAGATGGTGCAAACCGTCAAATGTTCGGCGCAAACAATCAACGGGCTGACACGGCGGCCAGAATGGGAATCTCCCTGGCGTGGGCATTTCGACTTCTCCACCGTTACCGATGCAGCCGTCGCTACCTTGCTCACGGGGGTGCGTGACGAACTCGTCCCTGTCTTCACCGTGCGCTTTTTACGCGATACCCGGCGTATCCAGCCGCGTCCCGGTGTGTGTGTCTTCGCCATGATTGACACAGGACTCATCGAGGCAGGAGAGTGCAATACGCAATTCCACGAACTTGAACTCGAACTGGTCGAGGGTGATGATAACGAGCTTGTCCGCATTGCCGAAAAGTTACGGGAGGCCCTGCCTTTGGCGTTTGAAAACGTATCCAAGGCGCAACGCGGCTACCGGCTCGCCGAACTGCGGTCATTGAAGCTAACCCCATGCAATAAAAGGAATTTTGCTGCATCTTGATGACGGGCGTGATGTTTATCTCACTGTGAGTACGCAAAACAACAAGAACCGGACTTCTATGCCGCGAACAACGGGGGTATGCTCTGACCCTCGTTCAGACATTTTTGTCTTGTCATATATCTTGCCCCCTTCATCTGGATCAATCTGAATGGTAGTTATCCCGAACGGCACTCTGCGCGTCGTCGACGGCATCAAGCGCATTTACTACGATGGCTACTGGATCAAGGCTTACGATCCGCCTGCCGATTCGTTGCAGGCCAAGAAAATGCTGATCCAGGCAACGACCCGGCGTTTGTTCAATCACGTCGAACATGGCATCAATATTCCCGGCAAGCGCCTGGGTGAAGCCCGCAAGGCTTTCGAGCAGGAACAGGTTCCGGCTAGAAAGCGCGTTAAGGGAGCCATGCTGGCCGGGGCGCTGTTCAACCGCGCCACCGACATCTTCACCAAACTCGTGGAATTGCAGGAACAGGGCATCGGGATCGACGAGGACAACGCTCTGATGCAAGAATGCGGGGACTGCCTGCAAGAGGCGCTTTCACTGGGCCGCATGGTCCTGCACCGCAGCGGCGAAGAAGGCATCGACGAGTTGTGGGGCGAGCCGTTCCGCGCATTCTCCATCCCGGTGGAGGCTTTCTACGAGAGCCGTTATATCAAGATTGCCCAGACGCTGCACGATATCGACCGCATTTCCGACGTTATGGTGCATACCTTCGCCAACGACCCGCTCTTTGCCGATTCGCCTCCGATCATTCGCCGCTTTACCGATGAAGCAAAGAACAAATGTGAGACCCTGCGTACCGACGAAGACATTTTCGACATCTGGTCCGGTTTCGTCGTCGCTTCGGAGCAACTTAGCGCTTATGCCCCGTCCATGCCCGCGCAACCGGATGCGCTGCTGATGCGGCATACTACCGAAGGCATTCGCCTCATCAAGCAGGGGCGGGCGTTGATTACTTATCTTTCCCGCGCCAGGGTGACGATGCCCCGAAGCACCAAGGAATACCTCGAACGCTGCGAGGAATATCAGCGTTCCTACCATCCGGCCATTCAGGCTCCTGCTGTCGTAACCGCTTGAACGCCTTGCGTTTTCGCCTTTTCAGGCGATGATGCCGCCCCCCAGGCATACCCGTGATTCGTAGAGCACCACGCTTTGTCCCGGCGCAAGCGCCCATTGCGGTTGGGCGAAAACGATCCCGGCGCGCGCGCTTTTCTTCGCTTCCAGCGAGTCGATGACGCAGGGCATGTCCGGGGCGCGATAGCGCGGGCGGGCAGTGTAGACCCGGTGTATGGGAGGAGGGCGCCCCGCGATCCAGTTGAGGTCGAGCGCGGTAAGGCAGTCTTTAAGCAAGGCCGGATGGTCGTGTCCCTGCACGACGTAGAGCACATTGGCGGCGACATCCTTGGCGGCCACGTACCAGGCATCGTGTTCTCCCGCCGCGTCCTGCCGCGTCCGAATGCCGCCGATGCCTAGCCCCTTTCTCTGCCCGACGGTGTGGTACATCAACCCCTGATGTTCGCCGAGGACGCGCCCATCATCGAGATGGCGGATCTCGCCGGGTTTGGTTGGCAGGTAGCGCATCAGGAATTCGCGGAATGGCCGCTCGCCGATGAAACAAATCCCGGTCGAATCTTTTTTCGTGGCAACCGAAAGCCCTGCATCGGCGGCGATTCGGCGTACTTCCCGCTTGGTGAGCGCACCGAGCGGGAACAGGGTCTTCGCCAGTTGTGCCTGGGTGAGGCGGTAGAGGAAATAGCTCTGGTCTTTCGTACCGTCTTCGGCCTTGAGCAACTGATATTCATGGCGGCCATTGCCGGGGTTTCCGTTTTCCCATGTGCGCACCTGAGCATAGTGTCCGGTGGCGATGCATTCGGCCCCTGCCTGCATCGCGTGGTCAAGAAAGCAACGGAACTTGATCTCGGAATTGCACAGAACGTCCGGGTTCGGGGTACGCCCGGCCTCATATTCGCGCAGGAAATCGGCAAACACTCTTTCTTTGTACTCACGGCTGAAATTGACGGCTTCAAGCTCGATGCCGATCACGTCGCACGCTGAAGCCGCATCGATCAAGTCTTGCCGGGACGAACAGTAGCCGTCGCTGTCGTCGTCTTCCCAGTTTTTCATGAATAGCCCGCTCACCGCGTAACCTTGGCGCTTGAGCAGCAAGGCAGCAACGGCGGAATCGACACCGCCGGAAATGCCGACGATCACTTTCATGCCGCCCGCAACTCCTGTCGTGCTCATGAAAGGTTTCCGTTGCCGTAATAACGTAGCAGCTCCAGCCCATAGCGACGCCCGGACAGCCAGTCTTCCACGCATTGCAGGACGAGCGGGCTGCGATGGCGCTCTCGCGTGGCCCGGAGTTCTTCATGCGTCATCCAGACCGTCCGCACGATGCCACCGTCGAGCGCGCGCGCCGGGTCACTTTCTCCCGCACGGCCACCGAAGGCAAAGCGCAGATAGGCGATATCCCCCTGCGGGCGCGGCCATTGGTAGATACCCACCAGATATTCCGGGGTAAATGGATGCGCGGTCTCTTCCATCGCCTCGCGGGCAACGGCGCAGAGCAGCGATTCGTCCTCCTCCAGGTGCCCGGCGGGCTGGTTGAACCGCAGGCCATGGGTGGTTTCTTCTTCGACCAGCAAAAAGCGGCCCGCGCGTTCAATGACAGCGGCGACGGTGACGTTTGGTTTCCAACGTTGATTCATGGCAGGAAAGGCGCAAATCCATCTATTTTAACGCTTTCCGGTCGCTACCTGCCATGTCGCGGCGGTCTTTCCCCGGTCTTTTCCATGCGTGGCTTCGTTTCGGCCCGTCAGCCATTACGGAGATTGCGCCTGACCCGTACCTGCTTGCCCATTAAGGCATCCACTGTACCGGATCGATTTTCCAGTGTCTGAAATCTTCGTAACCCACGATGTGATCCTGTGAGCGCCGCAGGTCGATGAGTTCGGGTTTCAGGTAATAACCGCGCGTGTGGAAGATGATTTTGACCCGGGGTTCCGTGAGTTTGTCCGGGTGCTGCTCGTCGACGACGGCAAGCCGGCCGCTTTCCAGCCGTACCAGCGAGCCGGTGGGGTAGATGCCGAGCGAACGGATGAAGACCTGGACCAGTTCCAGGTTGAAGTGGTTTTTGCTCCATTCGAGCATCTTGCGCAACGCCTCGGTAGGCGGCATGCCTTTGTGATAACAGCGGTTTGATGTGATGGCGTCATAGACGTCGACGATGGCGCACATTTGGCCGTAGCGGTTGATTTCATTGCCCTTGAGGTTGTTCGGGTAGCCGCTGCCGTCGAAACGCTCGTGATGCTGGGCGGCGACGGAGAGCGCGATGGGGCTGATGCCCGGTGTGGCTTCGAGAATGATTTTGCTTTGTACGACATGCGTTTTCATCTGCTTGAATTCAGCGTCGGTGAGTTTGCCCGGCTTGTTCAAAAGGGTGTCGGGAATCGTGGCTTTGCCTACATCGTGGAGCAGGGCTCCGATGGCGATTTCCCGGATGGTTTCGCGCGGCTGATCCAGTGTGCGGGCAAACGTGGTCATGAGCGCGCATACCGAGACCGAATGCTGGAAAGTGTAATTGTCATGGTTTTTCAGTTGAGCCAGCGGCAGAAGCGCATCCTGCTGGCGAAAGATGGAGTCGACGATGCGTTCGACCACGGGTTCGATATGTTCGATGGAAATCTGCTTTCCCATGCGAACATCGTTCATCATCCCGTACACGATGCGGTTAGCTTCGGCGTGCAGTTTTTTTGCGCGCTGGCGCTCGTCGCCGAGTCTGGCCGGGTGTGGAGCGGGAGGCGCCTTTTCAGGCGGGGCGGGAGGCCTGACGGTGGTGGCCGGACTTTGTGGCTCTTCGGCATCCGTACCGCGTGAGGTGTCGATGCTGATTTCACTCTCGCCCAGAGCGAGGATTTTTTGCAACGTTTTTTCGCTGTCGACAAGAAACTGGCTGCGCAGAAAATTATGCTCGATCCAGTTGCGTCCAAGATCGTGCACATACATGCCAACGCGGAGTCGGGAAGAGGAAATGATCTTTATCATGACGAGTGGAAAGCTGCTCAGCCACAGAGTGATTGCTACGGACGTTGTTGGCCGCAGCGGGTGGTGCACTCATGCACAGGATGAGTGCCCGCCACGATACTCGCCCGCATGGGTTCGGGATTGAAACGCCGTTCAGGGGGTTTCCTCGTGCCGCCGCGCTGCTAAAATTGAGCCCTTTCATCATTGAAGGTTCAATCCTTCCGGCCTGGGAGTTGTGCAGTGCGCATCGTTTGTCTCGACCTCGAAGGAGTGTTGGTTCCCGAAATCTGGATCGAATTCGCCGGGCGTGCAGGCATTCCTGAATTGCGCCGCACGACGCGCGATGAGCCGGATTATGATGTGCTGATGAGGTATCGGCTGGACATCCTGGCGAAACATCGCCTTGGCCTGCCGGATATCCAGAAGGTGATCGCGGACATGGGGCCGTTGCCCGGTGCGCGCGCGTTTCTCGACAGCCTGCGCGAGGCGTACCAAGTGGTGATCCTTTCCGATACGTTTTACGAATTCGCTCATCCGTTGATGCGGCAGTTGGCATGGCCTGCGCTGTTTTGCCACGGGCTGGAAACCAACGCCGAGGGCGTGATCGTGAACTACCGCCTGCGCATGGCCGACCAGAAACGCGAGGCGGTAAGGCGTTTCCGCGAACTCAATTTCACCGTCGTTGCTGCGGGCGATTCTTACAACGACACCGCGATGTTGGGCGCGGCGCATGGTGGCATTCTTTTTTGCCCGCCGGAAAACGTGGCACGCGAATTTCCGCAATTTCCCGTGGTGCGTGGCTACGCGGCGCTTCGTGCGGAAATTGACCGCGCCTTTGCGCACGGGACCTGAGTTTTTTCCATGCACCGCGAACGTTTTTACACGTTGTCCGCTTCCTGCCCTGATCGGGTGGGGATTGTCGCCCGCGTATCAGGTTTCATTTCCGCGCATCAGGGTTGGATACTGGAAACCGCGCTCCATGCCGAGCAGGCCGATGAAGGGGAGGATGCAGGGCGTTATTTCATGCGCGTCGAAATTCGGGCCGATTCCCTGCCGTTTACGCTGGAAGAATTACGTGATCGTTTTCGGCCTGTTGCCGAAGAACTGGAAATGGAATGGAAAGTGACCGATTCGGCGGCCAAAAAACGTGTGGTCATCCTCGTCAGCCAGCAGGAGCATTGCCTGTATGATTTGCTGGCACGCTGGCAATCGCGGGAATTGAACATTGAAATTCCGTGCGTGATTTCCAATCATGATGTTTTCCGGGGTTTTGTCGAATGGCATGGCATTCGGTTCCATCATGTGCCGGTTGCGCCCGGCAACAAGGCAGCGGCTTATGCCGAAGTGCGGCGCGTTTTTGAAGAGGTGCGCGGTGACGTCATGGTGCTGGCACGCTACATGCAGATTCTTCCTCCCGAACTGTGCGTGGCTTATCCTGGGCGGATCATCAACATCCACCACAGTTTCCTGCCCAGTTTCGTGGGTGCGCGGCCTTACCATCAGGCTTGGGCCAAGGGCGTGAAGCTCATCGGCGCGACCTGCCATTACGTGACCGCCGATCTCGACCAAGGGCCGATCATCGAACAGGACGTGATTCGCATCGATCATACGGATACTGTCGATGACATGGTGCGCTACGGCAAGGACATCGAAAAAACCGTGCTTGCGCGCGGTCTGCGCTATCACCTGGAAGACCGTGTGCTGGCTTGCGGCAACAAGACGATTGTTTTTCGCTGATGTCAATGCGGCAAAATTTCAAACTGAGATGCCGCCGATGCACGACAAAAATTGAACGAGTCCGACTGTTTTGATAGAGTTACCGGCTTTCGTCTGAAAAGGTTTTTCATTTGCTGCGGGTAGGTGTACGGGGACGGGCAGTTTGGCCGTCCCGATTTTGTCATTACTTTTTGAATTGATTTCCATGCATATTGCGGTTTGTATCAAACAGGTTCCCGACAGTGCCCAGATTCGGGTACATCCGGTTACCAACACCATCATGCGCCAGGGAGTGCCGGCGATCATCAATCCCTTCGATCTTTACGCGCTGGAGGAAGCCTTGCGCCTGAAAGACCGTTTTGGCGCCCGCGTGACGGTGGTGACAATGGGGCCGTTGCAGGCCGAGGGGGCGATGAAAAGGGCGATTTCTTTCGGCGCCGACGAGGCGATTCTCGTTACCGACAAGATTTTTGCCGGTGCCGACACGCTGGCGACTTCCTACGCGCTGGCTGCCGCGTTACGCAGGCTGAATGAAATCGAGCCGATAGATATCGTGTTCAGCGGCAAGCAGACGATCGATGGCGATACTGCCCAGGTTGGGCCGGGATTGGCGATCCGCTTGGGGTTCCAGTTGCTTTCCTACGTTTCGAGCGTTGACCGGATCGATCCTGAAAAGCGTGAAATCGTCGTCCATCGCCGCGCAGAAGGTGGCGTGCAGGTACTTTCTTCGCGCCTGCCCTGCGTGATTACGGTGCTTGAAGGAACAAATGAAATGCGCTTTGCGACGATGCCGGATATGTTCCGCGCCGCGCGTTTTGAGGTAAAGAAGTGGGATCGTGACGCAGCGGGTATCGAAGATATCAGGCAAGTCGGCCTGAAAGGCTCGCCGACAGTGGTCAACAAGGTTTATGCGCCACAGCCGAAAGCGGTGCGGGCCGAGTTCATTGTCGGAGAAACGCCCATGCAACAGGCGGATGCGCTGGTGACGAAGCTGTTTGCGGATTACCCGAAACTTGCCGTCGATCTTGCTGCGCATCTGGTATCAGAGGATGGAGCGTTCAAATGAGCGGCGCATTGGATACCCTGGCGGATGCAGCGGGCGGCGTGCTGCGCAAAAAAGGGCGGCGTGGCCAACTCGATGAGCGTTACGCTGCTTATAAAGATGTATGGGTGTTTGTTGAGCACGACCGGGGCGTATTACATCCGGTGTCGCTCGAACTGCTCGGCAAGGGGCGCGCGCTTGCCGATACGCTGGGCGTTGAACTCGCGGGTGTCGTTATCGGTCCGGCGGATGAGGCGACGCGGGGCTTTTGCTCCAAGGCGTTTCATTATGGCGCCGATCTTTGCTATTTCGTCGCCGACGATATTCTCACGCATTATCGCAACCAGCCATACACGCACGCGCTGACCGGCCTTGTCAACACTTTTCAGCCGGAAGTATTGCTGCTCGGCGCGACGACACAGGGACGCGACCTTGCCGGCTCGGTGGCGACGACGCTCCTGACGGGATTGACTGCCGATTGTACGGGGCTGGAAATCGATCCCGAGGATCGTTCATTGTTGTCGTCGCGCCCAACCTTCGGTGGCAGTCTGATGTGCACCATCGTCAACCTCCATACCCGTCCTCAGATGGCGACAGCGCGGCCGCGTGTGTTTCCGGTTCCCGAACCCGATCTCTCGCGGCAGGGGCGCATCATTGAACACCCGCTGTCAATGGGCGAAGATGAAGTTGTAACCAAAGTGCTCGATTTCATACCGGACAAACACACCGACAAGCCGCAGCTCGCTTTCGCCAACTATATCGTTTCGGGCGGGCGCGGCATGGGTTCGGCGGAAAATTTCGAACTCGTGTTCGATCTGGCGCGTGCTCTCGGGGCTGAAGTCGGAGCGTCACGCCCGGTGACACATGCCGGCTGGGTCGATGCGGAACGTCAGGTCGGCCAGTCGGGCAAGACCGTGCGTCCCAGGCTCTATATCGCCGCCGGAATTTCTGGTGCCGTGCAGCACCGTGTCGGCATGGAGGGCGCCGACGTGACCGTTGCCATCAACAACGACGCGAATGCGCCGGTCTTCGGGTTTTCCAATTACGCGCTGGTCGGCAATGCGCTGGAACTGTTGCCGGCGCTGACGGCTTCGTTCAAAAAGCATTTGTCTGTGCTCATGGACTTGCCGGGACAGGGTGCAGGAGAGAAAAAAGAATGACAGAAGAGCTGAAGACGGTGGAGAAAGTTGCCGCAAAGCTTCAGGCCGAGCGGTTTGACGCTATCGTCGTCGGCGCGGGGCCGGCGGGCAATGCCGCCGCCTATACCTTGGCAAAGGCCGGACTGGCGGTGTTGCTGCTCGAACGCGGCGAATATCCCGGCTCGAAGAACGTGCAGGGCGCGATTTTGTATTCCGACGCGCTGGAAAAGATCATTCCCGATTTTCGAAGCTCGGCGCCGCTTGAACGCCACATCGTCGATCAGCGTTTCTGGTTGCTGGACGAAAGAACATCGCTCACCAGCGTTCATTACCGTTCTGAAGAATTCAACAAACCGCCGTACAACCGCTACACGATCATCCGCGCCCGTTTTGACAAATGGTTTTCGCAGAAAGTAGAGGAAGCCGGGGCATTGATGATCTGTGAAACGACCGTGACCGAACTTTTGCGTGATAGCGCGGGGCGCGTCATCGGGGTGCGCACCGAACGCGAAAACGGCGAGATTTACGCTGATGTCGTGGTGCTTGCCGATGGCGTCAACTCGCTCGTTCCAAGTCGTGCCGGTTTGCGCCCGGACATCAGGGCGCATGACATGGCGCTTGCGGTCAAGGAAGTGTTGTTCCTGCCCAGGGAAACGATCGAACAGCGTTTCAATATCAGCGGCAGCGAGGGCAGCGTCACCGAAATTGCCGGAGGCATCACGCACGGAATGCTCGGCACGGGCTTCATTTATACGAACAAGGATTCTTTGGCGATCGGCATTGGCTGCATTCTGGAAGATATGAAAAAGCAGCGTGTCTCGCCTTACGGCCTGCTCGAAAGGATGAAGAATCATCCGATGGTAAAACCGCTGATCGCCGGCAGCGAGATGAAGGAATATTCCGCCCACATGATTCCCGAGGGCGGTTACAGGAGCCTGCCGCAACTCTACGGCGACGGCTGGGTAATCGTCGGCGATTCCGCGGGTTTCGTGAATTCCGTGCACCGGGAAGGTTCCAACCTGGCGATGACCTCCGGGCGTATTGCCGCCGAGACCATCGCCGGGCTGAAGGCGGCCGGCAAGCCGATGAGCGCCGCCAACCTCGCCGCGTACAAGGAAGCGCTCGACGCCAGTTTTGTCATGGCGGACATGAAGAAATATCAGGGTGTATCCGCTCTCCTCATCAACCATCCTCAGTATTTGAATTCCTATCCCGCATTCATCAGTGGTGCCATGCGTGACTTTCTGACCGTTGACGGGCAATCCAAAGCCTGGAAGCAGCGCAAGATTTTCCAGGAACTGCGGCAACGCCGTTCGCTTTGGGGAATTTTGGGAGATGCCTATAAGTTCTGGAGAACGTTCAAATGATGAATGCCGAAACGCCGGAAACGAAACGGGCGGATGTGGACGGCACAGTGCCGTTTCCCGAAGTCAACGTCGAAGAAAAACTGTTTCAGAACCGCTATCGCGTTGATGCCGGACGCCCGCATATCCGTATCGTGGAAACCGTGGTTTGTGATGGTTGCAGCCTCAGACCCTGCCTCGTTTGCTGTCCCGCCGGATGCTGGCAGATCGAAAACGGCAAGGTTGAAGTCGTAACCGACGGATGCCTCGAGTGCGGCACCTGCCGCATTGTCTGCGATCAGAAGAACGTGGATTGGAACTATCCACGCGGCGGGTTCGGTATCCTGTTCAAGTTTGGATAACGTGAATGGCGGGGATTGCGTTCGACACGTGTTCAGTCCGCCTGCCTCCACCCCCCGCCAAGCGCCTTGAAAAGGTTTACCGCGCCTGTGAGCCGCGCGAGCCGTAGCTGGGCGAGTTGATCCTGGACGGCGAAGCGCGTGCGTTGCGCGTCGAGTACGGACAGCAGGTCGTCCGCGCCCGTGCCGTAGCGCAATTCCGCGAGGCGTAGCCCGCGTTCGGCTTCGGCGAGGATTTGGGTCTGCGCCTCTTCCTGCCGGGCATCGCGGGCGGCATTGGAGAGGGAAACTTCGACTTCCTGTAATGCGGAAAGAATGGTCTTGCGGTAGGTTTCCAGCAGCTCGCGTTCGCGCGAGCGGGCGGTCTCGACTTGGGCGCGTAGCCGTCCGCCATCGAAAATCGTTTGCAGGATCGCTGCCGAGAGTTGGACGACAGAGGCTGGATGCGCGAGCGAGAACAGTGCGTCTGTGGTCAGCCCCCCTCCGCCGGAGAGGGTGATGCGCGGGAAAAGTTCGGCGCGGGCGGCGCCGACGTTTGCCGCCGCCGCTGCCAATCTTGCCTCGGCACCGGCAATGTCGGGGCGGCGCAGCAGCAGTTCGGAAGGCAGTCCGGCATTGATCGCGGGAATCGCAAGTCCGGCAAGTGCGTCCAGTGATTCGTCGGAAGTGGGCGACGGGGCGCGGCCGCGCAGGATATCGAGCGCCATACGGGTTTGGCGCGCCTGGACTTCCAACGGATCGATCTGGGCGCGTTGGCTGAGAACGGTGGTTGTCTGGCGGGAGAGGTCGAGCGCAGAGGTTGCTCCGTTACGGTAACGGGCCTCGACGACCTTGAATACGCGCTCTGCGATGGCAAGGTTTTCTTGTGCGATTCTCAGCCGTTCCACACTGGCCAAGTGCTGAAACCAGGCTGTTGCCACGCTCGCGGCAAGCGACAGGCTCGCGCTTTCGTAGTCGTGGCGGCTGGCTGCCAGACTTGCTTTGCCGCTGGTAATGGAGGCGGAGACCCGGCCCCACAGATCGACTTCGTAGCTGGCAGCGAGGTTGAGGGCGGTGCTTTTCCTATCCACGGAGTTGCCGCTTGAACCGCCATCGTTGTAGCTCCTGCTGCTGTTGCCGGAGAGATTCAGGGTGGGGAAAAGCGAGGCGTTCGCCACACGCAGGGCAAGTTCCGCCTGGATGACCCGTTCGCCTTGGGCGCGCAGGTCGGGGTTGCCTTCGAGGGCTTCAGCGATGAGAGAGTCGAGACTGGAGGAACCGAAGCCACGCCACCAGTCGGCAGAGGGCATTGCCGCGTCGGTGGCGTGCACGGCTTCCAGCCATTGTTCCGACAGTGCAATGTCCGGGCGCATGGCGGGTTCCGTGAAAGAACAGGCCGCCACGAGGAACGCGGTACCGATGAGGGGGGCAGGGGTTTTCATCATTGTGTTTCTTACTCCGAGGCCAACGCCACGACCGGATCGAGGCGGGCGGCCTTGCGCGCGGGCAGGTAGCCAAATATCAGCCCGGTTGCGAAGGCGCAGCTAAAAGCAAGCATGACCGGCAAGGCGGAATATTTGATGGATGTGCCAAAACTTTCGATGATCGCGGCGGCGGTTAGCCCCAGCACGACGCCGATCAGGCCGCCGAGCGCGGAGACCACGAGCGCCTCGATGAGAAATTGCTGGAGGATGTTGCGCATCCGCGCGCCGGTGGCCATGCGGATGCCGATTTCGCGCGTGCGCTCGGTGACGGAGACCAGCATGATATTCATGACTCCGATCCCCCCGACCAGCAGGGAGATTGCCGCTACCGCGCCGAGCAGGACGGTGAGCGTGTTTTGGGTTTCCGACACGGTGTCGATGATCGAGGCCATGTTGCTGATCTGAAAATCTTCAACTCTGTGCCGCGCGAGCAGTAGCGCATGCACGGCTACTTGGGTTTCGTCGATGCGGGAGACATCGGTCACCGCGACGGTGGCGCTCCTCAGAAAACGTTGGCCGGAAACGCGCATGCTGCCCGTGGTGTAGGGGATGAACACCACGTCGTCCTGATCCTGCCCCCAACCTGTCGCGCCCTTGGCCGTCATTACGCCGATGACCTGGAAAGGAATATTGTTGACCAGCACGAACTTCCCGACCGGGTCGGTCTCCGGGAAGAGGGCGTTTGCCACGGTTTGCCCGAGGACGGCGACGGCTGCGTATCGGTTCTCGTCTTCCGCGCTGAAAAAAGTGCCGTGCGCGACGTCCCACTTGCGGGCGTTGATGTAGTTCCAGGAGGTGGCGTTGGCGCTGGTGCGGTGGTCGATGTTGCCGGAGCGCAGGGTGACGGAGGAGCTTTGTTCCGGTACGGCGGCAAGGATGTTGTCCAGTTCGCTGATGGCTCTTACGTCTTCGATGACCAGCGTGGCGGTGGTGTCCCGCCCGCGCTGGTTGGGTGCGCCGGGGCGCACCATGAGCAGGTTTGTGCCCATCGCGCTGATCTGGTCGACGACTTTTTGTTTTGCGCCGTCACCGATGGCCAGCATGGCGATGACCGAGGCGACGCCGATGACGATGCCAAGTAGTGTGAGCGCGGAACGGAAGACGTTTGCACGTAACGCCCGTAAGGCTGTGCGGGTCGCTTCGGTGACATCCGCCATCGGGGAGCTGCGGTCGGTATGCGGGGAAAAGTCGGGTTCCGGGTCGCCGGGAGGGCATGGGCCAGGGTCGCCGGTGATGCGTCCATCGCGGATTTCGATGACGCGCTTCGCCATTGCGGCGACTTCGTGCGAGTGGGTAATCAGGATGATGGTGTGGCCTTCGGCTGAAAGCTCGGAGAGCAGCTTCATCACTTCTTCGCCGCTTTTGCTGTCCAGCGCGCCGGTGGGTTCGTCGGCCAGAATGACTCTCCCGCCGTTCATCAGCGCACGGGCAATCGATACCCGTTGCTGTTGTCCGCCGGAGAGTTGTCCGGGCCGATAGGTAATGCGCTCGCCGAGGCCGAGGGTAGTGAGGAGTTTTTCCGCGCGCGCGTGGCGTTCGGCAGGCGGCATGCCGGAATAGATCGCCGGGACTTCCACGTTTTCCCGGGCGCTGCTGCCGCGCAGGAGGTTATAGCTCTGGAAGACGAAACCGAAGGTTTCCCGGCGCATCCGGGCCAGTTCATCGCGGTCGAAACCGGCCACGTCACGCCCCATGAAACGGTAGACGCCGGAAGTGGGGCGGTCGAGGCAGCCGAGAATGTTCATCAGCGTCGATTTGCCCGAACCTGACGCGCCGACGATGGCGACGAATTCACCGGGGTAAAGGGTCAGGTCGATACCGTGCAATACCCGGGTTCGGAGTTCCCCTTCACCGAAACTGCGCGTGATACCGGAGAGTTCGATCAGCGGGAGCGTACTTGCCTCCCGTCCGGGTGGATTCATAGACGCGGCCCGCCCATCATCCGGCGCGGGGCACCGCTGTTGCCTCCGCCACCTTGTTGAGCCTCGGGGCCTGTGAGGCCGGAAACCACCTTGTCGCCTTCAGCAAGGCCGCTCATGACCTGTGCGACGATGCGGTTGGTGACCCCGATTTCGATGGCGCGCTCGGCAATCTTTCCATTGGCTTCGAGTACCTTGACCGTGGCGTGCCGTGTGCGCGGCGAGCCATCGCCGTCACCGGACGGGGGTTTGGGACGCCGTGGTTCTGCGGCGGCCTGTTCGTCGTTGCGATTGCCTGCTCTCGGCACCCGGTTTTGCTGCAAGGCTCCCATCGGGATCTGGAGTGCGTCCTTTGCCTGCGCGACAACAAAAAATACCTGTGCCGTCATGTCGGTCATCAGGCGGGCGTCGGGGTTGGGAACGTCGAACAGCGCGTTGTAGAGCACCACGTTGTTGGTGGTGGTCGGCGTCGGCTCGATCTGATCGAGCGTGCCATACCAGCGTTTGTTTTGCCCGCCGAGAGTCGTGAAGTACGCTTGCATACCGGTGCGAAGCCGTCCAACGTCGGCTTCCGAGACCTGCGTGCGTACAGTCATTACGCTCAGGTCGGCTATTCGGAGGATGATCGGTGCCTGTTGATTGGTATTGAGCGTTTGCCCCTGTCTTGCGCCGATCGATACGACCGTACCCGCCATGGGGGAGAGCACGCGCGCGTATTGCAGATTTGCCTCGTCCCCGCGCAGGCTGGATTCAGTCTGCTCGATTTGCGCGCGCAGGGCTTCCAACGAGGCTTCGGCAGATTTCAGCGAGGCTTCCGCCGTTTGCAGGCTTTCTTCCGCCGTGGCGTTTTCGGCCATCAGCGCCGTCTGGCGTTGAAACTGGATTCGTGCGAGGGCAAGCTGGGCTTCACGTTCCTTCAATTGCGCGCGCTGATTGCGCAGTTGGGCGCGTGAGGCATCCACGCGGGAGAGATAGACAGTCGAGTCGATTTCGGCCAGCAGGTTACCCTCTTGCACCTGGCTGCCTACCTTGACATGGATTTTTTGAAGTTGTCCTGAGACCTGTGCGCCGACATCAACGTACTCGCGTGGTTGCAGCGTGCCGGTGGCGGTGACGACATCTTCAATATCGCCACGCTGGACGGCGGTAAGCTGGTAATTGGCCGCCGGATCGCCGTTGCCGCGCAGCGTTGACGCGGCCAGCCAACCGCCGGTGCCCAGGGCGGCGACGCACAGCGCGATCAAAACGCGGCGCGGCCAGCGGCGGGTATGTTTGTTTGCACTGACAGGATATTTCATGACTTAAACGCCAAAATTATTTCTGATTGAAGCATAAAAGAATGCATGGCATGAGTTGGTAGCGTTTTGTAGCAGGGCGCCTGGAGCAAAATGCCCACCATGCCGCTGCGTCCGCATGGTGAATATAGAGGGAGGGGCGGGTGTTCCGGGTCTGGCTCCACGCTGCCTGGAGCGCACGATATGTTTTTTCAGGTATTGGGTGTTTTGTCTTTGTTATTGTCTGCGGCGGCAAGCAACAGTTGGCAAGCGTCTTCGACTGATACCGGTTTTGAGAACAGGAAGCCCTGTCCGAAATCACAGCCAATTGAACGCAGCATCAGTGATTGAGTCCCGGTTTCGATGCCTTCTGCGACAACAGTCATGCCCAGGTCGTGGGCCAGGCCGATGCTGTGGCGGACAATGGTGCGCAGGCGCGGGTTGGTGGTCATCGTGTCAACGAAGGAACCATCCAGTTTAAGGATGTCGCAGGGCAGGGTATGCAGGTAATTGAGTGCGGAATAGCCTGTTCCGAAGTCGTCAATCAACACCTTGATGTTGGTTTCGCGCAAATTTTGCAGGGTTTCGGCAGCCGGGCCGCCAGAGCGGGTAAACAGGCTTTCCGTGACTTCAAAGCGCAGTAGCTCAGGTGACAGGCCGTGCCTGGCGATGGTCTCGAGCAGTTCGGTGGCGAGATTGGGGCGCGACAACTGGCGGGCCGAAAGGTTGACACTGATGGGGCGCACGCCACCGATTCCGACTTGGCGAACCCATTCCTTGATGTCGAGACAGGCGCGATTGAGCACGAACATGCCCAGTTTGTGAATCAGGTCGAGGGACTCGGCCAGCGGGATGAAAACGTTTGGCGGGATGGCGCCCTGTTGGGGATGGTGCCAGCGCGCGAGTGCCTCGAAACTGGCAATACTGGAATCGAAAAGGCGAATGATGGGTTGATAGGCGACATTGAGTTTGTTTTCTGCCAGCGCGTCGCGTAACTCGGTTTCGAGCGTGAGTCTGCTCAATACATTGTCGTGCATTGAAGACTGGAAAACCTGCACCGGCGTGGAGGCGTTTTTGCGTGCGGATTGTAGCGCGTTGTCGGCATCGCGCAGCATGGTTTCGGCATCGTTGCCATCGTCGCTCATTGCCACGCCGATCCGGCACCGGATATGCAATGCCTGCCAGGAACCCAGTACGGTAAACGCGGGCAGATCGAGCAGGAGTTTCGCAGTTTCCAGCGCCTCATCGGTGGAAGACAGCCCATGCAGCAGGATGGCGAACTGATCGGCACTCAGGCGGGCAAGGATGTCGCCGCCCCGCAACAACCCGCCGAAATGGTCGGCAACCTGACGCAGCAAGTGATCGCCCGCAGCATGGCTGTAGCTGTCATTGATGAGATGGAAGCGTTCGATATTGAGCGCCAGCACCGCGAAACGGAAATACGGGTCACGTTTCCGCTGTGCCAATGCCTGCCTCAGATGTTCGATAAACAGCAGTTGGTTGGGCAGGCCGGTGAGGCCGTCGTGCATGGCGTCATGTTGCAGTTGCTGTTCAGCGCGCTTGCGCAGATGAATGTAGCTGATCGATCCCGCCATCCGGGTGGCTCTGCCCTGTATGTTGCGTTGCGCCACGCCACGGGTCATGATCCAGCGATAGCTGCCGTCTTCATGGCGGATGCGATGTTCCAGCATGAATTGCGGGGTGGCGCCTTTCAGGTGTTCAACCATGCGGGCGTGGAAAGTGCTGGCCTCATCTGGATGCAGGCGTGCGGTAAAAAGCGTCGTTGGCGCTTCCAGGGGCGAGTCGTCGGACACCGAGGTGTCGACAGGACGTCCGAGTATTTCACAGAAACGGGCCGAGTAATTCGCCCTGTTACCGGCGATGTCCCAGTCCCACAGGCCGTCGTTTGCTCCACGGATTGCAAGGGCGTTGCGTTCATCGTTTGTCTTCAGGCGTTCCATTGTATGTTGCAGTTCATTGAACTGTTGCTGAAGTGCGGAAGCCATGGCGTTGAAATGGCGGGTGAGGCGGGCAATTTCATCCTTGCCTTCATCATGCAACCGGTAGTCGAACCGGCCTTCGGCCAGCGCCTGGCAGGCAGCTTCCATGCGCTTAAGCCGCCTGGCTGTCAGGTATCCGAAAACAGAAAGCAAAATGAAAGTCGCCAGGACTGTGGCGATGGCGATGAACGTGCTTTGTACCAAGATAGATTTTCGGACTGCGGACAGGTTCACATCGTCCAGCAGCCGCAGGCTGTTTCCAATCAACAGCAAAAACAGCACGGCTTGTATGGCCGTACTGGCAAGCAGGATTTTGATCCTGATCGGTGCATCGCGGAGGAAAGCCAGAAAGCGCATGTGCTTCGGTCTCCAGGGGAAACTCATCGCTGTCAAACCCTTGCCTGTTTCCGTACTGCCGACGAAGTGTCGATTTTGCCATCACGCGTGTAGTTTTCGATATTTGCTTCAAGATGATCGAGGTCATAGAGGTAATTGACCATCATTCCCCACGATTGAGCAAAACCTTTTTTCGAGGTATCGGCCAGCCAGTTCAGGCGCCTGGTGGTTGACATAGGAACTCCTTCTGTCTCGGTAAGGCGTGACGCTCATTGGCCGGAAGGGTGTGCGCGTGCGGTATACGCTTTGACGATCAGATACACCCCGGCAGCAATCATCGGCAAACATAGCCACTGCGCGGTGGTCCACCCCAGGCCGAGTTCGCTGAAGATACCTGGATCGGGATTGCGGAAAAATTCGGCGGTGAAACGCAGCACGCCATAACCGGCAAGGAAAAGGCCGGACACCGCTCCTGGAGGGCGGGGGCGGGACGCAAACCACCACAACAGCGCGAATAACAACAAGCCTTCGCCGGTCGCCTGATAAATCTGCGAAGGATGGCGCGGCAAGTCATCGACCCACGGGTAACGCATTGCCCAAGGCAGCGCCTCGCCCATGGGGCGGCCCCATAATTCGCCATTGATGAAATTGCCCACCCGGCCAAAGGCCAGCCCGACGGGAACCATTGGCGCAATGAAGTCGGTGACTTCCCGGAAATTGCGGCCATGACGACGTCCATATACCCACATCGCGGCCAGTACGCCGAGGAAGCCGCCGTGGAAACTCAAGCCTCCATTCCAAACTGCGAAGATTTCGGCGGGATGCGAAAAATAATAGGCAGGTTGGAAAAACAGGACTTCTCCCAGACGTGCGCCGATGATGATGCCAAATATGCCAAAAAAAAGCACGTCGTCGACGGACTGTGCGTTCCAGCCCATCTCCGGCCTGCGGCGCGCGCGCAGGCGACCCAGGATGATGAAAAGAATAAAGGCAGCAATATAAGTCAGCCCATACCACCGGACACTGAGCGGGCCAATGGAAAGGGCGACGGGATTGAATTGTGGATGAGTCAGCATAAAAAAAATCGGAATGAAAGAAAGCAATAAGTGTAAAAACGACGCAATGCGTGTTTTTGTTGGATAACCAAGAAAGATATTTGTTTCACCATGGGGAGAATCCAACCATGCAAGCCGTCAGCGCATTCCTTACAATGAATCCCGTTTCAACCCATTTCGTTTGATAGCGGAGCTTTTTATGTCCATTCTTGTTTGTGGCTCGATGGCTTACGACAATATCATGTTTTTCGAAGATCGTTTCAAAAACCACATTTTGCCTGAACAGATTCATATCTTGAATGTTTCTTTTCTTGTGCCGGAACTGAGGCGCGATTTCGGTGGTTGCGCGGGCAATATCGCCTACAACCTGCGCCTGCTCGGTTCCGACCCTTTGATCGTGGCCACGGTAGGCGATGACGCCGGGGATTACCGGCACAGACTCGATGAACTCGGTCTGAGCCAGAAATACGTGCGCCATGTGCCGGGAACGCTTACCGCACAGGCGTTCATTACCACCGACGCGGATGACAATCAGATCACCGCGTTTCATCCGGGGGCAATGCTGTTTTCGCATCAAAACGATGTGCGCGCGGCCAGAGACGGGCGGGTACGGCTTGCCATCGTTGGACCGGACGGGTACGAAGGCATGTTGCGCCATGCTGAAGGGCTGGCCGAAATTGCTGTGCCTTTTGTGTTCGATCCCGGCCAGGGGTTGCCGATACTCTCCGGCGACGAACTTCTGCACTGTCTGGAACTTGCCCGTTACTGCGCGGTTAACGATTACGAGGCGCGGCTTATGTGTGACAAAACCGGGCAGAGCATCGATGCGCTCGCCGCCAGGGTAGAGGCTTTTGTGGTGACGCGCGGAAGTGAGGGTTCCCACATTCATGTCGGCGGCGAGCGGCTTGAAATACCTGCCGTACCTCCCGCTGCCTTGATCGATCCCACCGGTTGCGGCGACGCTTATCGCGCCGGACTGCTTCATGGCATCGAACAAGGGTGGAGCTGGCTCTCCTGCGGGCGTCTTGCTGCGGTGATGGGCGCGCTTAAAATCAATCATCGCGGGGGACAGAACCACAGTCCTGGACGAGCGGAAATCGAAACCGTATTTCAATCCGCCTTTGGTGAGAGTCCTTGGTCAGGATGATCGGCCTCAGGGGTAGAAATGCGTCAGGTCGAACTTGCTCGGAGCGACTCCCGTGACCTCCAGTTCCAGGTGTGCGGACACGCTGCTTCTCGGAGCGATACCGTTACCTTGGGCGAATTTCTCGGGCAGGACCCAGTCGGCGGGCGCGAATATGCGGCGGGACAGCGGCTGCTCGATGAAGTTGAGCAGGGTCAATTCGAGACTCGGCCAATCCTGTGCGAAATCGGCATTGTTCGTTACTGTGGCATAGAGCACATAATGGTGCTCATCCCGCTGATTGAAGCCATACGTGATCTTTAACTTCGAAGCGTCACGCGGCAACGGCATCGTACAACCGAAAGTCTCGCAGAACGAAACCAGCGAGGGGCGCATACCGGGAAACGAGCGTGCGATATGGTTGCGGAACAGAAAAACCGACTGGAAGACAAGAATGATTCCCAGCACGCAGGCGGCAACCGTCCAGTACCTGTAACGATGGGTATGCACGGCAGGTTTGCCGTAGGCTGCATCAAACTGGGAAGGGAGATCCTGCTCCTTGGCAGGAGGTTCTGCGGCAAGTTTCTTTTTGAGGGCCTCTGTGCGGGCAACCTTGGCCTCGGCATTGAATTCGGCCTCGATCTGGTCGATTTTGGTTTCGATGCCGAGTTTTGAAAAAACTTCGCTCAAAACCTCGTTGTCGATCGTCCCGTTAGTCTCCCGCGCACGTTCCTTCCACCGTTTTCTCCATCTGGTTCGCTCCTCAAATGCTTTGCCGATATTGATGAAAGTGGAAGCCAGCAGACTCGGTTTGCCGGACTTCGCCCGTTTTTGTTGTTTGCTGCGTGGTTTCCCACGGGACTTATCCCGTTTTCTCTCCTGGTTTTCCCGGCTTCTCGTGATCGATGGCAGAAATCCATCCTGCGGGGGAAGCGATGCCTCGGAGAATGGCGGCACCTTGGGCGAAGGCGGAGGAGGCACCGCCGGCGCGGAGGGTGGTTTCTCCGGCGAAAGCGAAGGAGACGCAACCGTGGCAGGCTGCGGTATTTTCGGCAGGGGCGGGGGAGGCAACACCGGAGCGGATGATGGTTTCTCCGGCGAAAGCGGGGGAGACGCTACCGTGGCGGGAGGCGGCATTTCCAGTGAAGGCAGAGGAGGCGCTGACGGAGCGGGGGAAAATATCTCAGGCAAAAATGGAAAAGATACCGTCGGATCAGGTGGCGATGCTTCCGGCGTGGGCAAGGGCGAAGCCGGGGATGGCTTTGCGGTTTTGTCCGGGGGAGGGGGCGGAGCCTGGACGAATGCAGGCGGCACAATTGTAGCGACCGAACTCTGATTCAGAGGCGGGAGATTCAGAGGCGGGAAATCCTGTGAAAGAGTTTGCTTCTGTGCCGACTTTGGAACCTTGGACTGAGTGTCGATCGAAGACGAAAAATCAAATTCGCTCAATGAACGTTGCGAAGTTTTCTTGATGACTGGCGCAAGAACCGGTTTGGTCTTCGGTGGGGCTTCGGGCGTGGGTGCCGGTTGAACGGAACGCGCGTCCCGTTTCGTGCCGAAGGCAACGCCAGCGGCGCCGGAGGGGGCTGTGGCGGCGGATCTGGCCGCGGCAGGTGGCGGAGCCGGAACCGGAGCCGGAACCGGAGCCGGAGCCGGGGCCGGAGTTTTGGGCGTCTGACGTTGCTGGGGGAGGTTGGGTTGCCCGGCCTTGGGGTCGGACTCGACCAGATGGTCGAGCGCGTTGAACGGGTGCAGGCAACTGCCGCAACGCACCCGGCCCTGACGGGAGAGCAATTGTTCCGAGGTGAGCCGGAAGACGGTTTGGCAGCCTGGGCAGCGAGTCAGCATCGGATACGAACTAGGATCTTGCAAACGAGGAATGATAAATCAACGTCTGTCTTACGCACGTTTTTCTTGTGTTCTATCTTCTATAGTGGCGGACGGCAACCTTCCAGGCGAACCCATTCTTCCCGTATGTCGCCGATTTCGAGGGGTACCCATGCAGCCCAGGCATTAATGACTTGATCTGCCTGCTGTTCGAGCACCCCGGAGAGTGCCACCCGCCCGCCGGGGGCGACCCGGGCCGCAATGGCGGGAGCCAGCACACAGAGCGGGTTGGCAAGGATGTTGGCGACGACGAGATCGAACGTCGCTTCAAGTGGTGCGCCGGAATGTTGCACGCGCACGATGCTGGATACACCATTGCGCGCCGCGTTCTCCTGTGCCGCTTCCACCGCGCGCTCGTCGATGTCGATTCCGAGTACCGACGCCGCGCCAAGGCGGGCGGCGGCAATGGCGAGAATGCCTGAACCGCAACCGAAATCGAGCACGGATGTGCCAGGCCGGACAACATCGGACAGCCATTCCAGGCAGAGCCGGGTAGTGTGGTGCGAACCGGTTCCAAAAGCCATGCCGGGATCGAGTTCGATGTTGATCGCGCCGGGTTCCGGCGCTTTGTGCCAGGAAGGCACGATCCAGAGGCGATCCGTAATGCGGATGGGATTGAACTGGCTCTGCACGGTGCGCACCCAGTCCTGCCCGGCAACTTCTTCGACGGTGAAGGACGGCGGCGTGGCGGACATCCCTGCCGTGGCTGCGGCTTCAGCGATACGCGCGGACAGCACCGGACGGTCGGCGGAATCGAACAGCGCAATGACCCGGCAGCGTGCCCATAGTTTGGTTTCCATCTGGCCGGGTTCGCCAAATTGCGGCGTCTCGGTTCTCGTGCCGGCGTCGGCATCCTCGATGGAGACCGAGCGCGCGCCCGTTTCCATCAACGCTTCCGAGAGCGCTTCGGCGCTCTCGGCCTGCGTTTCGACGGATACAGAAAGCCAGGCCGACATGTCTATTGCCGTCTCCCGTATTTCTCGTGATTTACCCTGACTACTGGGCGCTCTTGACACCGATCAGGTCGTCGAGGCGCTCTTCGAGGTAATGGATGCTGATTTTGCCTTCGATGAAACGGGTGTCGAGCATCAATTCCTGGTGTAGCGGGATATTGGTCTTGATCCCGGCTACATCCATTTCCGAGAGTGCGATACGCATGCGGCGGATGGCCTGTTCGCGCGTATCGCCGTGGACGATGAGTTTGCCGATCATCGAATCGTAATGTGAAGGCACCCTGTAGCCGTTGTAGACGTGCGAATCCACCCGCACGCCGGGACCTCCCGGAGCGTGCCAGTTCGTGATCTGCCCCGGCGAAGGGGTGAATTTGAACGGATCTTCGGCGTTGATCCGGCACTCGATGGCGTGGCCGCGCATCACGATGTCCCGCTGGCTGAACCGTAGTTTTTCACTCGCAGCAACCCTGATCTGGGCCTGGACGATGTCGATGCCGGTAACGAGTTCGGTGACAGTGTGTTCGACCTGCACCCGCGTGTTCATTTCGATGAAGTAAAACTCCCCATCCTCGTAAAGGAACTCAAAAGTACCCGCGCCACGATAGCCAATCTTGCGGCATGCCTTGGCGCAACGTTCGCCAATGGAAGTAATCTGCTTGCGATCAATGCCCAGAGCCGGGGCTTCTTCGACCACTTTTTGGTGGCGACGCTGCATCGAACAGTCACGTTCGCCGAGATAGACCGCGTGTCCGTACTGGTCGGCCATGACCTGAATTTCGATGTGTCGCGGGTTTTCGAGAAATTTCTCCATGTATACCGTAGCGTTGCCAAAGGCGGCCTGCGCTTCGGCGCGGGTCATCGCCACGGCATTCAGGAGCGCCGCCCCGGTATGCACCACCCGCATACCACGTCCGCCGCCGCCGCCCGAAGCCTTGATAATCACCGGGTAGCCAATGGAACGGGCGGTTTTGATGATTTCGCGGGAGTCTTCCGGCAACGGGCCATCCGAACCGGGCACACAAGGTACGCCAGCCGCTTTCATCGTGTTCTTGGCGGAAATCTTGTCGCCCATGAGCCGGATCGTTTCCGGGCGCGGTCCGATGAACACGAAGCCGGATTGTTCCACCCGTTCGGCAAAGTCGGCGTTTTCTGAGAGAAAGCCGTAGCCGGGGTGGATGGCCTCGGCGTCAGTAACCTCCGCCGCAGAGATGATGGCAGGAATGTTCAGGTAACTTTGCGCGGAAGCCGCGGGGCCGATGCAGACCGACTCGTCGGCGAGTTTGACGTATTTTGCCTCGGTGTCGGCCTCGGAATGTACGGCGACAACCTTGATGCCCAGTTCGCGGCAGGCGCGCAGGACCCGCAGCGCGATTTCTCCCCGGTTGGCAATGAGAATTTTCTCAAACATACCGCTTCAACCGATGACGAACAGGGGTTGTCCGAATTCGACCGGCTGACCGTTCTCGACCAGTATCGCTTTGACGGTTCCGGCGGCATCGGCTTCGATTTCGTTCATCAGCTTCATTGCTTCGATGATGCACAGGCGGTCGCCGAGCTTGACGCTTTTCCCGACCTCGGTCATCGGATCGGCCCCTGGCGCGGTGGCGCGGTAGAACGTGCCGACCATCGGTGACTTCAGGACGTGGCCGGGAGGCAGCGCGGAGGAAGCGTCCCCGTTTTCTTTGGCAGAAGCTTCTGGCGCTGCGGCAACGGGCAACGGCGCAGGAATATAGGCGGGCGCGGGTATGCCGATTTGTGCGTTTGCCGGATATTTGTTGACGATGCGCACTTTTTCTTCGCCCTCGGTGATTTCAAGTTCGGAGATGCCCGACTCTTGAGTGAGATCGAGGAGTTTCTTGAGTTTTCGCAAATCCATATCGTTCTCTCGGTGAATGGGGTGAGAAAGCGTCCGGGCGGAGACTTCCGCGCAACGCCCTTAGTCTGTTTGTTCGCGCAGCCGGGCGATGGCAAAATCCATGGCGGCCAGATAACCTTGGACACCCAGGCCACAGATGACGCCCACGGCACAATCGGAAAAATATGAGTGGCGGCGAAAGGATTCGCGGGCGTAGATGTTTGACAAATGCACTTCCACGAACGGAATCCGCACGGCCGCCAAGGCATCGCGCAAGGCGATGCTGGTGTGGGTATAGGCCGCGGGATTGATGATGATGAAGTTGATGCCTTCAGCCGCCGCCGCCTGGATGCGGTCGATCAATTGGCCTTCGTGATTGCTCTGGAAGGACTCGAGCCGTGCGCCATTTGCGCGGGCCAGGGATTCCATCGCAATGTGAATGTCGGCCAGCGTCGCGCGACCGTATACTTCGGGCTCCCTTGTGCCGAGCAGGTTGAGGTTAGGCCCATGCAGCGCCAGGATGCGGTGCGGTTCGGGAGGTGGAGACTTTCGGTTTTTTCGTTGCATCGTGGGCGGAGTTTGAAGCAAATCGCAGCAATTTGTCCAGCGTTAATATTACGCAGCCCCAAGTCACGTGCCTTTGCCGATCAATCGCTCTCTTCAGGGTTCTGTGTGGCGACCAGAGCCTCGACCTGAGCCAGGCGCGCCCTGGGCTGACGCCGGTGGCGTTCTGCCGGGGCAGGATAAATGGACAGTCGTACCGGAATATCCTCCCATTCCAGGGTCAGCACCGCTTCCGGCGCGTCTGCCGGTGTTTTGCGCGCTTCGCGGTGCTCGAAAGGAAAAGCGGCGTCAAGAAGAAAAATCTCGACATCCTTGGCGCTTTCCGGGAACAAATCGAGTTCGATCTCCGCGTAACGTCCGGCAGTGCCGTCGAGCGCGCCGCCGGTCAGGTAGGGTTTGAATTTGTCCAACAGGCGCATCAGCCCTGCCGCTGCCTGTCGCATGTCGGACAGCCGCTCCGTCAATTCCCCGCCTTGATACAGTGTTTGCCAGCGACGCAGTTCTGTTTCGATTTCGGCATTGGTAGGCAGGGTTTTACCCGCGCCCTCGTTTGATCCGAGTTGGCGGGCCGCTTTGCGCTTTGCGAAACCAAAATCGTCGATACCGTCTTCGGCCATCATGCGCGCGGCCAGCACGGCAATTTCGCGGCGGCGTTGTGTGCCGCGTGGTGGGAAACCGTATTCCGCCATGAAAGAAGAAAGACAAGCGCCTTGGGGTAAAATTTTGCACATTCTACACGGGGCGCTTTCCTTTCTTTTCCTCTCACCTCTTTTTTTGGTTTTTATTCCATGCACATTCATATCCTTGGTATCTGCGGCACTTTCATGGGTGGCGTCGCACAATTGGCAGTGGCTTCCGGGCACAAGGTGACGGGATGCGACGCCAACGTATACCCGCCGATGAGCGAGCAGCTCGAAGCGGCGGGCATCGTGCTCACCGAAGGGTTCGATGTCGATCAAATCAGCCTCAAACCAGACGTTTTTGTCATCGGAAACGCCATTTCACGCGGTAATCCCCTGCTGGAGGCGATTCTCGACCAAGGATTGCCCTACGTGTCCGGCCCGCAGTGGTTGTCCGAGCATGTCTTGCAGGGGCGTTGGGTATTGGGCGTGGCGGGTACGCATGGCAAGACCACCACGGCTTCCATGCTCGCCTTCATCCTCGAAAAGGCCGGGCTTGATCCTGGTTTCCTGATTGGCGGCGTGCCAATGGATTTTGGAGTCTCTGCCCGTCCCGGCAAAACGCCCCTGTTCGTGATCGAGGCCGACGAATACGACACCGCGTTCTGTGACAAGCGATCCAAGTTTATCCACTACCGTCCGCGCACCGTGGTCCTGAACAATCTGGAATTCGATCATGCTGACATCTTTCATGATCTTGCTGCCATCGAGACACAATTTCACCATCTCGTGCGTATTTTGCCCGCCACGGGCCGCATCGTCGCGAATGCCCGCGAGGAGAGCCTGAAACGTGTGCTTGCGCGCGGCTGTTGGACGTCAGTGGATTGGTTCAATGCCTGGAAAGGCAGTTGGCGCGCAGAAGGCGACGATGCCGACGGCAGCCTCATCATCTGTGACGAAAACGATGAGGAAGTTGGCCGTATGCAATGGGAACTGACCGGTGCGCACAACCGCGCCAATGCTTGCGCGGCGCTGTTGGCCGCGCGTCACGTCGGGGTGTCGATCACCGACGGCCTGGCGTTCTTGTCCGAATTCAAGAATGTCAAGCGCCGTATGGAGGTGCGCGGGGAAGCAGGCGGCGTGACGGTCTACGATGATTTTGCCCACCATCCGACCGCCATTGCCACCACGCTCGCCGGCCTGCGCCGCAAGGTCGGGCCTGCGGCCAGAATTATCGCGGTGCTGGAGCCGCGGTCAAACACCATGAAAATGGGAACGATGAAAGATCAACTCCCGCACAGCCTTCGGATGGCCGACCAGGTGTTCTGCTATTGCGCCAACCTCGGATGGGACGCGCAAACGGCACTGGCTCCTCTGGGTACGCACCAATCCTGCCACGATGATCTTGCCGCGCTTGTCGCCGCTGTGGTCGCCGAGGTCCGCCCCGGCGACCATGTGGTCGTGATGAGCAACGGCGGCTTTGGCGGCATACACCAGAAATTGCTGAACGCGCTCGCTGCCCCCTGACTTCTGACAGGTCGGGGCAGGGGCAGGGAGGGGCTTCAGGGCGCTTCGGGCGGAGAACTGTCGTTTTTGCGGGAATCCATGGTTTGGGCTTCGCTCTCGTTGATGTATTCGAACACCTTCACGACCTTATCGACGCCCTTGCTGGTGCGGGCGATTTCTACCGCGTGGTCGGCCTCGGCGAGGGTCACGATCCCGAGCAGGAAAACGGTGCCCGCCTCGGTGACGACCTTGACACGATTTGCCGAGAAAACCTTGTTGGGGAGGAACCGCGCCTTCACGTTGGCAGTGATGGCGGAGTCGTTGCCACGGGACGCCAATCCGGAGGCAGGGGCTACGACCAATTCGTTGACCACGGCGCGCACATTCGTCACCGCGCCTGCCAGGCGTTCAGCCTCGGTTTTTACGTTTTCGTCCTGTACCTCGCCGGTAAGCAACACATTGCGATTGTAGGAAGTTACGTTGATGTGGTTGAGGGAGCCGAAGTGCTGACGCATCTGGTCGGCGGTTTTCCATTCGATGGCCTCATCGTCGACAACCGCCCCTGTGGAGCGGCGGTCAGACACGACCAGCGCGGTTGTCCCGATACCGGCGAACATGACGGGAACGCAGCCTTGCAACAGGGGGAGCCCCGCGATGACAATCATGCCGACGAGCAACACACGGCGTGCGGAGGGCACGGCAGACAAGGTTGTAGCGATTTTCATCAGTTTTCAACTCCAAGTAACAAACAATCGATACCGTCACACAGACAATGCAGGACGAGCAGGTGGATTTCCTGTATTCGCGCGACGCGATCAGTCGGAACGCATACATGAACATCTTTTTGTTTCAGAAGCTCCGTGATCTTGCCGCCGCCCCTGCCCGTGAGTGCGACCACACGCATTTCGCGCTCGTGCGCGGCAGCGATGGCAGCAAGGACGCTGGGCGAATTGCCGCTGGTCGAAATGGCCAGCAACACGTCGCCTGCCTGTCCCAGGGCGTAAACCTGCTTGGAAAAAATTTGAGCAAACTCGTAATCGTTGCCGATCGAGGTCAGCACCGAACTATCGGTGGTCAGCGCCACAGCGGCCAGCGGCGGGCGCTCCATTTCGAAACGATTGACCAGTTCTGCGGCAAAATGCTGCGCATCGGCAGCAGAGCCGCCATTGCCGCAGGCGAGAATCTTTCCGTTGCCGAGCAAACATTTCGTCATGACCTCCACAGCCTCCGCCACAGGCGAAGCCAACCACTCGATGGCAGAGAGCTTGGCATGGGCGCTGTCCTCAAACTGGCGGGAGATGCGGTCGATCAGGTTCATAAAAGGGGGCTTGCCTGAAACAGCCAAAGTCTATCACGACACGCTATACGGCATGATTCCCCATGATTCCCGTTTGCGGTCTTGGCTTATTCATATTTTTAATCGCTTGTGCGGCCAGTCCAGTTCAAGCACTATCGGCGCGTGATCCGAAGGACGTTCCAGTTTGCGCGGCGTTTTATCCACCGCGCAGGCGCGGCAGGCATCCCGCAATGCTTGGGAAACCAGGATATGATCGATACGCAGGCCGAAATTGCGCCGGAAAGCTCCCATCCGGTAATCCCACCATGAGAAGCTCTGTTCCGGTTGCCCAAACAGGCGGAAAGAGTCGGTAAGCCCGCATTCGATGAGCGCCCGGAACGCGGCGCGCTCAGGCGGAGAAACGAGAATTTCCCCTTTCCATCCAGAATGCGCATCCGCTGCTTCGGGCGCGATGTTGAAATCGCCCGCAAGCACCAGGTTCGGATGAATGGGCAGCGCCTCCATGCCGAGCCAGCGGGCCAGCGCATCGAGCCAGGCCAGTTTATAGGCGAACTTGCCGGAACCCGGCGCCTGGCCGTTGGGAAAATAGCCGCACACGATGCGCACGTCGGTGACGGTTGCGGCAATGAGGCGCTTTTGTTCATCGCTGAAGCCTGGGATGCCATACGTGACGTCCTCTGGCGGAGAAGAAGCGAGAATGGCGACCCCGTTGTAGGTTTTTTGCCCGGAATAGGCCGCGTAATAACCGGCTGTCCTGATTTCCGCCTCCGGGAAAGCCTTGTCTTCCAGCTTCAGTTCTTGCAGGCAAAGCACATCCGGGCGGTTTGCGTCGAGCCAGTCCAGGAGTTGGTGCAGGCGGACCTTCAGGGAGTTGACGTTCCAGGTGGCGATCTTCATATGTTCTCCTGTCCTGTTTATTGATGATTTTATTATGGTATATGACTAAACGGTTTTTTATTTTAATTAGGCCAGAGAAAAGGCACGTAAAGCTCGTGCCTGGTCAGTTTTCGGCCGACGTGAACAGCTAGAGAGTATTTAGGTTTTCCGGATCAGCCTCAACGATCGGCGTAGAATAAATTCATGGAAACCGATCAATCCCTCCTCCGCACTCTCCTGCACCCCGCCTGGCTCGTACTCAAGTACCTGGTGCTGGTGCCCCTCGATAAGCTGCTCTATGGCGGGATCGGCGTCTTGTGGCGCTCGGAAGCAGACCTCAAGCAAGAGCTGATCAGGCAGGGGGTTTCTTTTCAGGGGGGAGAGAGCAACGCAGATTTTTCGAATCTGGAGTCTTATTCAGAGGTGTTTGACGAAGTTCAAGCCTTTGTTAACAAGGAAGCGATCCACATTGATATGAAAGATCCTGGCTATCGCTAGAAGTTCAGAAATGCCTTTTGGGGATGGTTTGTGAGCAGATGTCTGGCACTATCTGTCCCCAACTGCAGACGCTGAATGAATTGACATCCTTCAGGATGTCAAATAAAAAAAGAAAGCATGTAAATTGTCCCGGTGCTCGTTAAACCCCGCCATTCAGGGCGGGCTGGAGGACTTCGGGCATAAATTCGTGAAATGACCCAAATCCAGTTCTCTGCTTGAACCGTCCGTCATGGGTAAAAGAGTCCCAGGGGTTGAAAATTTCATCCTGAGACCATGACAACCTGGCTTTCCGTGGTTATCGACCCGCGTGATTTCAAGCAGGATTTTTGCTTCTGGATGTTTGATCTGTTCGCGGATGTAATCCGCGACCTGGCCGGAAAGGTAGGCAGAAGCCTTGCCTTCCTTTACCGCCTTCTCCATCAATTTCATGTAATCGCCTTCAATTACAGGAATCTGGGCGGCCTTCACGTTCTGAACGAAGATTGCCGAACAGAAAACCATCAGCACGACGAAGCCAAATTTTCGGTTCATGGCGCTTATTCCTTCGGTGATAGTTTCGGCTCTGCTTCAGGAGCAACGTTCTTCGGCGCGAGGTCGTAAATTGGCCTCAAAACGTTGTCTAACACGTCTGGAACGATGTTGGCAATTCTAATGCCCTTACTTTTGGAAAATTCACGAAGATGCCATTGCTGCAACCCATTCTCGTCAAAAACTCTAACTATAGCCGTACTGTAATAGAGATCACACGCAGGCGACCAACAAAAACCACGTGGATCGCCAGCAATTAGTTTGTTAATCGCTCCTCTTAACCCGGTAATGTCCGCTAAAAAATTTGAGAGACTAAAAATTGAAACAACGTCCATAAAGCCAAAAGCAGCACTCGATATAATGGTTTCTGTCAAGCCAATATTGCCGATTGGGTTTCCACTCGTTTTCAATTCAATGGAAGATTCCAAAATAGGTCCTAAATCTTTAAATGTACCTCTTTCTCCATGCTTCGAAAACGTGATAAATCCATCCAATAAATATTTAATTTCTGCTAAATTTTTATCCTCTACAACTTGAAAGCCCCGCATTCTAAGGTTTTCTTGAAAGACTTTGGTCGCTTTTGGACTGTCCATAAATTCAATAAAAATTCTTTTTTCAAAAACATCTTCTACGGGTGGTGTCCTCATGGATTGAGACCGCTCCACCCCTTCCCCTTCTATCAGGATTGTTTCCTTCGTTATTGTTGCCGGTGGAAGGGTCGTACACCCTACGAAGAAAGCACCGACAAAGCAAAATATTGCTACACTCATTCCATTCCTGAAGCTCTTCAGATTAAACATGATGCCTCCTGAAAATCTATTGTGAAAGGACAGGCTGCTATTCGAGCCTGACACAATTCTATCATGGCGAGAGTCCCTCTTCATAATAACTTTTAACCTGATTGGTTGAGCGATTAATCGCATCCTGCAGAAAACTATCCACCTTCTTTGTTGGTTCAATGTCTGCCAGAAACTCAGACAAGTCCATCTCATCGAACTTGAGCTCTGATAGTTCTTCCAAGGTGGACGCGCTTGCCGTTCCTGGGCTGCAAGGAACCGTCAAAAGGGCGATCCAGCAGCGCCTTCGCGCCCTTGACCGTGAAATCCAGGTGAAGCATGGCTGATCTGCTCAAGCATCAGCGCCAGTTGCTCGGCATTGCAAAAGGGTGGGCGTTCAAAAACCTGCCCGGCTGGACGGACGACTGCCACCGCGATCTGCTTGCAAGGCATGGTGCAACCCATGTATGGGAGGTGCCGAACAGTTTTGGCGGCAGGGTCGCAGCACACCCGGTACAGGCCGTCAAGGGGCGCGTCTCCGCCAGTACGATGAGCAGCAGCCAGATTGCGGCGGCGCTCTCGGACTACGAGGCGCGCGGCTGGCCTCGCCAGCGTAACCATAAGGCGGCAGGGCAATCGAAGCCGGTGCCGCCGCGCATCGCGCATATCGTGCGCTTGTGGGGGAGGCTCGGGCAGGCCGGGAAAGTCGGGCACGCCACTCGTCCGGCGCTGCTCGCGTTCTGTGCGCGGCAGACAGGGCACGACATGAAAGACCTGGATAGCCTCAGTACAGCCGAGTGCTCGGCCATCACTGAAGCCCTGAAAAGCTGGCTCGCACGATAAAGAAGATGGACGCCGCCGCCCGCCTTCCTGCCGTGAATGATGAGCTGCTGCGCACGCTGCCGCCCGTGCTGCGCGCGGTCGTGCGGGCGCTGGGGCTGATGCGCGCCCAAGAATGGCTGCGGGACTACGGCGGCGTAACCATCAACCTGCCGCAGTACAGGACAGGGGCGCTGTCCCTCTCGCCGGTGGAACTGGAGGCGATGCGCGCCACGCTCGCCCCGCATCTCGACGCGGACGGGCGATTCTGGTCGCCGAAGGCGGA
>JAISPJ010000056.1 GCA_031274995.1 Azoarcus sp.
TTGCGTGTCGGCAGGTTTGTATTCGCCCCTATCTTGGAAGGCTTTCACGGTAACGAGCCGTCAAACTCCGCCGGGTTCCATCGGATCTTCACCCTTGGGGTCCCGCACGCGCCGGGCTGGAGCGACGATATGCCAGATCACCAGTACGGGCTCGAGCAGCACAATGCCTATAGCGATGCCTCCCAGCCGCTCCAACGCCGGCGCGAGGTGAGCCGCGGCATAGCTGTCTGGTACAAGGGTCACGAGAATGACCAGCACGAACTGGGTTCCGCCGTAAGCGATCGAGGTCAAGCTGTTCTCGATGTGGCGGCCGATCGCTACACCCAGCACCATGCCGGCGATTAATACCGGCGCCATGACCCCGGCGCTAGGCAGGCTGTGTGCCAGCAACAGGAAGACCGCCGCCAAGGCCGCGCCGGCGGTGCAGCCCGCGACCCGCAGGACGATGCGACGGCTGACGGGGATCAGGCCGCTATCCCCGATACTCATGATCGGCACCAGCATCACCGCCATGATCGTGACCGCGCTTTGCACGTAATCGGGCCCATGCCAGAGTCTGATCAGGAACGGCAGGAATAGCAGCGCCACCGCCGCCTGCCCGGCATGCCGGGCGGCTCCGGGATGCCAGCCGAGCTGCTCCACGACACGCCGGGACGGAGCGGGCCAGCGCCGCCTGAGGGTGAGTGTCGAGATCATGCTGACCAGCACGCAGGCACCTGTGCCCGCCAGGACTTCGAGCATGCGGGTCTTGGCGAAGGTACTGAGCATGTCCTCGGGCCGCTGCATCTTATCGAGCAAGATCATCACGAAGGTCAATCCGACGAACAGCCAGGCATATGCGTGTCTGCCGGCAAGCGAGCGGTAGAGGGTCACCCCGCCCACCGCCATGAGCGCGAGAGCCGCGAGCACCGGAGCCGCCTCGACCCACGGAACCAGCGCCAGCGCCAGACCCGTGCCCACGGCAGTGCCGATGATGCGACGGATTCCGCGCGACAAACTTTCGGCGACGTGGCCGCGCATCACCATATAGCCGGAGAAGGCGGCCCAGGAAATGTTTTGCGCCCCGACCAGGTGACCCAAACCGATGGCAAACAACACCGAAACCACGCACTCCAACTCGTCAACCATGCGGGTACCCGGCGTGAGGAAGACCCGTACCTCGTTGGCGAATCGGGCCAATAACCGAGCGGGCCAATAGCCGAGCGCCGGCTTGGTCATGCTGTCATGTTTTCTTTGGGGCAATCTTGGCTCCGTATCGATGAAGGTCTGCATTCGACACGATACCGGAACGCAAACTGCCGGATAAGGCAGGCTTTTCGCGAGGTACCGGTCGCAGCACGCCGTCGAGATCGATAGTTACCTCGACATCAGCCATGGTCGCTCTTTCCTGCGCCGCCACGAGGCAGCCGGACGCGCCGAGGCAATGCGGCCGTTGCCAGCGACTGCCCGACTATATCCCGGGCAGCGTCGGCAATCTCCTGTAGTCCATCCAAAAACCCAAGCGCCTGTATAGCCACGGCCGCGTAGATGCCGATGCTCATGCTTGAATCACCCGCCTCGACGCGTTGCAAAGTCGCTCTCGACGTGTTCGGGCTTATTGTCGATCAGCATGCATCTTAACGCTTAACGCGCCGTGGATCGCCTGAGAACAGTCAGACTTTCCCTGTCTACGGTGCCATCCTTTCGAGTGCTTTTGCGGCTTGCTCAAGCCCACCAAGAATAGAGTCGGCGACACGTGGTGAGAAGTCCTGCGGCAGATCGGCTTGCACTTCAGCAATGACCGCTGGCGTGCGAGCGAGAAGTTCTTCAATGATCGGCTCGGCAGTTGGGCCATAGCCGACTTTCTGTGCGGTACTGTTGAAGTGCCTGCGCTGGATATCGCGTATCTCGTAATGTCGGCTTTTGCCGAGCAAAGCCATCGCCAATTTGATTTCGCGTGGTGACCACTGGTTAGGACCGTCGCCTAGTACCGGCCAGGCCGACATCACGTCGTACAGTCCAGTCAACTGGAAGTGCCCGCGTGGCAGAAGCTGGATGCTGAAGTTCTTGGCATGACCATCGGGCGCTCGCAGCAACCAGAACAGAACTTGCGCCGCCATCAGTGTTTTCATGTCGGCCCCGGCATTCACTGACTGCCGCAGCGTGGCGAACAGGGCCTTGAGCCCAGGACCACCTTCGTTCTCGTACTTGCGCAGCGGCGAGCAGCCCTCGACCTGGCAAAAATCTTCCTGCGGCAGGCGCATGAGCCACTGTCCGTTGGGCGCAAGGCGGCGATCAAAGCGCTCCACCACCAGCACGCGCTGCTGACCGAAGGTCGCGATATGGGCGTCGGCCACATTCAGCCCGTAGGCTTTCAGCAACCGCAGACACAGCCATTCGTTGTCCACCGACGTGCTGAAGTCCGCCCGCCGTCCACCCATCAAGCCCAATGGCAGCTTGAATATGTGGCTCGTCGGCGTAGCGCCACGTGGCGCGAGCCATTGCCCCTTCCACCACAGGAACGCTGTTTTCTCCTGCGCACCGGCCAGAGAGATGCGGAAGTCCGCATCAGGGGCGCGGCCCACGGCAAATGCCTGTGGCGAAACGGTTTCGATCAGGTGCCGCTCGATGTCGGTCTCGGACAGGGGCGCGCCCTCAATACGATCAAAGTCCTTCGGTGCCTCGTTCTCATTTAGAAGTTGCACGGCCCCCATGCAATCGCGCCCAATGGCTTTGAGCAGATCAAAGGGGTCGGTCGATCCCGTCTTGAATCGCTCGGCTACTCGCCTGCGAATGGCATCACTGTCCGCAAGCAGGTTGTCGAAGTAGTTGGCAACCTTCTCGCCTTTGAGCGGCAGGTTCTGCAAGTTGAATGGCAACGACAGCGACAGCGGCCGGCCAATGTCGGCATGGACCCAATCCGCGTCGTAGCGCAGTTCCATCTCTCCGCGAGCAGGAATCGTCCATAGCCCGACGCGAACGCCGTTACTCCAGATGGACAGGCTGCGGCTGTGCGATCGACGGCCCATGTTACCAATCCGCTTGCACGGTGGAAGATACCGCGCGGCTACCACGGGTTCCGATGGTCAATTCCAAACCCAGCGCTGCGCACCAGGCCATGAGCTGCTCCACGCTCAATTCCTGGGCATTCAGCTCCAGCCAAGAGACCCGTGACTGGCTCAGACCAATACGGCCAGCCAG
>JAISPJ010000087.1 GCA_031274995.1 Azoarcus sp.
TTAAAGATTGGGGGTACTACGGTTTTCATTTTTTGACGTTCCGGTGTAGCCTTCGCGCCGCTGTGATCACAGCACGGTGCCTCGGCCAAACGCAGCCACGATCTGCGGGCGGTGGCTCCGGGCGGTGTTTGCAGCACCATCCGGGGTCGCACCGTCTCTTTTGTTAAGTGCTTCTACCTCCCAGGACGCGCGCAATGGTGCGCTCTATCCCGTCAATATCGTTGTCAGACAAACCGAGGAATGGCCGTGCAGGGATGGTGACTTTGCGGCCACGCCCGGCACGGTCTGTGCCGAGTTGGTGGACGGCGGCATTGGCGTTCGACCCGAACTGGCGATTGACGCCAATGGTCAGGCCGTCGCTTGTGGCGCTGTAGCTAACGCTGTTTTGCATGGTGCCGGTATCTATGAGCGGTTTCGAACCACGCCTGCCGCGCTTTGCCCGGAAAGCCATAGTTACATCAGAAAGTCGTTCCCACTTGGAACCGTCAGGTGCAGTGCCGGTGATGAACCTCTGCCTGGTCGAATAGACCAAGTCTTCGCCGATTTCCTTCATGGTGTCGGCGAACCCCTCCGGAGAACAGGCGTTTGAAAGCTGTTTTAAGAGGCTTTGAACGCGCTCTGAATCGACTTCAATGGTGATGGAGGGCATTGACTCTGTTCCTGATCTGATCTACACTATGAACACATGGGCGGAAGGCATCTTCACTACTTGGGCGTGAACCAATGGACGTTTTGGACGTAAGGTGGGGGCTGGCGCTCATTTCTTTTTTGCCGTTTTCACAATCATCGAAACCAGCACAACAGATCGGTTGTGCCGACCAGGGCGAACACCAAAAACACCTCTGAAAATTTCCCCTTCATCTTCCCATTGCACAACGAATCTTTCAGCGTCCCTTCCTTTCCATGATTCACTTGGAAGCGTTAGAGCTCCGCGATTCAACCCGTCGACAAGCCGTTTGTAGTCTTCAGCAAGCACCGGGCGCTGACTTCCTCCGTCATGCCCATGAGCCTTAACTTCATGCCGAACGGCATCTGGAGGCAGAAGAACGATAAAGCCTGTCAGATCAGTTTTGACGGCTGTTGCGAAACGCTCTGGTTGCTCGATAAACCCAAGCCACAAATCGTCTGTTCGTGACGCATCAGCCATCACGGCAGCAACGTAATCCTCGATACGTTCTGTAGCGCAAAGTTTTTTCCCGATATCTTTGACCAGTGCCCGCTGTATAGCTGGTGGGTAGCTGATGAGTTTTTCCTGTACGAACTGCCGCATTGAGACGTCTGTGCGTGCGCCAGGCGCGTAGCCCCATCCTTTGTCGATCCCAGGCGGAACGCCTGTTTTCGGGTCGGGAGTGTCCCAACCCGCTGGAGGTTCAGTTGCGGCACCATCTGCGGGTGCCGGGACAGCCCGAACAGAGCAGCCGCACCCCCAACCGTTCGGCGGGTAGTGCGTCTGCCAGAAAGGGTTGTCATGCCTCAAGGTCAAGCCAGAATCGCCCCACGCCTTGTGCTCAGGTCGGTAGTGTTCATGGCCTGAATGAACGTATTGCCAGTATGGGCGGCGATTCAGGAGGCCGGGGTCTTTCAGTTGAGCGTAACGTCCCGCCGCGTAACTGGTGCGCAGGTTGGTCTCGAAGATAACGCGGGTACGCCATGCTTCGCCTTTCTCAGTTCCTTCGCCCGTCCATCCGTGCCAGCCGTGTCGATCGACAATTCCCGCAAAATCGCGCCTGAAATCATCGACGCTTTTACCGGCCTTGATGTTGTCTTCGACCGCGCGGTGAAGGTCGTTGATGAGGTCGGCCTTCATGGCCCCGGCCACGACAAAGGCGCGGTCATGCGCGCTTTCCCGCTGTAGCTCGATGGCGCGCTCGATGATGAGATCAGGCACCCGGCGGCAGATGTCCGCCTCCACCACATCGAGCGTCATCGTTTCGCGCAAGAGGCCACCCACCAGGATCGCACTCGGGTCGTGGCGCGCGCCTCTCTTTCCAAGAGACGGGTCGATAGCGCCAAAGAAAATCCAGTCCGAGCGCCGATCCGTCCAGATATGGATCGTCCGGAACGGGGCTTTATCGTCGTTCCCGCTCTCGTTCTGGTATTCCTGGTTAAAGGCGTCGTGATCGACCGCGCGCAGGCACATCAGCCGGTAGAGCGGGCGCACCTGCGGCCACGAAACATCTGCACCGGTGTCCATCGCCTTTTTGTTTTCCAGATAGAACGCCTCGGCAGCAGCCTCGGCAGCCACCTTTTCATCATCGCTATCGCCGCCCGTGTAGATCGCTTCACCGATCAGAAATACGTCGTCAACATCTTCATGCGGGATCGTCACGCGCGCCTGGGTATTGATGTCCCACAGGTTCCAGTTGTTTCCTGCCGGATAGCGCCAGCCCTGTACCGTGAGCACGATGCGGTGCGCACGAGCCAGCCGCCGGTTTCTTTCCAACTCCGCGCGACGTTCACACCCGCCAAAGCCATGCCCGTGCTTGTCAGCAACGATGTGCATGGGCCTGTAAAACGAAATGCCTTTGTCGCGCGACTTGCCGGAGATGGCTTCATCTTCGTCGTAGTCATAGCCCTTAACGCAGTATTCAGAAAACCTAAGGGCGTATTCGTCGACGACCTCATAACTGAGGACGTTCTCTCCGTAGATGAGCGATGCGACGGGCGCGGCCTTTGTCGGCTCCGTCAGGATCAGACCACCATCAGCCGTCGGGTAGAACAAGAGATTCGCTGTGCGCGCAGCATTGATAAGGGATGTCGCCGGACTTTCACACTGCATCGAAAACTCAGGCACTTCCTTGGTGGCAGCAGCGAGTTTTAAAGGCACTTTAAAGTCGGCACAAAGATGCTTTGCAATTTCGCCAAGGGTGAGGCCGGAGAGGGTTTTAGAGTATTGGCTATCGATAAGTTCGCGCGCGAGCGTGCGCCCTTCGATGGAAATGTCGTGACTCTCCTTTCCGACGCTGCGCGAAAGACTGTCGATCCGCATTTTGTAGGCCACCTGCCCGGCGATCAACACATCGATGACGGTGTTGGCGGTAATGTCAAGGCTGTCGCCAGCGCCCGGCCAGGTGACGTCAAGTCGCAGACTGGCACAGAGATCATCGACCGATGCGCGCACTTCCGCGCTTTTCCAGTGGCCATATCGGATTCCATTGAACCGGATTTCGACCTGACCATCATCCATGCACTTCACCATTCACGAACAGCGGGTGACGCACGGCATTCCTCGCCAGAAAATCTTCTTCCTTCACGCCAAGCCCGTGGGCGATCAGCACGGCGGGCAACGGGTGGACGATGTCGCGGCTGACGGTAGGGCGTAAGTCCTGCGCAAGCAGGGCTTCGATGACGGCGGCGCGGGCGGTGACAAGCGGCTGAAACACAGAATCCGGAGCGGTATACAGGACACCGCAGACAGCCTTGTCGACGGCAGTCAGCGCCTGGTCTCGGTCGGCTTCTGACGGGTAATCGGCGACCGCAACCGAAAGCGAGGCACTGGCAACCTGAAAGTCGACCTCGCGCCTGGGCTTGTTCTACAGAGTCAGAGCATGGACGCCAAGGGAGGAAACGTAAGGATGTCGACGGGGAATGTTGTTTCAGGTGCACCTGGGTAGGTGTTTAAAGCCACCTTGAGGCCGGCTTTAAACGTGATTTAACCGGGGAAAAACTACCAGCCGTGCTACTATTTTCTGGGATTTTTCTACGGAAATTCCCCCGAAAAATCCCCTAATTCGTCCGGAAATCAAGATTATTTATCTCAGGCCGGTTTCCCTATAACGACGCGGGTTTCAGCCCGATTTTTCTTTCCTCTGTCTGTCCGATTTCTACCCCCTCCCTACTGCCGAGCCATGCTTGAATTGCCCGTTCCCGATGCCGCCGCGCTGGCGCAATCGTCCAGGCTTGCGGGTTTGGTCGAGCGTGAAATTGCCGCTGCCGGGGGCTGGATTGCGTTTCACCGTTACATGGAACTGGCCCTGTACGCGCCGGACGTCGGCTATTACAGCAGCGGGGCACAGAAATTCGGCAAAGGGGGGGATTTCATCACTGCGCCTGAATTGACGCCGCTTTTCGGGCAGACGCTGGCGGCACAGGTGGCGGAGATCATGTGCGCGAGCCATCCCGCCGTGATCGAGGCGGGCGCGGGCAGCGGTGTACTGGCGGCCGACCTGCTGCGCGAACTCGAACGGCTGGATTGCCTGCCGGAATCCTATGGCATTCTGGAACTTTCGGCGCAGTTGCGCGCGCGCCAGCGGCAAACGCTTGCTACGCTCGACCAGAAACTGCTTTCCCGCGTGGTGTGGCTCGATGTGCCGCCGGAGACGTTTTCCGGCGTGCTCGTGGGAAACGAAGTGCTGGACGCGATTCCGACGCATGTCATTGTCGTGCGCGGGGGCGAGCTTTTCGAGCGGGGCGTGGCGTGTTCCGAAGCCGGGGCGTTTGGCTGGGCAGATCGTCCGGCACAAGGCGCGGTGCGGGAAGCCGCGCGGAAATTACCTCCCCTGCCGGGGATGGGCGATGACGGGGATGCAGGGGCAGGGGCGATTGATCGTTCGCCCTGCCAATCAGATGACGGCGAATATGTGACCGAGATCAATCTCGCGGCGGCGGCCTGGGTCGCGGACTGGGCGGCGCGTCTGCTGCGCGGGGCATTGTTGCTGTTCGACTACGGCTATCCGCGCGGCGAATACTATTTGCCTTCCCGTTCGCGCGGCACGCTGATGTGCCATTACCGCCACCGCGCACACGAGGATCCTTTCCTGTGGCCGGGGTTAAACGACATTACCAGTTCAGTGGATTTCACCGCGATGGCCGAAGCGGGGTTCGATGCGGGGCTGGATGTGCTGGGCTATGCGAGCCAGGGGCAATTCCTGCTCAACTGCGGTTTAATCGAGCGCGTCAAAGGGTGTGGGGCGGAAGGCAGTTCTGCGTATGCCCGCGCTTCAGTGGCGGCGCAAAGGCTGACTTTGCCCCGTGAGATGGGTGAGCTTTTCAAGGTGCTGGCGTTGGGGCGGGGGATCGATGCGCCTTTGACGGGGTTCGTGCGCGGGGACCGGACGCACAAGCTGTAGAAAAAAAAGAAGACCGGCCAAGGGAGAAAACTTGGCCGGCCGAAAATCCCTGGGTTTTAATCATCAGGCGCGGAGAGAGAGGCGCCGATTGCGCCCAGGGAGGGCGGCAGGCAGGCCGCCCTGGGAGAAATGCCGACTTCCTGCAATTGGGGTTGGGGAGCGAGTTGCGCCTGAGGAAGATACGCAACCGGCGGTAACATGCGGGAATCAGTTTCTGGCACCACAGGATCGCGGATGACTTTGCCGTTTTCCATGTCCATGACGATCAGCATGACGTTCTCCGTTTATGGCGGGCTTCTTTTTTGTTTACCCGGTTCTTATTACGGAGCGCCTGAATCCGGCTTGAGAGCGGAGCTGCTTTGGTGCGCGTATTTCGTCACAAGGATAAATGGAGACGGTTACTCGCCGGATTTGCGGCGCAGCTTGCCCTTCCAGTAACGCCACGCCAACCAGGCGAGCAGCCCGGCGGCGATGAACTGGAAGCCGACGCTTTGCCAGAAGGCGACAGGGTCTTCCGTCAGCAGGTAATCCCTGGAAGGGTGCGGGAGATGTATGCTGCCTGTAAAAAGGGCTCGGACGGCTTTGACCAGAAATCCCAGAGCGGGCGAAAACCAGGCAATGAAACCTGCGCCGATGATGAGGATGTCGACGATGGGCGTGCGCCGCCCGCGCAGCATGAAGACGCTTTCCACCCCATACCAGAGCGCGAGCAGCCATCCGCCCACCGTGATGATGGGCATGACGGCCAAGGCGGCTCCGAACAGGGTGGCGGCCAGCAGGAACGCCGCGTTTTCCAGCGGGACGATGCGCATCCAGAACGGCTGAAGATTGAGAAAAAGCAAGACCGTCAGTGGTGTCGCTGCCAGCGCGAGCAACAGGCAGAACGTGCCGCGCCGCCGTGCGCGATCACCCGGCATGGCGTTCTCGGAGAGCGGGGAGAAGAAAGGCATGACTCAGGCCGCTGCCAGCGCCCGGTCAAGGTCGGCGAGGATGTCGTCGATGTGCTCGATGCCGATGGACAGCCGTACCATGTCGGGTGAGACACCCGCTTTTTGAAGCTCTTCATCGTTCAGTTGCCGGTGGGTAGTGGATGCCGGATGGCAGGCGAGCGTCCGGGTGTCTCCGATGTTGACCAGCCGCAGGATGAGTTTCAATGCGTCCTGGAAGCGTGTGCCGGCTTCGCGCCCGCCTTTCATGCCGAAGGTCAGGATGCTTGATGCGCGGCCTCCCATGTATTTTTGCGCCAGCGGGTAATCGGGGTGATCGGGCAACCCTGCGTAGCTGACCCAGAATGTTTTTGGGTGTTCTTTGAGAAATTGAGCCGCTTTGACGGCGTTTTCGCAGATGCGGTCCATGCGCAGCGCAAGGGTTTCCACGCCCTGGAGAATCAGGAAAGTGTTAAAGGGCGAGAGGGCCGCGCCCTGGTTGCGGAGCGGCACGACGCGCGCGCGGGCGATGTAGGCCGCCGGGCCCATCGCTTCGGTGTAGACGACGCCGTGATAGGCGGGATCGGGTTCGTTGAGGATTGGGAAGCGGTTTTTGTGTTCGGCCCAGGGGAATTTGCCGGAATCGACGATGAGTCCGCCGAGCGAGTTGCCGTGGCCGCCGAGATATTTGGTGAGCGCGTGCACGATGATGTCCGCGCCGTGCTCGAAGGGACGGCACAGGTAGGGGGAGGGGACGGTGTTGTCGACGATGAGCGGGATGCCGGCCTTGTGGGCGATTTCAGCCAGGCGTTCGAAGTCAGTGATGTTGCCCGACGGGTTGCCGATGGATTCGCAAAAAAGTGCCTTGGTGCGCCCGTCGATGAGGCGCTCGAAACTCTCCGGGGCACGAGCATCGGCAAGGCGCACTTCGATGCCCAGGTTCGGCAGGGAGTGGGCGAAAAGGTTATAGGTCCCGCCGTACAGGGCGGAGGCAGAGATAATGTTGTCTCCTGCTCCGGCGATGGTCTGGATGGCGTAGGTGATGGCGGCCATGCCCGAGGCTACGGCCAGCGCGCCGACACCGCCTTCCATCGCCGCGACGCGCGTTTCCAGCACGGCATTGGTGGGGTTGGTGATCCGGGTGTAAATGTTGCCGGGAATCTTGAGGTCGAACAGATCAGCCCCGTACTGCGTGTCGTCGAATGTGTACGAGGTCGTCTGGTAGATCGGAACCGCAGCGGCGCGGGTGGTGGGTTCAGCCGCGTAACCGGCGTGAACGGCGAGGGTTTCGAGTTTCATGGAGGTCGTTACCTGCAAGTTGCGCGGAAATGTTGGTATATTAAACCCATATCCTATACCGCGACAACCACGCCGTTTGCAGGCCGTTTTGTCCAAGAAATCGCCAAATTGTCCAAGACCGTTTCAGGCTCGCAGGGGCAGCGACGGGTATTTCCTTCGACCGCAGGTAACGACGGTGGGTAGATCAAAAGGGGAATTATCCGCTTGACTTCTAGCCTGCGCTTACGTTGTTGCTTTCATACGCTGCCTGCGCACGACCATACCCACGATACCAAGCCCTGATAGCAGCAGATACAGTGTTTCAGGTTCCGGAATCGACGAAATAGTCCAACCAATGTCCGCCAATCCGGCCAAGTCCAAATCAGTCAGATATTGGCGGCGCACATCGGGGTGCCAATAACCATAGGCTTCGAAAACGGCCAGTTGCCATATTTCCGTACCTGGCAAGGTGCTCTCGACACCTTGAGCCCAATGATCCTTTGTCCAACTAAGAACAGGTACGGGTCCCCCATATACACTGACAGCATTTTCGCCATAGAAATAGCCATCTGAAATCTGAGCGAGCCAAGTGTCGGCAGCGCCAACGCCCAAGATATGGCCCAGTTCATGTAACGCCGTGCTAAAAAGATCATAACCATAACCAATGGCATTTTCATCGATACCGGTATACCAACCAGAACCAGGAGCTTCATTGAAAACAATTGCGCCTCTCCAGTCATTTTGGAAATCGGCACTGTGTGTTGCAGGTATAGCCTGAGCCATGAAGAGTACATTTCCGGACACCGATTCCATGGAAACAAAAACTTTCACGTCATCCATGATGTAATTTTCATAGAGCGATGCTGCTCGTTCTATCGCATCGCGCCGCTCTTGGGTGTAAAAACTGCTGGAGGGGTCATATTCAAAAATGATATCCAACGCAAATGCAGGCGACGAGACCAAGCTGGAAGCAAGAACGGCAATCAGTTTTGTGCGGAACGACATGTGATCTCTCCTGTGAAATGGTTATTGTGATAACTGTATGTATTAAGCAATAATCATATTATTGCTGTAGCACAATGATTTCATTGAATTTAATTTAAATAATTTATACCAACCGTAAAAAATCTTGACGATTATATACCAAAACTCGGAGACCTCTTGTTTCTCAAGGCGGCTTGTTTGCATAGCGAGTTAGGTGTGCAGCCAGCTTTAGAAGTTAAGCGGATAATTCCCATCAAAAGCGAGGCCCGGACACTTACCCATACGTGTCATTCTGGGCGGAGCCGTCAGGCGTAGTCGCTGGAATCCAGAACCGAGAGGATTCCGCGACTACGTTTCGCTCCGTGCGCGATGACGTAACGGAGGAAAGTCAGGCAGCGTATTTTTCAAATTCAAATTGAGGCACTACCGGACCAGAGGTCACTGAAGTGTTGGCCGACAATACTGACGTCCCATTGGACACTGGGAGCGGGGGCGGGACTTGGATTTACATCGGCATTAACGTTAACGTTGACATTGACATTAACGTCAAAAACCTTGGTTGTCGGCGGCGGAGGTACGTCATTGCAGTGCTTTGGCGGGCATACCACCTTTGGCACAGGTAATGGCAAAGGCATGCAAATCGGCGGTTTAGGCGGACAAACCGGCGGCGGTGGACAGTAATGCGGCGGCGGCGGCGGGCAATAATGCATTGGTGGTGGATGGTACACCGGTGGTGGCGGTGGGCAATACATTGGCGGTGGTGGAAAAAACATCGGGGGGGGGCACCCAAACATGGCATAGCACATTTTCAATCTCCTCGAACAATGACTCCCGGCGTGGCCGGGTCGGCGCTGCAAGCACCATTGAAGACCTGAAGCCTGCATTTATTCCATTTGCGCATGCCGGGACCGCGCTGCTGCACACTGTGCGCGACCCCGTTTGAATACTCCATATGCGTCGGCAAGGAACATTGTCATTGTAACAGCAAAAAACATTATGTAATACAGATTTATTTTGGAAGCAGGCGGGAACGAGGCGAATCAGGTTCTTGCCGCGATGAATGCCTTGACGGCCTCGACATCCGGCGGCATCACCTCGACCCGCTGCGGCAAGACTTCCAGCCCTTGCAGATCGGCGGGGATTTCCGGATCGCGCCCGAGCGCCTCGCGAATAGTCTCGGCGAACTTCGCCGCTTGCGCGGTTTCCAGCACCAGCAAGGGAACATCGGCGGGCAAGCTATCGGCATGCTGCCGGGCAACCTTCATGCCGTCGGCAGTGTGGGGGTCGATCGTCACTGCGTAGCGCGCATGAACATCCCGGATCATTTCCAGGCGGTCGGCATGTGCGCTCCTGCCGGAAGCAAAACGAAACTCGGGCAGGCGCACGAAAAACGGCGTGCGCGACAGATCGAACACGCCGCCCGCGTCGACTTCTTTCCACAATCCGGCCAGCACAGCCGAATCGCGGCCGACAAGTTCAAAAACGAAACGCTCGAAGTTCGACGCTTTTGAAATATCCATCGACGGACTGGACGTGACGTAGGTTTCGCTGGCCTTGCGCGGGCGATACACGCCGGTGCGGAAAAACTCGTCGAGCACATCGTTTTCGTTGGTGGCCGCAATCAGCCGTTCGACGGGCAACCCCATGCGTCGCGCGATCTGACCGGCGAAAATGTTGGCGAAATTGCCCGAAGGCACACAAAAGGCCACCCGCTGCGCATTGCTGGAAGTCGCGGCAAAATAGCCATAAAAGTAGTAGACCACCTGCGCCGCCTGCCGCGCCCAGTTGATGGAATTGGCCGCGCCGATGTGATGCCGCGCCTTGAAGGCAGCATCGTTGGAAACCGCCTTCACGATGTCTTGAGCATCATCGAACATGCCGGTGATGGCGATATTGAAGATGTTGTCGTCGGTGAGCGAATACATCTGCGCGCGCTGGAAGGCGCTCATCTTGCCGTGCGGCGAGAGCATGAACACCTTGATCCTGGGCTTTCCGCGCATCGCGTATTCCGCCGCCGAACCGGTATCGCCGGAAGTCGCCCCCAGAATGTTGATCGTCTCCCCGCGCTTGTCCAGCACGTACTCGAAAAGATTGCCCAACAACTGCATCGCCATGTCCTTGAAGGCGAGCGTCGGGCCGTTGGAGAGCGCAAGCAGCCCCAGTTTGCCCGGCTCCAGCCAGCGAAATGGAACGATTCGGGCCGCATCGTCGCCCGCGCGAACGTGGCGGTAAACATCGGCGGTATAGGTGCGGTCGCAAATGTCGCGCAGATCGCCGACGGGAATATCAGTGATGAATTTCGAGAGAATTTCAAACGCCAATTCGGCATACGACAGATGTCGCCAGGCTTCGAGTTCGGCGCTGCTGACCGTGGGAATAGACTCCGGCAGATACAGACCGCCGTCCGGGGCCAGACCGCCAAGGAGGATGTCGCAAAATTCGGGGCGGGCAGCGTGACCGCGTGTGGAAAGGTATTTCACGAGAGAACAATCCTTGGAAAAACCGGGTACGAAACCGTGGAGAGCCCGGCATCCGGGTTTAATAGCGCAAAAAATAGACGTAGCCGATTAAATGATGCTATCAGCTCCAGATTCATCTGTCTAAGAAGGTGAGATTCTACGCATCAAGGGCGTGTTGAATTTTCGAGGCGGAGGAGCTTTGATCCCGTTCCAACGCACTTTTACGGATACCCGAAGAATTCTGAAACGGCTTACACTGCCTCGGCGCGGGCAGCCCGGCGGCGGTCGGTTTCTTTCAGATGGCGCTTGCGCAGGCGGATGTTCTTCGGAGTGATTTCCACGAGTTCGTCGTCTGCGATGAATTCGACCGCCGATTCCAGCGTGAGCGTGATCGGGGAGGTGAGGTTGACCGCTTCGTCCTTGCCTGAGGCGCGGATGTTGGTGAGTTGCTTGCCCTTGACCGGGTTGACGACGAGATCGTTGTCGCGGCTGTGCACGCCGATAATCATGCCTTCGTAGAGCGATTCGCCCGGACTGACGAACATGCGCCCCCGGTCTTGCAGGTTCCAGAGCGCGTAGGCGACTGCCGCGCCGTCATTCTGGGAGATGAGCACACCGTTTCTGCGCTCGGACATGCTGCCCGCGAGCGGGCCGTAGTCGTCGAAGACATGGCTGGCAATTCCCGTGCCACGGGTGAGGGTGAGAAATTCGCCCTGGAAACCGATGAGCCCGCGCGCCGGAATCCGGTATTCGAGCCGCACGCGGCCTTTGCCGTCGGGCTGCATGTCCTGCAACTCCCCCCGGCGTTGCCCGAGTTCTTCCATGATGTTGCCCTGGTGGTCTTCTTCCACGTCGACGGTGAGCAACTCGTAAGGCTCGCTCTTTACCCCGTTGATGTCCTTATAAACCACGCGGGGGCGGCCTACGGCCAGTTCAAACCCCTCACGGCGCATGTTTTCGAGCAGGATGGTGAGGTGCAGCTCGCCCCGGCCCGAGACTTCGAACACGTCGGTGTCTTCGGTGAAATCGACCCGCAAGGCGACGTTCTTGAGCAGTTCCTTTTCCAGCCGTTCGCGTATCTGGCGGCTGGTGACGTATCTGCCTTCGCGTCCGGCCAGCGGCGAAGTGTTGACCATGAAGCTCATGGTGAGCGTCGGTTCGTCTACGGCAATCGGTTGCAGCCCTTCGGGGTTTTCCGGGTCGCACAGGGTAATGCCGATGTTGACCTGGTCGATGCCGGCGATGAGGACGATGTCGCCCGCTTCGGCGGTTTCCGCAGGTTGGCGGGCGAGTCCCTGGAAGGTCAGTATCTGGCTGACTTTACCTTTGCCCCGGTTTTCGTCGCCGTACATCACCGTGATTTCCTGGTTCTGAAAGATGCGTCCACGTTTGATGCGGCCAATGCCAAGCTGGCCCATGTAAGTCGAATGGTCGAGCGAGCAGATCTGGAGCTGCAACGGCCCGTCGGCGTCGATCATGGGAGGAGGGACGTACTTGAGGATGGCGTCGAACAGCGGGCGCATGTCCTTGCGTTCGTCCTCTGGGCGCACGAAGGCGTAGCCGTTGAGGGCGGAGGCGTAAATGACCGGGAAATCGAGCTGTTCCTCGGTGGCCCCAAGTTTGTCGAAGAGGTCGAACGTGTGGCTGACGACCCAATCCGGGCGTGCGCCGGGACGGTCGATCTTGTTGACGACGACGATGGGGCGCAATCCCTGGGCAAGCGCCTTGCGGGTGACGAAACGGGTTTGCGGCATCGGCCCTTCCTGGGCATCGACGAGCAGCAGCACGCTGTCGACCATCGAAAGCACGCGCTCGACTTCGCCGCCGAAATCCGCGTGTCCCGGCGTGTCGACGATGTTGATGTGGGTGTCGCCATACCGGATCGAGCAGTTTTTAGACAAGATGGTGATACCGCGCTCTTTTTCAATATCTCCCGAATCCATGATCCGTTCGGCAACCTGCTGGTTGTCGCGGAACGTGCCGGATTGGCGGAGGAGTTGGTCGACCAGGGTGGTTTTGCCATGGTCGACGTGAGCAATGATGGCGATGTTGCGAATGGAACGGGACATGAAAGAAAGTTTATTGAAAAACTTGGCATTCTAGCAGATGGGGCGTGCATGCTATCATCCAAAATTTTCACGGCGCACAGGTTGCGTCCGGGGTAAAAACATAAGGGAGTCAAAAGTCTTGCTCGCAATCATCGGGGGGTCAGGGCTGACCCAGCTATCCTCGTTGGAAGCGTTGCGGCGCGAGGTGTCGCGCACGCCTTATGGCGAGCCTTCCGGGGCGCTGACGTTTGGCAGGCTTGCCGGATGCGAGGTGGTTTTTCTGGCGCGGCACGGTTATGGGCACACCATTCCCCCGCACCGGGTCAATTACCGTGCCAATATCTGGGCGTTGAAAGCCGCTGGGGCGACAAGCCTCGTTTCGGTGGCATCGGTCGGCGGCATCCGCCAGGACTGTGTGCCGGGCGCACTGGTTGTGCCCAATCAGATCCTGGATTACACATGGGGCCGCGCACATACTTTTTTCGACGGGCTCGATGAGTTGGTGCGCCATATCGACTTTACCCTCCCTTACGATGAGGAGGTGCGTCGCCGGATTCTGCATGCGGTCCGTGAGGCGGACGTGGAAGTGATCGACGGAGCGGTTTATGCGACTACGCAGGGCCCGCGCCTGGAGACGGCGGCTGAAGTCGACCGTTTTGAGCGTGACGGGGCGGATGTGGTCGGAATGACCGGTATGCCTGAGGCGGTGCTCGCCCGCGAGCTGGAACTGCCTTATGCCGCAATCAACGTGGTGGCCAACTACGCCGCAGGCCGTGGAGCGAGTGCGCAGAATGTTCGTTTCGAGCGTGTCGAGCAGGTGTTGCATGAAGCGATGTTACGGGTGCGCAATGTGCTTGCCCATTTGTGCCGACAGTGAAGGGTGGACTCGGGGCTGTTCTACGCGCTGATGGGTTGGTTGAGCGGCAAGCGCTGAAAATACACCGCGCCGCGCAGGATGCGTACCTCAAAGCCGGAGCCGTTCCAGCAGTTCCCGTTCGATCTTGACGACGCGCGATTCCTGCGTCAGCCCGCCGCCAGTGAGAAGGAAACTGTCTTCCACGCGCTCGCCGAGAGTGGTGATCTTGGCGATTTCGAGGCTGATGCCGTGCGCGGCCAATACTTCGGCAACGTCGAACAGCAGGCCGGGACGGTCTGCGGCAGTGATCGACAGGATATGATGATGGCCCGCTTCGTCGGCAACCAGTTCGACGTGAGGCGTGACCGGGAAATGCCTGACCTGGCGCGAAAGGAGAAATTGCGCGGGCCGCACGATCTTTTCCGGGTTTTGCAGGGCAAGAGTCAATTCGCGTTCGATCAGGGAGAGGATCTCGCGGTAGTGCTCCTCGTCGTCATTGTCGGGATTTTGCAGGGTGAAACTGTCAAGCGCGTGACCATGACGGGTGGTATACACCCTGGCGTCCAGAATGGTGAGGCCCATGTGGCAGAAGAATCCGGTCAGCCGCATGAACAGGTTTTTTTGATCCGGCACGTACACCATGACCTGCACTCCGCCATTGTCATCCAGTACCCGCGCCCTGACAACCGGCTCGACGGATTCGACCTGTGAGTGGAGCATTCGCGCGTGCCAGGCGATTTCGTCGGACGAGTGGCGCATGAAATAAACCATCTCGAGCTGTTGCCACAAAGTATCTTCGGCACCGGAGCGCAGGCCGTAATAGCGCAGAAACCGGCGGGCTTCGGCGATGCGCTCGTCTTGGCGCAGCGCCTGCCGTGGCGTGGCGCCGCGCAACAGGCGCTGCGTGGCGAAGAAAAGATCCTGGAGTAACTTGCTTTTCCAGCCATTCCAGACTTTGGGGCTGGTTCCGCGGATGTCGGCGTGGGTGAGGAGATACAGTGCCGTGAGGTGGCGTTCGTCACCGACGGCGGCAGCGAATTTCTGGATGGTTTGCGGGTCGCTGGTATCTTCTTTTTGCGCGGTGTGCGACATCATGAGATGGTGGCGCACCAGCCAGACGACGAATTCGGTGTCTTCATCTTCTAACCCGTGTTGTTCGCAGAATTCGCGTGCTTCTTCCATACCCAGGATGGAGTGGTCGCCGCTACGCCCCTTGGCAATGTCATGGAAGAGCACGGCGATGTAGAGCAGCCAGTGGCGCTCCAGTCCGAGCATCAGGCTGGTCATGAGCGGGTGTTCGTGGGCATGTATGCCCATCGAGAAACGGCGCATGTTGCGCAGTACCATGAGCGTATGCTGATCCACGGTATAGGCATGGAACAGGTCGTATTGCATCTGGCACAGAATCTTCCGCCAGGGTGGCAGGTAGCGCGACAAAATACCGCATTGGTTCATTTGGCGGAAGGCATGCAGGATTCCATGTTTTTGCCGGAGAATTTCGAGAAATTTCGCGCGGTTGTCAGGATTGGCGCGAAACGCGGCGTTGATGCGGGTGCGGTTGACCCAGAGCGCGCGCAAGGTGCGCGTGGTCATGCCCTTGAGTTCGGATCGTTGCTGCAACAGTAAAAAGCATTCGAGCAGGGTGCCGGGATGTCGCTCGAAAACCGTTTCGTCACGTATGTCGAGCAGTTCGCGCACTACCTGGAAGTGCTCATTGATGACAATGGCCGGGAATTCATGTCCCGGAAAGATTTCATCACCGTAGTTCTGGAGCAGGATGCCGTTGATCTGGGTGAGTTTCTTGGCCATCAGGTAGTAACGCTGCATCATGATTTCAGAAGCGCGTCTGGCAGCGGTAGCCTTGATGCCCATTGCCTGGGCAAGGCGCTCCTGGTAGTCGAACAACAGGCGGTCTTCGGCGCGGTCCGCCAGAAAGTGCAGCCGGATGCGCACATGTTGCAGGAAACGTTCCCCGTTGCGCAGGTCGACCGCTTCGGTGCCGGTAATCAGGCGCTGGCGGGCCAGTTCCCGCCAGTTGCGGCCCAGTTTGGCGGCGCGGGCAATCCAGCCGAGCAATTGCAGGTCACGCAGGCCGCCGGGGCTTTCCTTGCAATTGGGTTCCAGCGCGTAGGGGGTGTCGTTGTAGCGTGCGTAGCGTTGGTCGCGCTCCAACAGCTTGGTACGGAAGAATTCGCGCACGTCGATTTGCGCCTGGTAGCGCATCCAGAGCTGCTGGAACAGCATCACATTACCCGTGAGCAGACGGGATTCGAGCAGGTTGGTCTGTACCGTGATGTTGGCCTGCGCCTGTTCCAGGCATTCATCGATGGTGCGCACGCTATGGCCAATGGCCAGCCCCGTGTCCCACATGGCGCCGACCAGTACCGAGAGCCTGTCCCCCAGTTCGCCATCGGGCGGTTCGGGCAGGAGAATCAGCAGGTCGACATCGGAATATGGAAACAGTTCGTTGCGCCCGTAGCCACCTACTGCCATCAGCGCAACATTCGCGGGTATGCGGCAGGTTTTCCAGAGTTGGACGAGCACCGCGTCGACCAGTGCCGCATGTCCATGCAGCAACTGCGTGGTCATCGGCTTGGCCTCGTAAGCGGCGCGCAAGGAGGCGCGTCCTGCCTCGACGCGGTTACGCCCGGCGACAATTGCCTGCTGTAATCCGGGAACCAGATTGTTGGCCATGGAAGGGCTGTTCAACTTTTGAGTCACCCCGCCATAAATGGCGGGGATTGAACTCGATGCGTATTCAATGCTTCAACATGGCAGGGCGCCGGGGACAGCGCGGCAATCGCGTCGGCGGTAGCCGTGGCGAGCGTCCCTGCCACCAGTTTGGGCGGCAGGGGGCAGGCGGCGGACAGCGACAGGACTTCCACGCCGCCTTCAGCGACGAGTACCGTGTGTTCCCATTGCGCCGACAGGCTGCGGTCGCGGGTGACGATCGTCCAGCCGTCGGACAATTCCGAAATGGCGGCCTTGCCGGCATTTATCATCGGCTCGATGGTAAAGATCATCCCCGGTTGGAGTTTGATGCCCGTGTCCGGTTTGCCGAAGTGCAGCACTTGCGGTTCTTCGTGGAACTTGCGCCCGATGCCGTGCCCGCAGAATTCGCGTACCACCGAGAAACCATTGCCTTCCGCATGCCGCTGGATTGCATGGCCGATGTCGCCCAGGTGCGCGCCGGGCCGCACGGCGGCAATGCCGAGCCACATACATTCATAAGCCGTCTGGCACAGACGTTTGGCGAGGATGGAAGCCTCGCCGACGATAAACATCCGGCTGGTGTCGCCGAAAAAACCTGCCGGAGAAATGACAGTGACATCTATGTTGAGAATGTCGCCTTTCTTCAGCGGTTTTTCCCCGGGGATACCGTGACAGACCTGGTGGTTGAGCGAAGTGCAGATCGAGGCGGGATAGGGGGTATAACCCGGCGGCGCATAATTGAGCGTGGCGGAGACCGTGCTCTGCGTTTTTTCCATGTATTCGCGGCACAGGCGGTCCAGTTCGGCGGTCGTGACCCCGGTTCGGACGAATGGTGTAATGTAATCAAGCACTTCCGCTGCAAGACGGCAGGCGGTGCGCATCTCTTTTATCTCTTCCGGTGTTTTTGGGATGGGCTTGCTCATCGCTCCGGCGCATACATGTTTGAAGATTGCAGGCTAACGCATATGGCGTGAGCGAGCAAATGCCGGGACGAGCGGATGGTCATATTTGAGCTTTGGCGCATGGAACAGGAAACCCTGTAAAGATGCGGGTTTCTCTCTCATGTGTTTGAGATTGAGGAGGCCTGGCCGGCACAGAATCATTCAGGCGTAGGCATTCACCTTTTGTCCATTCGGACTCAGGCTGCGCTCGATAGCCTGTCCGAACGGGAGGCTGCGGTTCGCGCCGTTTTCCTGTGGCTGGCCCGCTGAATTTTTTTCCATGCTGGCTCGGGCGATTTCGGCGCGCGCCTCGGTGGCCATTTGTGATGCGGCGGCGGCAACAGCGCGATCCTGGCCGGAGGGATCGGCAGGCGCGAGCGCGGCGGCGCGGATTTGCTGGGCTCGCGTGAGGGTTTCTTCCGGGGTACGCCCTTTAGAGGTGTCGATGCCGACTTCTCCGGCCACCGCGTAACGCTGTCCGTCCGGGCCGGTCTCATAGGAGAAGCTCGCGCCGGAAGTGACCAGGCTGCCCCCTGCGGCCATGTGCGCGGCCTCGTGCGCGCGCACGGCGCGGTCCGTGGATTTCAGTTCCTCGACCCGGCGAAGGTCGGTGGCGCTTGATTCTTCGGCGCGGGAATTGTCCGACTCTTGCGAGACGCCGTCACTGCGCGAGTCCGGCGAGAATACATCCCTTCCCTCTCCCCGTTCCGCGACTCGCACGGGCGCGTCGGAACGCCAGAGATTCGAGTATGTTGAGGCTGTCTGGATCGCGTTGGCAACGGAGGATGAAAAACCGGAAATCAAGGTGAATACACGAAAAATAAAGAGAAAAAGAGAGTAAGCGGGCAGTCCGCCGCCATTTGGAGTCTGGATCATAACGTGGTGCGGTTAAAGCGGCTTCCTTGCCGATATGCGCGTTATTTCTCGGGCGGAGGAAGAAAGGTATCGTTGTAAAATACGTGGAATGCAAAACCGACCTTCCAATACTCGCCATTTCGCCCTTGTGCCCGCTGCGGGGAGCGGCTCGCGCATGGGGGGCGAATTACCCAAGCAATACATGCCGTTGCTCGGCAGGCCACTGATCCATCACACGCTCGCTGCCCTGTGCGCACTGCCTGCCATCGAGCGGGTGTTTGTTGTGCTCTCGCTCAATGATTCCGAGTGGATGCGCCACGATTGGGGGGCTTTGGGTTCCCGTCTGATGCCGCTTGTTTGTGGCGGGCCGACGCGGGCCGATTCGGTGTTGGGCGGGTTGCGCGCCATCGAGGGCGAGGTCGCCGCCACAGACTGGGTATTGGTGCACGATGCCGCGCGCCCGTGTGTGGCGGGCTGGCAGATCGAAAAATTGATGCGCGAACTGGCGCATGATGACTTGGGGGGGCTTCTGGCCGTGCCCGTGGCCGATACCCTCAAACGCACAGACGGGCGCCATTGCGTGGCGGATACCGTGGCGCGCGAAAATTTATGGTGTGCGCAGACCCCGCAGATGTTCCGCTACGCGATGTTGCGCCGCGCGCTGGAAAATGCGCGGGATGTCACCGACGAATCCGCGGCCATCGAGGCTGCCGGTCTGCGTCCCAGGCTCATCGAGGGAGATGCCTCCAATCTCAAGGTCACGCGGCCATTCGATCTTCTTCTTGCGGAATGGATACTGCGCCGCCGCGAGGAAGAAGAGGGGAAGAAAAAAATAGTTGAACACGTCTCGAACGCTGACCTCGCCATTCATGGCGAGGTCAGCGGGACGAACGTTTATGGAGCCGAAGGCTCCCATGGACCATATCGGGGAATCCCCGGCCTTCAGGCCGGGGGGACTCAAAAGGATCTGTCATGAAATGTGCCATTCGCGTTGGCCAGGGGTTTGATGTTCATGTTTTTGCTGAGGGGCGCCCCTTGATTCTTGGCGGCGTCACTATTCCGTTCGAGCGTAGATTGCTCGGGTATTCCGATGCCGACGTGTTGTTGCACGCTGTTATTGATGCGTTGCTCGGCGCGGCAGGGCAGGGGGATATCGGGCGGATATTCCCCGATACCGACTCACGTTACAAGGGCGCGGATAGCCGTGCGCTGTTGCGCATGGTGTCCGTCAGAGTGTGGGAAGCGGGGTGGGAAGTAGGCAATGTCGATGCTACGGTCATCTGCGAGATTCCGAAGATACAGCCCTACGCAGCCCGGATGGCGGCCAATATTGCCGACGACCTCAACATCGAGCCGGGCGCCGTTAACGTCAAGGGAAAAACAACCGAAGAACTCGGCTTCACGGGCCGTGGCGAGGGCATCGCCGCTCAGGCCGTGGCTGTGCTGCTGCGGCGACCCGCATGAGCAAAGGGCAGGCGAGGGCGCTCCCGGAATCCATCCTCCCGTCTTTTCCCTCGGTTGTTCCAGCCCCTTTCCTGCCCATGTCACGCCCCGAGATGGACGCGCGGGGTTGGGAGGCGTGTGATGTCATTCTCGTGACGGGTGACGCCTACGTCGACCATCCCAGCTTTGGCATGGCGCTCGTGGGGCGGCTGTTGGAAGCGCACGGCTGGAAGGTGGGCATCATCAGCCAGCCGGACTGGCGTTCTGCCGAGGCTTTCCGCGCCCTGGGACGCCCGCGCCTGTATTTTGGCGTCACTGCCGGGAACATGGACTCGATGGTCAACCGCTACACCTCCGAGAAAAAAATCCGCTCTGACGATGCCTACACCCTAGGCGGCGAATCCGGCAAGCGCCCCGACCGTGCCGTTACCGTGTACGCCCAACGTGCGCGGGAAGCCTTTCCGGGCGCCACCGTGGTCATCGGTTCCATCGAAGCCAGCCTGCGCCGCATTGCCCATTACGACTACTGGAGCGACACTGTGCGGCGCTCCGTGCTGGCGGATTCCAAGGCCGACATTCTTCTTTACGGAAATGCCGAACGGGCGCTCATCGACTTCACGCGGCGGCTCGATGCGGGCGAAAAAGCCGCCGGTATCCGCGATTTGCGCGGCACGGCCTTCATGGTGCCGCCCGGTTGGCGCCCTGAAGGCTGGACGGAGATCGATGCCACTACGCCGCGCGGGTCCCCGGCACAAAAAACGGATCGCGCCCGCAGCGTCATCCGGCTGCCATCCTTCGAGCAGGTCAAGGCTGACCCGTTGCGCTACGCCCACGCCTCACGGGTCTTCCATCTTGAATCCAACCCCGGCAACGCCCGTGCGCTGACGCAACGCCACGGCGAAGGGCCGGGTGCGAGGGATGTGTGGCTCAACCCGCCGCCACTGCCGCTATCGACCATCGAGATGGATTTCGTCTATGGGCTGCCCTATGCCCGCCGCCCGCATCCGGCCTATGGCGGCGCACGCATCCCTGCCTGGGAGATGATCCGATTCTCCATCAACATCATGCGTGGCTGCTTCGGGGGATGTACTTTCTGTTCCATTACGGAACACGAAGGCCGCCTCATCCAGAGCCGCTCAAAGGAATCCATCCTGCGCGAAATCGCGGATATCCGCGCCCATACGCCGGGTTTCAAGGGGCACATCACCGACCTCGGCGGCCCCACCGCCAACATGTACCGGATGGCTTGCCGGGACAAACGCGCTGAGGCCGCCTGCCGCAGGTTGTCCTGCGTCTGGCCCGTTGCCTGTCCCCGGCTCGAAACCAGCCATGCCCCATTGATTGCGCTCTACCGTGCCGCCCGCGATGTGCCGGGAGTCAAAAAAGTAACCATCGCCTCCGGCGTGCGCTACGACCTTGCCGTGCGGTCTCCCGAATACATCACTGAGTTGGCAGCGCACCATGTCTCCGGCCTGCTGAAAATCGCGCCCGAACACAGCGAGCCGGCCCCGCTCGCCGCGATGATGAAACCGTCAATCGACACTTTCGACGCCTTTGCCGCGTTTTTCGACCGCGCCAGCCGCCGTGCGGGCAAAAAGCAGCATCTCGTCCCGTACTTTATTGCCGCCCATCCCGGCGCGACGGACGAAGACATGTTCCGGCTCATGCGCTGGTTGCAAGCGCGCGGCTTTCGCCCGGACCAGGTGCAAACCTTTCTGCCCGCGCCGCTCACCCTCGCCACGGCCATGTATCACAGCGGTTTCAACCCGTTGAAGGGCATGACGCCTGTCCCGGAATCCATTTTCTGTGCGCGTGGCGAACGGCATAGAAGACTTCACAAGGCGTTCCTGCGCTGGCATGACCCCGCCAACGCGCCACTGCTGCGCGAGGCGCTTGGGAAGATCCCCTCCAGGGAGAGGAATCGCAAGCTGCTATTGATGTTTTAGTCATTCCACCATTTTCGACAATTCATCGGCGTTGAAATCATTCTTCGGCTCTGCTGCCGGGCCAAGGTGAATACCCGCTTGCGCAAGCCGTTCGATGAGAAGGTTGAAGCGGCGGTCCGTATCGGTCACATGGTCGAGCAGGCCGTGAACGGCACGTGCCAGCGGATCGTCCATGTTGCGCGTGACGCCATAGGCGGTAAAGCCGTCTTGTTCCGCCGGGGATTCGAGACCGGGGCCAGTGTCCGGTTTGCGGTCAGGGTCGAGGATGTGGGCCGGGTTCCCCACTGCCGTGGCTCCGGCAGGCACGGGCTTGATGACGACCGCGTTGGAACCGATCCGTGCGCCGTCACCGATTTCAAATCCGCCAAGCACTTTTGCGCCCGCGCCGACTACGACGCCGCGCCCGAGCGTGGGATGGCGCTTGGTGCCACGGTAGAGCGAAGTGCCACCGAGAGTTACGCCCTGGTAGATGGTGCTGTCGTCGCCGACGCTGGCAGTTTCTCCAATCACTACGCCCATGCCGTGGTCGATGAACACACGACGCCCGACCACCGCTGCCGGATGGATTTCGATGCCGGTCAAAAAACGCCCGATATGGCTGATAAAACGGCCTAACCAAAAAAAGCGCCGCCGCCAGGCCGCATGCGCGAGACGGTGGAGAACGAGGGCATGGATGCCGGGATAACAAGTAAGCACTTCCCAGGTTGAACGCGCGGCTGGATCACGCTCACGCACGCTGGCCAAATCTTCACGTAGACGCTCGAACATGGAAGTGCTTCCCGATATTTTGTTTGCAGGGAGGATGTTGCCACCCGTCGATGAAAAAATCCCGCTCATGCGGCAGAGCCTTGGGGCGTTCATTCTACTGTTTCTGCCGTGTGGCCTTGATACCCGTATCGAAACTGGCAAGAATGCCTCGCAGGATGGCGATTTCTTCTTTTTCAAGCCGTGCACGGCCAAAAAGTCGCCGTAGCTTTGGCATGAGACGGCGGGGTTTGTCGGGGTCAAGAAAGCCGCTTGCTTCGATGCTCGACTTCAGATGGGAAAAAAATTTTTCGATCTCATCATTCGTAGCCGGCTCGGGCAAGGGTTCGGCGGGAAGAAAAGGCGTGCCGCCAGTTTGCTCCATTGCCGCCAGGCGCAACTCGTAACACATCAACTGTATTGCCGCGCCAAGATTGAGCGAAGCATACGCAGGGTTGGCCGGAATCGTTACCGGCAACGCGCAAAGCCCCAATTCTTCGTTGGAGAGGCCGCTCGCCTCGTTACCGAATACCAGGGCCACTTCGCCGCTTGTGTTTTGGCTCCATTGCACGAGTTCGGCGGCGGCGGCACGAGGGTCGAGCCTTGTTGCCGACAAATCCCGCCGCCGGGCCGTCAATCCTGCCGTGAACACGGTTCCTGAGAGCGCCTCTTGCAAGGAGTCGGCCACGCGCGCGCTACCGAGTATGTCCACCGCGCCGCAAGCGCGTGCCTCGGCTACGGGGTCTGGAAAGGAAGCCGGGGAAACCAGCCAGAGGCGGCTCAACCCCATCGTTTTCATCGCCCGCGCCGCAGCGCCGATATTGCCGGGATGAGAAGGGCGGGAGAGCACCACGCGGACGCGGTCGAGCACGGAGAGGCCGTTCATATTAGAATTATCCATTGTCTGCCTAATGCCTGGAACGGTTTTTCTCCGAATGCGCCTCAATATCGACCCTGCTGTCAACATTGCCGTCAAAGCCGCGCGCCGCGCCGCGTCCATCATCAATCAGGCCGCCAATCAGTTGGAACTGCTCAATATTGAGACCAAGGCCCACAATGATTTTGTCACCGAAGTCGACCGCGCTGCCGAGGTGGCCATCGTCGACATCCTGCGCGAAGCTTTCCCGGATCACGGCATTCTAGCAGAGGAGTCAGGCCGCTCCGGGGCCGGGGACGAGCGTGGAGCCGAGTACGTATGGATGATCGATCCGCTGGACGGCACGACAAACTTCATCCACGGCTTTCCGCAGTACGCGGTCTCCCTCGCGCTCACCCGCAAGGGCATGCCCGAACACGCGGTCATTTTCGATCCGGTTTCCAACGAACTCTTTACCGCCTCGCGCGGACGCGGCGCGTACATGAATGATCGCCGTATCCGCGTCTCACGCCGTCAGCGTCTGGCCGATGCCCTGCTCGGCACAGGCTTTCCGTTTCGCCAGTTCATGCACGTCGATGCCTATCTCGCCATGTTCCGCGAGCTTTCGCAAAGGAGCGTCGGCCTGCGCCGGGCCGGCGCGGCGGCGCTTGACCTCGCCTATGTCGCCAGCGGCAGGTTGGACGGTTTCTGGGAAATCGGCCTCTCGCCATGGGATATGGCTGCCGGTGCGCTGCTTATCCAGGAAGCGGGCGGGTTCGTCGCGGATTTCGATGGCGAGGGGGATTATCTCAAGAGCGGCAACATCGTTGCCGGAACGCCCAAGGTATTCACGGAACTGCTGCTTGTCGTTCAGTCGTGCTGGAATGCAAGGGGTAGTGTAGCCTGTTGATTATCTGGAAGAATCATCGCCTTTCAGGCGGGGAGGGGGTAACGGGTTTGTTATCCTTGCATGCTTTCTGTTATTTTTTCACGCCGCTTGGTGTGGCGCGCTCCCTTCTTTCACGGCGATGGTCGATAATCAAGGCCATATCTGTGGAATTCCACCATGCATTCTGCCCAGGAACTTGTCGCTTACGTCGAGTCGCTTGCCGCTCTGCCATCGGTGTATTACCAGGTTCGCGAGCAGCTTGAGTCGCCAGAAGGCTCTATCGGGAGAGTGGCGGGCCTGATAGAGACGGATCCCGCGCTCACGGCCGGGGTCCTGAAACTCGTGAACAGCGCCTTCTACGGATTGAACCGCAAAATCGAAAGCGTCGAGCGCGCCATTCCCGTTCTCGGCTTTCGGCAGACGCATGAATTGGTGCTGGCCATTACAATCGGCAACGTGTTTGACGGTATCCGTCCTCAGTACATGGACATGAGACGATACTGGATCGGGTGCATGATTACCGCGCTGACTGCGCGCGAACTGGCGCACCTGACCTGCAATCCCGCTGCCGGACGTTTATTCATCGTTGGCCTTCTGGCTGACATTGGCCACATGGTGATGTACCAGACCGTGCCCGAACTGACTGTTGCGGCCATCTCCGAAGCTGAAGCCGGAAATGAACCGCTCTTTGAAGTCGAACGCCGCATCGTCGGCTGCGATTCGGCGGAAGTCGGCGCGGCATTGATGGACAACTGGAGGTTGCCTTCGAGTTTTGCTGAAATCATTGGTGCGCAATTCACACCTCGGCTGGCAGGCAAACATGTCGTCGAAGCGGAATTGCTTCATGTCGCGCTCGCGGTCAGCATGGCCGACCGCTATGACGAGTCGAGCAAACAGGCGCTTGAGCGCATTGACCCGCACATCTGGAACAGCATCGGGCTGAATCTCGGCAGCTTTTCACGTATCCGCGAAATGGTCGAGATGCACCTAAGTTCATGCATCACCATGCTTTTCCCCAAAGCGGCCTGACAATCCCTTGTTTCATGAGACTTGGTGCGTTGCATCAATCAGCGTTTTGTGATAGAAATAAAAGGTTGTCTAACGGGGGATGAAGAACATGTCGTATGTAAGCAAAGTGTTGGGTGAGTTGATCGCCAACAACCCCAACCAACCAGAATTCCATCAGGCCGCCACCGAGGTGCTGAACTCTCTCAAGAGGGTGGTCGACAACGATGGCAAATACGCCAGAATAGGCTTGCTCGAACGTCTGGTCGAACCAGAGCGCCAGATACTGTTTCGTGTTCCCTGGGTGGACGATCAGGGTAATGTGCGTGTCAACCGGGCTTACCGTGTGCAGTTCAACAGCGCCATCGGCCCGTATAAAGGCGGACTGCGTTTCCATCCGTCGGTCAACTTGAGCATCATCAAATTCCTGGGTTTTGAGCAGACGTTCAAGAACGGCCTGACGGGGCTGCCCATTGGCGGCGGTAAAGGCGGCAGCGATTTCGACCCCAAAGGCAAGTCCGACCGTGAGGTAATGGCTTTCTGCCAGAGCTTCATGACTGAACTTGCCCGCCACATCGGCGCGGATACCGATGTGCCTGCCGGCGACATCGGTGTAGGCGCCCGTGAGATCGGTTTCATGTATGGTCAGTACAAGCGCCTCAAGAATGTCTACGAAGGGGTGCTGACGGGCAAGGGCCTTTCCTACGGCGGATCTCTTGGGCGCACCGAAGCCACCGGCTATGGCCTTCTCTATTTTGTGGAAGAAATGCTCAAGGACCACGGCCAGTCCGTCAAGGGAAAAACCGTGCTGGTTTCCGGTTCGGGCAACGTCGCCATCTACGCGACGGAAAAGGCGGCCCAACTGGGTGCCAAGGTAGTGACCCTCAGTGATTCCGGCGGCTGGATTTACGACAAGGACGGCATCGATCTTGCCGCCGCGAAGGAGATCAAGGAGGTCAAGCGTGGCCGTATCAAGGACTATCTCAGCTACCGTCCCAACGCCGAATACCACGAGGGCAGGGGCGTGTGGCATGTGAAAGCCGACATCGCGTTGCCCTGCGCCACTCAGAACGAGCTGAATCTGGACGATGCCAAGGCGCTGGTGAAGAACGGCGTGGTTGCGGTGGGCGAGGGTGCCAACATGCCGACCACTCTGGACGCCACCGAGTATCTGATCGAAAACAAGGTCTTCTTCTGCCCCGGCAAAGCGGCCAACGCGGGCGGCGTGGCGACTTCTGCCCTGGAGATGAGCCAGAACTCCATGCGGTTGTCTTGGAGCTTCGAGGATGTGGATACCCGCCTGAAGGGCATCATGGAAGGCATTTACCACAACGTCGCCAAAGCGGCCAGGGAATACGGCTGCCCCGACAATTTCGTTGTTGGCTCCAACATCGCCGGCTTCCTGAAAGTGGCGGACGCCATGCTGGCGCAGGGGGTTGTGTAAAAGCCTTTTGGTTTGTTTTAAAAACAATAAAAAAACACCCTCGCACAGAGATATGCGAGGGTGTTTTTTTGTGGTCGCGCCCAGCATGGGCGCATACATAAAGCCTCCCTCCCGAGGGAGGGGGCACGCCGAAGGCGTGACGCAGCGAGTTGCGGCTTTGCCTAAATAAACCGGAACGCAACAATCGCCACCAGGGTTGGCAGGGCGGCTGCGGCGAACAGGCCGAGCGGGCTGACCCTGCCTCCTTTGAAATACCCTTGCAGGATGGAGATTCCCGCCGGATTGGGGGCATTGGCGATCACCGTGAGCCCACCGCCCGTGACTGCGCCTGTCACCAGCGCGTATTTGAATTCGTCCGACAAGCCTTGCACCAGTGATCCCAGATAAGTCAGGGCGGCGTTGTCCGTGACTGCCGTCAGTGCCGTGGCGCCGTAATATACGGCAGTAGAGTCCATCGACGAAAGCAATGGCTGCAACCACCATAGCTGCTGCCCACCGAGCGTCACCAGCCCGGCCAGGAAACAGCTCACCATCAGACTTTCCCGCAGGATCAGCCGATCCTGGAAATGGGGATAAGCACGGGCAAATGCCAGGAACAGCAACAGGATGCCGATGAACACGTGCGGATGGTGGGCGAAGAGCACGATCAGGCTCAGGAATGCCAGATGCAGCGCGATGACCAAGGTGGGGACGTTGTTGTGCCCGCTCTGGCCTTCAACCGAAAACTGGCGCAATTCCTTGCGGAAAATCAGGCTGGCGGCCAGCGCGTTGATGAATACGGCCAGTGCGCTGCGCCAGCCGATGTGGGACAACATGAACCAACTGTCCCATTGCCAGGTATGCGCCACCATCAGCACCGGCGGAGCCGCGAAGTTGGTGAGCGTGCCGCCGATGGAGACGTTGACGAACAGCACGCCGAGGGTGGCATACATCAGGCGTGAAGACATTGCCTTGCGGTAATACGCCTCCCTCAGGATCATCGCGGCCAGCGCCATGGCGGCGGGTTCGGTGATGAAGGATGACAACAGCGAAACCACGGACAGGACAGTGAAATAGAACGCGATGGCGCGCGGCATGGGCAATATGCGGGAGATGGCCTGTACGATGGCGGAAGCGAAAAGAAGCACCGGCCTGCTTGCCGCCACGATCATGATGGCCAGCACGAACAGCGGCTCGGTGAAATTGCGGGTCTCCAGGTATTCCGTGACGGCGCGGAAAGAGCCAGTTTCCGTTCCGATGGCAGTCAGCGCGGTGAAGACGAGCAACATGCCGGCCCAGAAACCGAAGACAAATTCCACCTCGGCGAACAGTTCCCACAGCCCCGCATGTGAAGGAAATTTTTTTGCCAGCCGCGCGATAAAACTGACAGAAAAGGTATGCAGGATGGCGATGGCGAACAGGAGCGTGCCGGTGATCTGGAGGGGCGAGGGGTTCATGGGGCAGTCTCTCCGAAGACTTCCCGCCACAATGCCCGCACTGGCTCGCGCAGGGCGGCGGCGGCGGATTGGGGAATGCGGGAAGGCTGGTTGTTAAGCCGCTGGCGGTGCTGATGCTGGCGTAACTCACGGTAGCTGTCGGCGCAGGCGGCGGCGAGGCCGGAGGGAATCAGCCCGAGGTTTGCGGCAACGCCCAAAAGCGCGATGTTGCCGAGGTTGCGCGTGAGTTCCACATGTTCGTGGGCGTAACCGAGGATCAGGTACTGGATCAGGAATTCGACGTCGACGAGGCCGCCGGGATCGTGTTTGAGGTCGAAAAGCGGGCTTTTCCCCGCGTGGGCGGCGCTCATTTTGTCGCGCATGGCGATGACTTCGGTGCGCAGGGCTTGCCTGTCGCGCGGCAGGCGCAGGATATCTTCGCGGATACGCTCAAACTTTTCGCCCAAGGCCGCTTCGCCCGCGACAAAACGGGCACGGGTCAGTGCCTGGTGTTCCCAGACCCAGGCCGACTCGAACTGATATTTTCGGAAAGCGCCAAGCGAGCAGGCGACAAGGCCGGATTCGCCGTTCGGGCGCAGCCGCAGGTCGGTTTCAAACAGGATGCCGGCAGAGGTGCGGCTCGATAGCCATCCACTGACCCGCTGCGCCAGCCGGGCGTAGAGTTCGCCTGCTTCGCCGTATTCGTCATCGTACAGAAAGACGAGATCGAGGTCGGTGGCATACCCCAGTTCCTTGCCGCCGAGTTTGCCGTAGCCAATGACGGCAAACTGAGGTTCGTCACGGTGGCGTGTCCTGATTTTGTTCCAGCACAGGGGAATGGTGAGGCTGACCATGATGTCGGCGAGCATGGAGAGGTGGTCGGTGAGTTTTTCGACCGTGAATGCCCCGGCAACGTCCTGGACGAGAAGGCGGAATATCTGGGTGTGGTGCTGCTCGCGCATCAAGTCCATCTGCCGCTCCATGTCCGGGTCGATGGCATCCAGTTCGGCAGCGAGTTCGTATTTGAATTGCGACCAGTCGGGCGCAGCCGTCAGGCCGCGCGCTTCGAGCAGGTCGTCCAGCAGGATCGGATGGCGGCCAAGATATTGCGCGGCCCAGCGCGATGCGCCGATGAGATCGACCAGACGGCGCAGGGCTTGGGGATATTGCTGCAACAAGGCGAGATAAGTGCCGCGCCGGGCGATGTTGTCGAGCAGGTCAAGACAGCACGCCAGGGTATCGTCGGGCTCCGGGGTAGATACGGCGGAGGAGATCATGCGGGGCACGAGGGCGTCGAACCGGCGGCGGATGTTGTCCGGCAACTGGTTGTAGCGCACTCCCAGGCGCGCGGTGGCCAGCCGCTCGGCGGCGGTTTGTGGGTTGCGGTAGCCAAGCTCGGCCAGTGCATCGGCAGTTTCGATGGCATCGGCAGCGTTTTGCCAGACGGTGGCAAGTCGTTGGGGTTTGTCCTCCTGGGTGTCCGGCTCACTGAAGATGGCTTCAAAGCGGCGGCTGACGGTGGCGCGATGACGGTCGAGTTCTTCAAGGAATGTCGCGTAACCTGCAAAGCCCATTGTTTCGGCGATCAGGATCTGGTCGGCCTCGTTTTCCGGCAGATCGTGGGTCTGGGCGTCGTCGAGGTATTGCAGCCGATGTTCGAGCCGACGCAGGAAGATGTAGGCAGCGCCGAGTTCTTCGGCCACGCCGGGCTGGAGGATATCGCGCACAGCGAGGCGGTCGAGCGCCTGGAGGGTGGGGCGTATTTGCAGGGTCTGGTCGCGGCCACCCCGGATGAGCTGGAATGCCTGGGCGATGAATTCGATTTCGCGGATGCCGCCCGGGCCGAGTTTGATGTTGTTGGCACGATCACGCCGCACGACTTCTCGCTGAATCTGGGCATGGAGATCGCGCATGGCGTTGATGGCGCCGAAGTCGAGGTATTTGCGGAAAACGAAGGGACGTGAAATGGCTTGCAGTTCTTCCGTGCGCTCGCCGACGATGGTCCGGGCTTTTATCCAGGCGTAGCGCTCCCACTCCCGGCCTTGCGTGGTGAAATAGTCTTCCAGCATCTCGAAGCTTGCCACCAGCGGGCCGGAGTCGCCGTTGGGGCGCAGGCGCATGTCAACGCGAAATACCTGCCCGTGTTCGGTGATTTCGGCCAGCGCGGCAATGATCTGTTTACCGAGGCGTTCGAAGAACTCAAAGTTGTCGATGACTTTCGGCCCCGTGGTTTCGCCATCCCCGGAGAAGAGAAAAATGAGGTCGATGTCGGAACTGACGTTAAGTTCCCGGCCCCCAAGCTTGCCCATGCCGATGACGAGCATTTCCTGTTCTTCGCCGGAAGCTGAGCGGGGCGTGCCGTATCGCTTCAAGAGCGAGGCGCGCAGCACGTCGTGGGCGTGGCGTACGGCAACCTCGGCGAACACGGTCATGGTTTCGGTGACTTCGGCCAGATCGGCCATGCCTGCGAGGTCACGCACAAGCAGGTGGCAAAGCGTTCTGACGCGCAATTGCCGCAGGGCAGAACGCAGTTGGGCTTCGTCGTCGCCAAACCGGGCGATCAGGCCGCACATGTCGTCTTTGCTGAATGGCTGGACGAGTCCGTCAGCCAAACACTCTGCCAGCCAGGGACGGCTGTCGAGCATGCGTTGCAGAAAGCGCGACTGGCGTATTGCGCGGCGGATAATTTCTGGCGCACAGGGATCGGGCTGCATCGAAAGTCCTTTTGTTATTGCTAGAATATCTACCTTTTTACATGAGTTTAAGTGTGTAAATAAGGGTGTAAATGTCGGCCCGGTATTTTGCTCGGGGCTGGGGTAATTATCTGCTACGCGGCCACATGGTTCGCGCAGTCGTATGGAATGTCCGGCGTGGGGCGTCGTGTCATGTCCGGGCGCTGTTTATTTGTTTATTGAATGCTGAAGTATGAACGTCGAGAACACTGAGTTTTCATTTCTTGCCGGAATGCCTGCCCGGAAACGTTCCGGCAATCGTCCCGTTTTGTGGCGTTTTGTTTGGCAGAACGCCGTTTTACGGCGTCTGTTGCGTATTTTGGGGAAGATATCCTTGGCCGGTTGCATCGTGTGCGGTGTTCTGTACGTCGTGATGCGTGCCTGGCTGTTTCCCTGGCTTGGCGAAAACAGCGGATGGGTTGCCGCAAAACTTTCCAGCGCTGTCGGTGCGCCGGTGAGCATCGATAGCCTGGAAGCGGATTGGGCCGGGCTGCGTCCCCGCCTGCACATAGGGGGATTGACGATTCGCTCCGGGGAACACGAAACGTTACGACTGGAGCGGGTCGAGGCCACGCTCTCGTGGATGTCCTTGCCGCGATGGGTGCCCTATTTTCATGCGTTGGAAATCATCGGGCCGGAAATCGTGCTGGAGCGCGGCAAGGATGGCATCTTCTCCGTGGCGGGCATTCGCATGGAACCGGACGCGCGGGAACGCGGCAACCCTGTTGCCTGGTTGTTCGGGCAGTCCCGGATCGTGGTGCGCGACGCGACCCTGGCCTGGAACGACGCTCTGCGTGACGCCCCGCCATTGCGGCTGACCGAAGTGCAATTCACTTTCAGGCGCGGCCTTTTCAGTCATCACCTGGAACTCCAGGGGCGAACGCCCAAGGAGTTGGCGACGAAGTTCGAGGCGCGTGGTGATGTGCGCCGTTACGATTCCGCCACACTGGACGGGATTACCGGACATTTTTACATCGGACTCGATAACGCGGATCTCGGCGGCTGGTCGGCGTGGGTGGATTATCCGTTCCCCTGCAAGGGGCGTGGCAGTACGCGGCTGTGGCTCGATAACGATGGTGTTGGCACGGCCGGACTTTCTGCGGATTTAGATCTGGAAGGAGTGGAAACCACGCTGGGCACCGGACTGGCCCCATTGAAGTTCAATCGGCTCAGCGGACGGTTGCTGATGCGCCGCGCGCCGGAAAGCGTGGAGTTCGGCGCACGTGGTTTGTGGCTGGAATCCCAAGAAACCAAGTTGCATACGCCCGTCGATTTTAATCTCGAATTGCGTAATGCCGCTGATGGCACGCCAAATGGAGGCGCGTTTTCGGCTTCTTCGATCGATCTGGCGGCTCTTGCCCAACTGACCGGAAGTTTGCCGCTCGACAAACTTGAGAATGCGCGCGTATTGCTGGGCGAGTTCAATCCCAAAGGGCACCTGCGGACGTTCTCGGTCGAATGGGAAGGCGAAGCCGACGCTTTGCAGGACTGGAAAATCAATACGGAATTTGAAGGCATCAGCCTGACCGCTCGCGGCCTCATACCGGGCATGGGCAACATGTCGGGACGGATCAAGGGCAACAACCGGGAAGGAGAGTTTTTGTTCTCCAGCCAGAACGGTTACGTCGATCTGCCCAAGGTGTTCGAACAGGCGCACATCCCGGTTGCCCGCCTCGGCGTTTCGGGCAGTTGGCACCACAAGAACGGGCAGTTGGCCGTGATGCTCGCTGCCGTGGAGTTTGTCAATGACGACGCGACGGGCTGGGCAAGCGGAGGCTATTGGCCCGCAGAGAGCGGCCCCGGCGAAATCGACATCTCAGGGGAGTTGTCCCGTGCGCAGGCTACGGCGGTATGGCGTTATATCCCCATCATCGCCGGTGAACGGGTGCGTGACTGGCTCAGGCACTCGCTCATGCACGGCAACGTGACCGGCGCGAAAGTAAGGCTTAAAGGCCCATTGGCGCATTTTCCGTTCCGGGATGGAAAAGGAGAGTTCTCTGTCGTGGCTCGGGCGGAAAACGGTCGGCTTGATTATGCCGATGGTTGGCCGGCACTCGATCATCTTGCCGGAGAACTGCGCTTCACGGGGCCGGGTCTTCTCATTGAATCCCGTGGCGGAGACATTTTTGGCGTCCGGGTGGAACCCGTACGGGTCGGAATTCCTGACCTCGGGGAAGGGGTGATGACCATAGAAGGAGCGGCGAAAGGGCCGAGCGCGGATTTTCTGCGTTTCATTGCCGAAAGTCCGCTATCCGCGCGTTTGCAAGGTTTCACAGAGTCATTGCGCCCCGAAGGCAATGGCCAGCTTGGGCTCAAACTGGTGCTGCCTTTGCATGATCTCTCCAAAACCGAAGTCGGTGGGGAGTATCGTTTTTCCGGCAATCGTGTCCGCCTGGACGGGATTGCCTTCGAGTCGGCGCTGGAAGCTGCCGAGGGCAGCTTGAGCTTTACCGAGGATGCGTTGAAGGCGCTTTCCATTCGTGGCCGTCTGCTTGGCGGAGAAAGTGTGATTGAGGGCAAGGCGAACGGGGGCAGGCTCGAACTTGCCGCGCATGGGCAAGTGGAGGCGGCGGCGGTGTACGAAGCGTTCGGCTGGCCGTTACTGAGGTGGGTCAACGGAAATACGCCCTGGAACGCCGAGATGACCTTCGGGCAGGATAGCAGCAAGATCGTCGTGCGCTCCTGGCTCAAGGGGCTGAGTTCGCGCCTGCCTAGTCCTTTTGCCAAGGAAACCGACGAAATCTGGCCGCTGGAGGTCGTGACGGTTTCCCAGGGGATGGGCAAACCCCGGCTGATTACAGCAAAACAGGGCGACAGGCTTGAAATCGCGCTTGAACGCGATGCCTCCGGGGTTGTACGCGGCGGGGTGGGGCTGCACCGGCCCGCGCCGATATCTTCCAGTAACGGAATACAGCTTGCGGCCTCGTTCGATAAGCTGGATATTGATGCCTGGCACTGGACCATAGCCGCAGGCGTGAGCGGTGGCCAGGACGATGAGGCGGCGCCGCTGTTGACGGCTGTCATGCTCGATGCCCGGCAAGTACGCGCCTTTGGATATACCTTCAACGCATTGCAACTGCGCGCGGCAAACAATGCCGAAAGCTGGACGGCGCATCTGGACAGTACCGAGGCGCAGGGCGTCATCGCCTGGAAGCGCGGGGGGGATGGCGTGCTGTCGGCACACCTGAGCCGTTTGGCTCTGTCGGGAGACGAGAACGGCGCCAAAAGCGATAACCAGGATAAAAACGGCTCTTCCAGATCCCCTCCTCCCAGCGGTTTGCCGGGGCTTGATGTGCGGGCAGAGGAGTTCGTGGTTGGCACGCGCGAACTCGGGCAACTCAAAGTGCGGGCCACCAACCAGGAAGGTGTCTGGCGGCTCGACAACCTTTCCATCCATCATCCCGACGCACAGTTTTCCGGCAACGGCCTCTGGCAGCCCGACGCGCAGCGCAGCATGCTTGATTTCACCCTGGAATCTGCCAATGTCGGCCGCCTTGCCGAGGTATTGGGGTACAACCACATTGTGCATGACGGGCAAGCAAAGCTCGCCGGAAAACTCGACTGGCGAGGCCCGCCGACCCGGATCGACTATCCGACGCTCTCCGGCCAGATCGAACTCGACGCCAGGGAAGGGCGTTTTGAACGCATTGAACCTGGCGTCGGGCGTTTGCTCGGCGTCCTCAGCTTGCAGGCATTGCCGAAACGGGTGACGCTCGATTTTCGTGATGTGTTTTCCGAGGGGTTTGTTTTTAGCCGTATCGAAGGCAAGGCCACGGTTTCCGAAGGCGTGATGCGTAGTGACAGCATTGAAATTGCCGGGCCGGCGGCGCGGGTGCTGATGCGGGGACAGGCGGACATTGCCGCCGAGACCCAGGATTTACGAGTGACGGTGCGTCCGACCCTGTCCGATCCGGTTGCCCTTGGCGCGGCTGTCGTCAATCCACTGGTGGGCGCGGTAGCCTATTTGGTGCAGAAGACGTTTGGCGACCCGATCGAGAAACTGTTTTCCTACGATTACAGAATCACGGGCAGTTGGGTCGATCCGGTGGTCGAAAAAACCGGCAGTTCATCACCCGCGCCCAAGGGAGATGGCAGGAGCGGAGAGAGTCAGAAAATTCCTTAATCTGACGAGCCAGGTTTTTTTGGCGCAAAGGTGTGCAGGCCGTCGAGCCGCTCGCCGAAATAACGGGTCTTGAGCGAGTCGACGCGTATTTTCTGGCCGGGCGCGGGGGCGTGGATGAAACGGTTATCGCCGATGTAAATGCCCATGTGGGAATGGCGGCGCTTCATCGTGTTGAAAAAGACGAGATCGCCCGATGCGAGTTCTCTGCGCTCGATGGGGCGTGTCATCAGAGCGATGGTGGCTGCGTGATGCGGGAGACGGCGTTTGCTGGCCTGTTCCACCACATAAGTCACCAAGCCGCTGCAATCCAGCCCTTCACTGGGGTTTTCGCCGCCATATCGGTATTCCGCACCGACCAGATTGAGAGCCCGCACGACGATTTCTTCGCGATGCGCCGGGTCTTCGAGAACGAAATAACTCGCAAACGGGTTGTATTTTTCGTCGTCACCCAGCATGTCCGACGCGGGGGAATACTGTACCGGCGCGGAGGAACACGCGCCGAGGAGCGCGCAGGCCAGTATCGGCAGGATGAGGCGCGTCCATCGCTGGAGGATTTGAGTTGCCTTGGCCTGAAGGCCGAAGATTCCTCGATACGGTTCAGGAAAGCATCCGGCCTCATGAGCGCTTTCGCCACTTGTGGCAGGAATTGTGCCCGACCTGTATTCAGGCATTGGATTCGGCATGGTGGGTGGTGGCATGCAGTTCATGAAGCCCGAGTTGGAAACGGAGGGCGTTGTCAACATAATGAAGGGCATTGCCGCGCATGCGCATGATTTCTTCGTCGGTGAGCGTGCGCAATATCCGACCCGGCGACCCGACGACCAGAGATCGATCAGGAATGGTCTTTCCTTCGGGAATCAGCGCGTTCGCGGCGATGAGGCAGTCCCTGCCGACAACGGCGTTGTTGAGCACCACGGCATTGATGCCGATCAGGCAGCCGTCGCCGATGGTGCAGCCGTGCAGCATGGCCATGTGGCCGACGGAGACATTCTCGCCGATCGTCAGCGGCACGCCCTCATCGTTGTGGAGAACGGAACCGTCCTGGATGTTGGTTCCGTCGCCGATTTCAATGGGTTCGTTGTCGCCGCGAACGACCGCGTTGTACCAGATGCTGACGAAACGGCCAATGCGCACGTCACCGATGATCGTCGCGTTGTGGGCAATCCAGGAACCCTCGCCAATTTGGGGCCTGCACCCGTCCAGAGCGTAAATACTCATGGGTTCTGCTCTCTCTGTGGCCCGAGAGCCTCAACGCCGCAAGGCTCTTGGTAACTGTGGATCATAACAAGCATGGAGGGGTTGGATAAGAAATAGTTTTAATAATATACAAAAAACCATGCATCGCGGCGGTGTTTTATGGGGGGGCGGCGGGACGCCATCCGTGCGTCTGAATACGCGAAGGCGCAATGAGGCATGACGCGGGATTGAACACGTGTCGAACGCAATTCTCGCCATTCATGGCGAGGTCAGTGAGATGAGCCTTTTATGGAGCCAAAGGCTTCCCTGAACCGTATCGGGGAATCCCCGGCCTTCAGACCGGTGTGACTCAAACACGCGGAGCGAAGTACCCACGCTACAGCGACGTGAGCGTTCTTTGGCGCGCCCGGAAGGATTCGAACCTCCTACCCCTTGGTTCGTAGCCAAGTACTCTATCCAGATGAGCTACGGGCGCTTCGAGTCGAAGGGCGAATTATAGGGAGGAGGGTTGAATTGTCAACCGCGCGTCTCGGAGGTTGCGCGCGCTTGCCCGGTCCGGGCAAAAGAAAACGCGCGGCAATCCAGGAAAGCCGCGCGCATGGGTACGGACCGGGGTCGAGTTCTACGGGCAGCAGGTTGCTGCCGCTACGCTCAGACGAGCAGGTCTTTTACGCCGTCGCGTTCTTCGAGCAGTTCGTTGAGTGTTTTGGTCATGCGCTCGTGCGAGAATGCGTCGATGTCCAGCCCCTGGACGATCTTGTATTCGCCGTTTTCGGTCGTCGTCGGGAAACCGTAGATGATGCCTTCGGGTATGCCGTAGGAACCATCGGAGGGTACGCCCATTGTGACCCATTCGCCCTTCGAGCCAAGCACCCAGTCGCGGATGTGGTCGATGGCGGCATTGGCTGCCGAAGCTGCCGAGGAAAGCCCGCGCGCTTCGATGATCGCCGCGCCACGCTTGCCGACGGTGGGCAGGAATACGTCCCTGTTCCAGGCATCGTCGTTGATAAGATCCTGGACCTTGTCGCCGTTGGATGTGACGAAGCGATAATCGGCGTACATGGTGGGCGAATGGTTGCCCCATACCACCAGGTTTTTCAGGCTGGAAACCGCGCGTCCTGATTTGGCGGCCAGTTGCGACAGAGCGCGGTTGTGGTCGAGACGCAGCATGCCGGTGAAATTTCTGGCCGGAACGCGGCCATATTTGACAGCGATTTCCTTGGCGATGTAGGCGTTGGTGTTGCAGGGGTTCCCAACGACCAGCACCTTGCAGCCGGGGTTGGCGTGCTGGCCGATGGCTGCGCCCTGTACAGTGAAAATCTTGGCGTTTTCGGTCAGCAGGTCCTTGCGTTCCATGCCGGGGCCGCGTGGCCGCGCGCCAACCAAAAGGGCGATCTGGGTATCCTTGAAGGCGACCTCAGGGTTGTCGGTCGGGATGATGTCGGCCAGAAGCGGGAAAGCACAGTCATCCAGTTCCATGATGACGCCCTGGAGGGACTTCTGAGCCTGGGGAAGGTCGAGCAGTTGCAAAATGACAGTCTGGTCCTTGCCAAGCATGTCGCCACTGGCAATGCGAAACAGCAGGCTGTAGCCAATCTGGCCGGCAGCGCCGGTGATGGTAACGCGGATAGGGGCCTTACTCATGGGTGCATCTCCCTCTGTGTGCTGTGTGGAATGTGCTGTACGGAAACCATTTTACGACATGTAACAACGTCAGAGCCATATGGCGGGACGTGAACACGGATACTGACAACAAATAATCCATTTTATCGATTAATGTCGTATCTAATATAAAACATAAAATGTAAAACATACCATAGATGGACGCTACCATTTTTTTATGTTCCAATACTCTGCATATGACACAAATTTCACCTACCTTCAGTCCGCTCTACCGACAGATCAAGGGACTGATCCTGCAAGCACTTGAAACCGGGGAGTGGCGTCCGGGCCAGGCTATCCCCAGTGAGCAAGAGCTTGCGGTGCGCTTCAATGTTTCGCAGGGGACGGTGCGCAAGGCGATCGACGAGATGGCGGCGGACAACATCCTGGTGCGCAGGCAGGGCAGGGGCACTTATGTGGCCTCGCATACCGATCCCCGGCAGATGTTCCGTTTTTTGCGGCTGGTTCCTGAAAGCGGAAGTTTGCTCTCTCATCCGAAGAGCGTCCCTGTCGATTGCTGGCGAGCCAAGGCAGGGCAAGAAGCGGCCCGTATACTGGCCATCGAGCCGGATTCGTCGATTATAATCCTGCGCAGGGTTCTGCAATACGCGCGCAAACCCATCGTGGCCGATGAAATCTACCTGCCCGAGGAACTCTACCGGGGCTTGGACATGGAGATGTTGCGGGTCTGGAACAGTTCGTTGTACTCGCTGTTCGAGACCCGTTTCGGGCTGCGGATGATCCGTGCCCAGGAGCGTATCCGCGCCGTGGCCGCTGATCGCGCGGCGGCTGAGTTGCTCCAGGTGGCTGAAGGCACGCCGCTGCTGTCGGTCGAGCGGGTGACGTACACATATGGGGACAAACCGGTTGAGTGGAGGCGGGGAGTGTATTCGACGGCTGAACACTATTATTTGAACGATTTGACTTGACGTTTTCTCGAAGGTGCTACGCCCACCGTACAGAGGGCGCACAGCCTTTTTTCTTTCTGTTTCGGTTGTTTTTTGAAGGGGGCTTCATGGCTGAGGGGAGTGTGTGTTGTAGAAGGCCAAAACATCTGGCCGTCTGGCAGATACGGTTGCCGTTGCCAGGGATCGTGTCCATTTTGCATCGTGTCAGTGGTGCGGGGCTGTTTCTGCTGTTGCCATTTCTGATTTGCCTGCTCGACAAGAGCCTGCTCGATCGGGCCTCGTTCGAAGAGTTCAGGGAAATCGTCGCCCATCCGTTGGCGAAGCTCGTGTTGCTGGGGTTGTTGTGGGCGTACTTGTATCACTTCTGCGCCGGCATCCGCTTTCTGTTTCTTGACATCGGCAAAGGGCTTGATTTGCCGTGCGCGCGCAAGTCTGCGGGGGCTGTCGTGGTTGCGAGCCTGACGTTGACCGCTGTCATGGGGTGGCTATTATGGTGAAACGTCATGTTATCGGTGCGCATTACGGCCTGAAAGACTGGCTTGCGCAGCGGGCGACTGCTATTTACATGGCACTTTTTACGCTCGTTTTTGTCGCTTCGCTCTTCTGCCTGCCAGAATTCAATTATCAAACCTGGGCGGGGTTGTTCTCGTCGGCGTGGGTCAGGTTCTTCTCCTTTCTGTTCATCGTGTCGCTCTGCTACCACGCCTGGATCGGAATGCGTGACATCTGGATGGACTATGTCAAGGCTGCCGGGTTGCGGCTGGCGTTGCACCTGATCGTTCTTTTCCTGCTCGTCGGTTATGCCGGATGGGCTGTGCGGATTCTTTGGAGACTGTAAGCGTGAGTATCGCAAAACGTACTTTTGATGCGGTCATCGTCGGCGCGGGAGGCGCAGGTTTGCGTGCCGCACTGCAATTGTCCGAGGCGGGATTGAAGACCGCCGTGCTCTCCAAGGTGTTTCCGACCCGTTCGCACACCGTCGCCGCGCAAGGCGGGGTGGCGGCTTCCTTGGGCAATTCCACCGAGGATCACTGGCATTGGCATATGTACGACACCGTCAAGGGGTCGGACTGGCTCGGCGATCAGGACGCCATTGAGTTCATGTGCAAGAAGGCCAATGAGGTCGTCATCGAACTGGAACACTATGGCATGCCGTTCGACCGTACCGACAACGGCAAGATTTACCAGCGCCCGTTTGGCGGGCATTCCATGAATTACGGCAAGTCCCCGGTGATGCGCTCCTGCGCGGCGGCTGACCGCACGGGGCACGCCATGCTGCATGCGCTCTATCAGCGCAACGTGCGTGCGCATACGCAGTTCTTTGTCGAATGGATGGCGCTCGACCTTATCCGGGACGGCGACGGCAATGTGCTTGGCGTAACCGCGCTTGAGCTGGAAACCGGGGAAGTGTCGATTTTCCATTCCAGGGCAACGATCTTTGCCACCGGGGGGTCTGGCCGCATTTTCTATTCTTCGACCAACGCCTTTACCAATACCGGCGACGGCCTGGGTATGGCGGCGCGGGCGGGGATTCCGCTCGAAGACATGGAATTCTGGCAATTTCACCCCACCGGCGTGGCCGGTGCGGGCGTGCTGATTACCGAGGGCGTGCGTGGCGAGGGCGGCATCCTGCGCAATGCCGGCGGCGAGCGTTTCATGGAACGCTACGCGCCGAACCTCAAGGATCTGGCTTCGCGCGACGTGGTGTCGCGTTCGATGGTGACGGAGATCAACGAAGGGCGCGGCTGTGGCCATGACAAGGACTATGTGTTGCTCGACATTACACACCTGTCGCCTGAAATCATCATGAAGCGGCTGCCGGGCATCCGCGAGATTTCGATCCGTTTCGCGGGTGTCGATCCGATCAAGGCCCCGATTCCCGTGGTGCCGACCTGCCACTATCAGATGGGCGGAATTCCGACCAATTACAAGGGGCAAGTAGTGCAGCCGAAGCCCGGCAATCCGAGCACGCCCGTGCACGGATTTTACGCGGCGGGCGAATGCGCTTGTGCCTCGGTGCATGGCGCGAACCGCCTTGGGACGAATTCCCTGCTTGATCTTCTGGTGTTCGGCAAGTCCGCAGGCGAATCCGTGGTCGCGGACTTCCAGGCCGGACAACTCGATCTCAAACCCTTGCCTGATGATGCCGCCGACATGTCGCTCGCCCGGATTGCCCGGCTGGAATCGCAGAAAGAGGGTAATTCGGTCAATGATGTCCGCCTCGCCATTCAGCGCACCATGCAAAAACATGCCGGGGTATTCCGTTTCAGGGATTTGCTCAAAGAAGGCGTGGCGACGATCCTGGAAGTGGCCGAGCGCGCGAAGGCTACCTATATCGGCGACAAGTCCAAGGTCTGGAACACAGCGCGCCAGGAGGCGCTGGAACTGGACAACATGATCGAAGTCGCCAGGGCGACGATGATTTCTGCCGAGGCGCGCAAGGAGTCGCGCGGTGCGCACGTCCGGGATGATGCGCCGGACACTCCCGAGCACCCGAACGGGCGTGACGACCAGAACTGGCTCAAGCACACCCTTTGGTTCAGCGCGGACAACCATGTGGAATACAAGCCGGTGCACCTGAAACCCTTGTCCGATGATGTCGAGCCGATTGCGCTCGCCAAACGGACGTACTGAGCCTTGAGCGCAGGAGAAGAACACAAATGCAGATGAGCAAACGCACTGTTCAGTTCAAGATATACCGTTACGACCCTGACAAGGGCACTCAGCCTTACATGCAGGATATTTCGGTGGATCTCGACCCCACCGACAAGAAACTTCTCGACGCCTTGGTGAAGATCAAGGCCAAGGATGACAGCCTGTCGTTCCGCCGCTCATGCCGCGAGGGCGTGTGCGGGTCTGACGCGGTCAACATCAACGGCGTCAACGCTCTGGCCTGCCTGTCCGATATCGACAGCCTGTCCCAACCCATCGTCTTGAGGCCCTTGCCGGGATTGCCGGTGATCCGCGACCTGATCGTGGACATGACCCAGTTCTTCAAGCAATACCACTCGATCAAGCCCTATCTCATCAACGACGAGCCCCCGCCTGAGCGCGAGCGCCTGCAAAGCCCGGAGGAACGCGAGGAACTCAATGGGTTGTATGAGTGCATCCTGTGCGCGTGCTGTTCCACGTCCTGTCCGTCGTTCTGGTGGAACCCGGACAAGTTCGTCGGCCCGGCGGGGCTGCTGAATGCCTATCGTTTCATCGCCGACACGCGCGACCAGGCCGCCAATGAACGATTGGACAACCTCGAAGACCCGTACCGGCTGTTCCGCTGCCACACGATCATGAACTGCGTCGCTGTCTGTCCGAAGAGCCTGAATCCAACCCGTTCCATCAATAAAATCAAGGACATGATGGTCAGTCGCGCCATTTAAAGAACGATGATGATTAATCCCCGCCGAGGAAAAGTGCGCTGGCAGTGCCGCAGGTCCATGCTTGAACTGGACTTGGTGCTGGCGCGCTTTCTGGAGCATGAGTTTGACCGTCTCGACGACGAACAACTGGCCGATTTTGAAGACCTGTTGCGTTGCGACGACTACGACTTGTGGGCATTCATCAATGGGAACAAACCCTGCGAGGTTGTCCGCTGGCAAAGGATGATCGCGCGATTGAGCCGATGCTGAAACGAGGAAAGGTTCCGGTAGGCACAGCGCTCATACCAAAATAAAAAATTTCTGGACTTCTGACCAAACCAGAGGCATCTACAACACAGGAGGGACTACCCATGAGTGAAGAACGTAAAGCAACTTTGACCATTGACGGCAAAACTTTTGATTTCCCGATACTGAAAGGCGTACACGGGAATGATGTTATCGACATCCGCACGTTGGGTGCCAAGACCGGGTGTTTCACCTATGACGCCGGTTTTATGTCGACGGCAAGCTGCCAATCCTCCATCACTTTCATAGATGGTGAAAAGGGTGAACTGCTGTACTGCGGCTATCCCATCGAGCAACTGGCCGATAAGTGCAACTTCCTGGAGGTTGCCTACCTGTTGCGCAACAGAGAACTGCCGAATGCGGATCAGAAAGCCAAGTTTGAAGGCACCATCCGCAAGCACACCTTGGTGCACGACCAGTTGACCCGGTTCTACAACGGTTTTCGCCGCGACGCCCACCCGATGGCGGTCATCGTCGGCGTGGTTGGCGCGCTGTCGGCGTTTTACCATCATGGCATGGACTACTCCAACGTCGAGCACCGGGACATTTGTTTCCAGCGCATCATTGCCAAGCTGCCGACCATCATCGCGCTGGCCTACCGCTACAACACCGGGTTGCCGTTCATGTATCCCCGGAACGATCTCGATTACGCCTCGAACTTCATGTACATGATGTTCGGTGTACCCAGCGAGGAGTACAAGATCAACCCGATATTGTCGCGCGCGCTCGACATCATCTTTACCCTGCACGCCGACCACGAACAGAACGCCTCCACTTCCACGGTGCGTCTGGCCGGTTCTTCCGAAGCCAACCCCTTTGCCTGTGTCGCGTCGGGTATTTCCTGCCTGTGGGGTCCGGCGCACGGTGGCGCAAACGAAGCGTGCCTGAATATGCTGGAGGAAATCGGCGATGTTTCCAGGGTGGGCGAGTACATCAAGCGTGCCAAGGACAAGAACGACAGTTTCAAACTGATGGGTTTCGGCCATCGCATCTATAAAAACTTCGACCCGCGTTCCAAGCTCATGGGCAAGGTGTGCGCAGATGTGCTTGCCGAACTGGGGCTTGAGAACAACCGTTTGTTCAAACTTGCCAAGGCGCTCGAAAAGATTGCTCTCGAAGACGATTATTTCGTCGAGAAAAAGCTCTATCCGAACGTGGACTTCTACTCCGGCATTGTCCAGAAGGCTCTGGGCATTCCCACCACCATGTTTACCTGCGTCTTTGCGTTGGCGCGCACGGCGGGCTGGCTGGCGCAATGGGAAGAAATGATTACCGACCCCGATTACAAGATTGGCCGTCCCCGCCAGCTTTACATTGGCGCGGCACGGCGTAACGTGCCGGATATCGGCAAGCGTTGATCGGTATGCGCCGGATGCAATCCCCGTAGCAGTTTCAGCGCACAGGTGGACGGACGGGGGTGGGCATGTTGCAAGCTTGCGGATACGGGGCAGGCCTTCGGGTTGCCCCGTGCCTTCTTTCAATAGGCATGATATGAATGTATCCTTTGCGTAAATAAAGCACGGCGTCGTATTCAACGGCAACCCTATCCAAAACACGACAGGTGATTTCAACATGAGGCACAAGGAACTCCAGGGCACGTCCCATCTGTATGGTTCGAACGCGCCTTTTATCGAAGAACTTTACGAAAATTATCTGGCTGATCCCGCCTCGGTCGATGAACGCTGGCGCATGTATTTCGATCAACTCCAGGCTCAGGCGGGCGCGGCGGTGCGTGATGTGGCTCATAGCCCGATCATTGCCGCCTTTGAACAGATATCCAAGCGCGGCCCCGTGCGCACGGCGAGTTCCGAGGGCGAAAACAAATTGCAGGCCGATGTCCTGCAACTGATCGCCGCTCATCGCCTCCTCGGCAACCGCCGCGCCAACCTTGATCCGCTCAAGCGTGGCGACTGGCCCCATATCGCCGAACTCGACCCCTCGCATTACGGGTTCACCGAGGCCGATCTGTCCAAGACTTTCAACGTCGGCAATTTCAAGGGCGTTTCTGGAGACCGCGCCACCCTGCGCGATATTCTTGAAGCCCTGCGCCAGACATACTGCGGCACCATCGGCGTCGAGTACCTGCACATTTCGGACGCGGCCCAACAACGCTGGATACAGGAGCGGCTGGAAAGCGTGCGCGCCACGCCGAATTTCACGGCGGAGGGCAAGCGCCATATCCTGGAGCGTGTGACTGCCGCCGAAACGCTTGAACGCTACCTGCACACCCGTTACGTGGGGCAAAAACGCTTTTCGCTCGAAGGCAGCGAATCGACCATCGTCGCAATGGATGAACTCCTGCATGTCGCGGGCAAACTGGGCGTGGCGGAAACCGTGCTCGGCATGGCGCACCGTGGGCGGCTCAACACCCTGGTCAATGTCCTGGGCAAATCGCCCTCCATGCTCTTCTCCGAATTCGAGGGCAAGGTCAAGGCCAACCTCTCTGCGGGCGATGTCAAATACCACATGGGTTTTTCCAGCAACATCATGACCTCGGGCGGGCCGATGCATCTCGTGCTGGCCTTCAACCCCTCGCACCTGGAAATCATCAACCCGGTCGTGGAAGGCTCCGTCTATGCGCGCCAGCTTCGCCGCAGCGGGGAAGCTGGCAAAGAACAAGTTCTGCCCGTCCTGATTCACGGCGATTCTGCCGTGGCCGGGCAAGGCGTCAACCAGGAAATGCTCAACTTCTCCCAGACCCGGGGTTACGGCACGGGCGGGACTGTCCATCTGGTCATCAACAACCAGATCGGGTTTACCACATCCGCTCCGCGCGACCTGCGTTCCACACACTACTGTACGGACATTTTCAAACTGGTCGAAGCCCCGATCTTCCACGTCAACGGCGACGACCCGGAGGCCGTGGCCTTCGTCACCCGGCTGGCCGTTGAATTCCGTCAGGAATTCAAGAAGGACGTGGCAATCGACATTTTCTGCTTCCGCAAGCTCGGTCACAACGAGCAGGACGAACCGATGGTCACGCAGCCGTTGATGTACCAGATCATTCAGAAACATCCCGGCACGCGCAAGCTCTATGCCGACCGTCTTGTCGCCGAAGGCACGCTTGCTGCCGATGAACCCGACAGGATGATCGCCGAATACCGCGAACATCTCGACCGTGGCGAGTTGCTCTGCAACTCGGTGCTCTCCGGCTACACCCGCCAGCTTACGGCGGACTGGAGACCCTTCCTCAACCAGCCCTATACCGATGAAGCCCATACCGCGATTCCCGCGCAGGAAGTCCGCCGTCTCGCGCAGGCGCTGACCACGATCCCGGAAGGCTTCACGCTCCATTCCCGCGTGCGGAAAACCATCGATGACCGCGCCGCAATGGGCCGTGGCGAACTGCCTATCGACTGGGGCATGGGGGAGAACCTCGCCTATGCCAGCCTCCTTGCCGAAGGGTTTGGCGTGCGCATTTCGGGTGAAGACGTTGGCCGGGGAACCTTCTTCCATCGTCACGCCATACTGCACGACCAGCACCGCAAGCAGCGCAGTGAAGGCGTTTATATGCCGCTTGCCCACATCCAGGACGGGCAGGCCCGTTTCCAGTGTTTCGACTCGGTGCTTTCCGAAGAAGGCGTGCTGGCCTTTGAATACGGCTATGCGACCACCGAACCGAACGACCTTGTCGTATGGGAAGCCCAGTTCGGCGACTTCATCAATGGTGCGCAGGTCGTCATCGATCAGTTCATCTCCTCGGGCGAAGCAAAATGGGGGCGCATCACCGGGCTGACCATGCTCCTGCCGCACGGCTATGAAGGGCAAGGCCCGGAGCATACTTCCGCGCGGCTGGAACGTTTCATGAACATGGCGGCGGAAAACAACTGGCAGGTTTGCGTGCCCACCACACCCGCGCAAATTTTCCATCTCCTGCGCCGCCAGATGATGCGCAAACTGCGCAAACCCTTGGTCGTCATCACACCGAAGTCACTGCTGCGCCACAAGGAAGCGGTATCGAGCATCGAAGAATTCGCCACCGGCCAATTCCAGACCGTGATTCCCGAGACCGAACCGCTCGACAGCAAACGGGTGAACCGCATCGTGCTGTGCCAGGGCAAGCTCTACTATGAACTGCTCGCTTATCGCCGGGAACATAAGATCACCGATGCCGCGCTGGTACGCATCGAACAGCTCTATCCTTTCCCGATGAAAAGTTTTGCCGACGCGATCGAGCAGTTCCCAAACGCGAAGGATGTCATCTGGTGCCAGGAAGAGCCGCGCAATCAGGGTGCATGGTACTGGCTGGCCTCGCGGCAGCATCTGGTGAACGTACTTGGCACACGCCACAAGCTGCTGCTGGCCAGCCGTCCCGCCTCCGCTTCGCCTGCCGTGGGCTATTTCGCCAAGCATTTGCAGCAACAGAAGGATCTCATTGAACTCGCATTTGGGCCGATTCAGAAAACGACTCCGCAATCACCCAACGATCAATAAATACAGAGGGCAATAACAATGCTGATCGAAGTCAAAGTACCGCAACTGTCCGAATCCGTGTCCGAGGCCAGCCTCGTGGCTTGGCACAAGAGAGCCGGAGAAGCCGTTACACGCGATGAAAACCTGATCGACATCGAAACCGACAAAGTCGTGCTCGAAACTCCAGCCCCCGCCGATGGAGTCCTCGTCGAGATCGTCAAGGACGATGGGGCGACCGTCACCTCGGGTGACCTGATCGCCCGGATCGACACCCAAGCCAAGGCAACTGCCTCCGCCGCGCCGCAGGAACCTGCTGCGGCGCCCCCGGCTCTTGGCGATGTTCGTGCCGGAGCTGCGGGCGAACCCAGCCCGGCGGCGCGCAAGATACTGGAAGAAAAAGGCATCCCTGCCGCCTCCGTGAGCGGCACGGGCCGTGGCGGGCGTGTCACCAAGGAAGATGCCGTGGCGGCGGCCAAGGTCTCTACGCCAACTTCCGCTGCTGCACCGTCTGCGCCCGCTGCGGTGGCATTTGTCGGCGAGCGGCCGGAAGAGCGCGTCCCCATGACCCGCCTGCGTTCCCGCATTGCCGAGCGCCTTATCCAGTCCAAGAACGAAAACGCCATACTGACCACGTTCAACGAAGTGAACATGGCTCCCGTCATGGCCCTGCGCAAGCAATACGGCGAGAAATTCGAAAAAGCCCACGGCGTGCGCCTCGGCTTTATGGGCTTTTTCGTCAAGGCCGCCGTTGCGGCGCTCAAACGGTACCCGATTCTCAATGCCTCGATTGACGGCAACGACATCATCTATCACGGCTACATTGACATTGGTGTTGCCGTGGGCAGTCCGCGCGGCCTTGTCGTACCGATTCTGCGTAATGCCGAACTCCTCTCTGTGGCCGAAGTCGAACTCAAGATTGCCGAATTCGGCAACAAGGCCAAGGATGGCCGCCTGTCGATCGAGGATCTCACCGGCGGGACTTTCTCCATCTCCAACGGCGGCGTATTCGGTTCCATGATGTCCACCCCCATCATCAACCCGCCGCAATCAGCCATCCTCGGCATTCACGCCACCAAGGATCGTCCGGTCGCCGAGAACGGCCAGGTCGTCATCCGCCCCATCAACTATCTGGCGCTTTCTTACGACCACCGCATCATCGACGGGCGGGAAGCCGTCCTTGGCTTGGTAGCGATGAAGGAAGCCCTGGAAGACCCGGCGCGGCTGATATTGGATATTTAGGAGAGTTTAATGGCAAACGAATTCGATATCCTCGTCATCGGTGGCGGGCCGGGCGGCTACGTTGCCGCCATCCGCGCCGCGCAACTCGGCTTCAAGGTTGCCTGCTGCGAATCCAACCCCTATGCCGACCCAAAGGGCGAACCCAGGCTGGGCGGCACTTGTCTCAATGTCGGCTGCATTCCCTCCAAGGCGCTGCTCCACACTTCGCACCTGTATGAAGAGGCTGCCCATGCCTTCGCCGGGCAGGGCATCGAAATCAATGCTCCGAAAATCGATGTCCCGAAGATGCTCGCCCGAAAAAACGGCATCGTCGACCAACTCACGGGCGGCATCAAAGGGCTTTTCAAGAAAAACAAAGTCACCTTCCTGCCCGGCCACGGCGCGTTCGCCGGTCAATCCGCGAACGGCTGGCAATTGAAAGTTGGCAAGGAAGAAGTCGAAGCAAAGCATGTCATCGTCGCTACCGGCTCCAGGCCGCGCCATCTGCCCGGCCTGCCTGTCGACAACAAGATCGTCTGCGACAATGTCGGTGCGCTCGATATTGACGCCGTCCCAAAAAATCTGGTTGTCATCGGCGCTGGCGTCATCGGGCTGGAAATGGGTTCCGTGTGGCGCCGCCTGGGAGCGGAAGTCACTCTCCTCGAAGCCCTTCCCGATTTCCTCTCCGTTGCCGACGCCGATATTGCCAGGGAGGCCCTGAAAATCTTCACCAAGCAGGGACTCACCATTCACACCGGCATCAAGGTTGGCGAAGTCAAGCCAGGCAAAAAGAACGTCACCGTCACCTATACCGATAAGGACGGCAAAGCCGCGAAGCTCGAAGCCGACCGCCTCATCGTCTCCGTGGGCCGCATTCCCAACACCGAAGGGTTAAACGCGGGCGCGGTGGGGCTCAAGCTCAACGAGCGCGGGCAGATCGAAGTCGATGCTCACTGCAAGACCAGCCTTTCCGGCGTATGGGCCATCGGTGATGTCGTGCGCGGCCCCATGCTTGCCCACAAGGCGATGGAAGAGGGCGTGCAAGTGGCCGAACTCATCGCAGGACAAGCGGGGCATACCAACCTGGATGCTGTTCCCGGTGTCATCTACACCACCCCGGAAATCGCCTGGGTAGGCAAGACCGAACAACAGCTCAAGGCCGAAGGCGTTGCCTACAAGGCGGGCAAGGTTCCCTTCCTCGCCAACGGCCGCGCGCTTGGCATCGGTGCGCCGGAAGGGTTCGTCAAAATGCTGGCCGATGCCAAGACAGATCGCATTCTGGGCATCCACATCATCGGCGCGGGCGCTTCCGATCTCATCAGCGAAGCCACCGTCGCGCTGGAGTTTGCCGGCGCTTCGGAAGACCTTGCGCGGATTTGCCATGCCCATCCGACCCTCTCGGAGGTTCTCCACGAAGCGGCGCTTGCCTGCGACAAACGGGCGCTGCACTTCTGAGGTTCTTCCCAGACAAGGGCCAATAGCCCCGTGATTGGTGTATTCCAAGGGTGAATTCAGCCCTTTACGCCGCAAAAAGCACTTGGGCCAGCTCAATGGCTGGCCCAAGTGCTTGATTCGATTCAACTGGTCGGGGCGGCGGGATTCGAACTCGCGACCCCTTGCACCCCATGCAAGTGCGCTACCAGGCTGCGCTACGCCCCGACTCGGAGAGGCGTGATTGTACAAAAATCGCCGACAACTTTCCAGCAGAAACTGGAGCGAAATGTTCGCTCAACCCCGCAACACGCCCAACGTGGCTTCAATCTCGGCGCGGAGACCGACGAGCAGGGTGTGGGCCTGTTCGGCGGCAATGGCGTTTTCCTGATCCTGGATTGCGGCTTCGCCGAGACGGTTGCGCGCACCCGAGATCGTGAATCCTTGGTCGTAGAGCAAGTGGCGAATCTTGCGCACCAGGAGCACTTCATGGTGCTGGTAGTAACGCCGGTTGCCGCTGCGCTTGATGGGCTTGAGTTGGGAAAACTCCTGTTCCCAATAGCGCAGCACGTGCGCCTTGACCCCACAGAGTTCGCTGACTTCGCCGATGCTGAAATAACGCTTGGCGGGAATCGGCGGCAGGGGCGCGGCGGCAGAGGTTGGTTTAGACATTTGTGGCGCCGTCATTGCCTGGCGTTTCTACGGTGGCTTTGAGTTTCTGACTGGGATGGAAAGTCACCACGCGCCTGGCGGAAATGGGGATTTCTTCGCCGGTCTTGGGATTGCGCCCTGGGCGTTGCGGTTTGTCGCGCAACAGAAAATTGCCGAATCCGGAGAGTTTGACGCCTTCCCCACGCTCCAGGGCAGTACGGATTTCTTCGAAAAAACCCTCTACCATGTCCTTGGCTTCGCGTTTATTCAGTCCGACCTGTTCAAAAAGCAGGTCGGCAAGCTCGGCTTTTGTCAAGGTCATGGAATCTCTCCCTTTTGGTTACCCCGGCCTGAAGGCCGTGGACTCCTTGATACGGTACAGGGGAGCCTTCGGCTCCATATACGATTATCTCACTCACCACGCCATAAACGGCAGGGATTGCGCTTGATGCGTGTTCAAACGCGCAACCGTCCACCTACGGTGCGCTCGACATGGCGAAGCAGCCCGGAGATTGCCTGATCTACTTCGGCATCTTCGAGAGTATGTTGAGTATCTTGCATGGAAATCCTGAAAGCAAGGCTCTTGCAGCCAGATTCGATGCCTTTGCCTTGATAGACGTCAAAAAGCAGGATTTCTCGCACGGTGGCAGGCGCCGCCTCGCGCAGTGCGTTCAATACCCGTTCAGCGGGAACGTTTGCCGGAACCAGCAGCGCGAGATCACGCAACACAGTCGGCATGCGCGAGATTTCACGGTTCGAAGGGCACAGAGCGGAAAGTGTTGCGTCGAGATCGACTTCAAACACCACCGGGGCCGCGCCCAGTTCAAAGCGTTGAGTCCAGGCCGGGTGGAGTTCGCCGATCACACCGATATTGTGGCCGTCCAGGAACACCGAGGCTGCGCGTCCGGGATGCAGGGCCGGAACCGAAACCGGGGCGAACGTCAGCCCGCGCGGCGCGAACAGGGCTTCGAGATCACCCTTGAGATCGAAGAAATCGGTCGCTCTCGCCGATTCTCCCCATTGTTCTGGAAAGGCTGTGCCAGCCGCCAGCGCCGCCAGCCGCCGTGGTTGATGAAAGCCGGGGACTTCCTCCCCAGTTTCGCCCGCGCCTTGTTCTCGTCGCGTAAAGCAACGACCCAGTTCAAAAACCCGCACGCGGTTCTGCTGGCGTTTGCGGTTTGTCGCCAGATCGGACACCAGGCCCGGGATCAGGCTGGAACGCATCGCGTCCATCTGGCTGGCAATCGGGTTGGCAAGCCGGATCGGGGCATTGTTGGCACAGAAATCCCGCTCCCAGACGGAATCGACGAAAGAGAAGTTCACGACTTCCTGAAATCCGCGCCCGGCCAGAAAATGGCACACGTCCCACTGCGTGCGCGCCGATTCGGTGCTGGCGAGCATGGCAAGATTGCCTCGCGGCGCAAGGGACGGGATATTGTCGTAACCGTGCAGCCGCGCGATTTCTTCGATAAGGTCTTCTTCGGTTTCGATGTCAAAACGAAAGGCAGGCGGCGTCACCCGCAGTTCGACCGCCAAGTCGCGCACTGTCAGGTACACGCGCTCCAGCAGTTTGCGCATGTCCTCATGCTCCAGGTCGATGCCGAGCACCTGACGTACCCGTGCCGGGCGCAGGGCGACTTCCTCGCGCAGCGGCAGATGCTCATCCGCGCATGTTTCTTCCACCGGGCCAGGCACGCCGCCGCAAATGTCGAGGATGAGTTGCGTGGCACGCTCGATGGCTGGACGTTGTAGCTGGAAATCCACCCCGCGCTCGAAGCGGTGCGAGGCGTCGGAAGTAAGGCCATAGGCACGCCCGCGCCCGGCGATGGCCTCGGGAGTGAAGAAGGCAGACTCCAGGAAAACTTCGGTCGTATCGAGGGTCACGCCGGTCTCTTCGCCGCCCATAATGCCGGCCAGCGCCAGTGCGCGGGCTTCGTCGGCAATTAACAAGGTATCGGGCGTGGGCGTCACGTTCTGTTCGTTCAGGAGCCGCAATTCTTCGCCCGGATGCGGCAGGCGGACGTGAATCGCACCGGAAAGGCATGCGTTGTCAAAGACGTGCAGGGGCTGGCCGAGCTCGAGCATCACGTAATTGGTAATATCGACCAAGGCGTGAATCGGGCGCAGACCGGAACGTTTCAGGCGATCTTTCATCCAGGCGGGGGAGGGTGCCTTGGCGTTAACCCCGCTGATGACGCGCCCGCAATAGCGCGGACACTTCTTGGGCGCGTCGAGCACGATACCGCGGCGGGCATCGTTCGCCGGAGGAACCAGCGACAGCGGCGCGGGAATGAACGATGCGCCGGTGAGCGCCGCCACCTCTCGCGCCACGCCGGCCAGGCTCAGGCAATCGGCCCGGTTGGGGGTGAGTTTGATGACGAAGCAGGTGTCATTGAGCGCAAGCCAGTCGCGGATGTCCATGCCGACCGGAGCATCTTCTTCCAGCGCGAGCAGTCCGTCGTGATCCTCGGACAATCCCAGTTCGTGCGCCGAGCACAACATGCCGAAGGATTCGACCCCGCGCAGTCTGGCGGCCTTGATGGCAAAGCCGCCGGGTAGTTCAGCGCCAATTTTTGCGCATGGAACTTTCATGCCTGCGGCGGCATTGGGTGCGCCGCATACGATCTGCAAGGGTTCTCCCGTGCCGGCGTCGACCTTGCACAGCTTGAGCTTGTCGGCATTCGGATGTTTTCCGGCCTCGATGATGCGGGCCACCACCACGCCGCTGAAAGGCGGCGCGACAGGATGGGCTTCTTCGACCTCAAGTCCGGCCATGGTCATCAGATGTCCGAACGCCCCGGAATCGAGCGGTGGATTGACGAAAGTGCGCAACCAGTTTTCTGAAAATTGCATGCTCGCTTGGCCTTGTTACCTGAATTGGCTCAAAAAACGCAGATCGCCTTCAAAGAACAGTCGCAGGTCGTTTACACCGTAACGCAGCATGGTCAGCCGATCCGGGCCGAAACCAAACGCGAATCCCGTGTAACGCTCAGGATCGATGCCTCCGAAACGCAACACATTGGGATGCACCATGCCGCATCCGGCAACTTCCAGCCAGCGCCCGTCAAGCGAGCCGCCCTTGAACGCGACATCAACTTCCGCCGAAGGCTCTGTAAACGGGAAGAAGGACGGACGGAAGCGAACCTGCAAGTTGTCCGTTTCGAAGAATTTGCAGAGGAAATCGGCCACCACGCCCTTCAAGTCGGCAAAACTCACCCGTTCACCGATCCATAAGCCTTCGACCTGATGGAACATCGGTGAATGGGTGGCGTCGGAGTCGACCCGGTACACCCGCCCCGGCGCAATGATCCGCAAGTCGGGCATGGGGTCGCAATCGCGGTTTTTTTCGGCGTGCGCGAGCATGGCGCGGATTTGCACCGGGCTGGTATGGGTGCGCAACAGCACATCCCCCCGCCCTTCGAGGAAAAAGGTATCGTGCATCGAACGCGCCGGATGATCCGCCGGGATGTTGAGCGCGGTGAAGTTGTGCCAGTCCGTCTCGATTTCCGGGCCGTCGACGGCCACGAACCCGATAGACCGGAACAGGCGCTCGATGCGTTCGAGCGAGCGGCTGACCGGATGCAGGCCACCGGGCGTTGCGCCACGCCCGGGCAGTGTCACGTCGAGTGCCTCGGCTTGAAGTTGCGCGGAAAGTTCCGCTTCGCGCAGGGCTTCGCGCCGCTCGGCAAGCGCCGTTTCAATGGCGGCCTTGGCGCGGTTGACCTCGGCCCCCCGCTCACGCTTGTGCTCGGGAGCCAAGCCGCCGAGCGCCTTCAATTGCTCTGTGACGAGACTGTTCTTGCCGAGAAAGCGCGCTTTTGCCTGCTCCAGCTCCGCTGCGGTTGTGGCCTCGGCAAAGGCCGTGCGCGCATCGATGACCAGTTGATCGAGATTGTCCATGTTTTGCCCTTGCGGGGAAATCCAGTAAAAAAGGAGGCATGGCCTCCTTCTTTACGCTGCTGCAACCTGCGGACTATAAAAAAAGCCTGCGTAAATCGTATCCGTATCGCGGCGTTACGCGGCGATACGGGCTTTGGCCTGTTCGGCGAGCGCGGCAAACGCGGGCTTGTCGAATACGGCCAGATCGGCAAGCACCTTGCGATCTACCTCGATGGCAGCTTTCTTGAGGCCATTCATGAAGGTGCTGTAGGTCAGGCCCAATTCGCGCGCGGCGGCATTGATTCGGACGATCCACAGGGCACGGAACTGCCGTTTGCGCTGGCGGCGGTCGCGGTAAGCGTACTGGCCTGCCTTCATCACCGCTTCTTTGGCGATGCGGTAGACATTCTTGCGGCGGCCCCGGTACCCCTTGGCCTGATCGAGAACTTTCTTGTGACGCGCGCGGGCGGTTACACCACGTTTAACTCTGGGCATGGCGGTCTCCTGTCAGGCAAAGGGCAACATGGCGCGGATCAGCTTCTGGTCGCTGTCATGGACAACGACCGTGCCACGCAGATGGCGCTTGTTCTTGGTGGTTTTCTTGGTAAGGATGTGGCGCTTGAACGCATGGGAACGTTTGATGCTCCCGCCGGCGCGCACCCTGAAGCGCTTTTTGGCGCCACTTTTGGTCTTCATCTTGGGCATATTGCTACTCCTTGCTTATAGAATGCCGTCAGGTAGCCCACTGGGGCGTTTTCATACCTGACGTCACTTGTATTGCTCCTTGCGGAGCCGACTTCCGTCGCCGTTCAGCGGCTCTTGCGGGCCGGAGCGACGACCATCACCATCAGACGCCCTTCCATCTTGGGCATCTGCTCGACCTGGGCGACATCTTCCAGGTCGGCCTTGATTCGTTCAAGCTGCCTCAGGCCAAACTCCTGGTGCGCCATTTCGCGTCCCCGGAAACGCAACGTCACCTTGCACTTGTCGCCGTCTTCCAGAAAACGGCGCAGGTTACGCAGTTTGATCTGGTAATCGTTTTCATCGGTGCCGGGCCGCAGCTTGATTTCCTTGACCTGCACCTGTTTTTGTTTCAAACGGGCTTCATGGGCTTTTTTCTGTTCCTGGTAGCGGAACTTGCCGAAATCCATCACCTTGCATACGGGTGGCTGCGCCATTGGCGCGATTTCGACCAAATCCAGACCGGCCTCGTCGGCTGCTTCAAGCGCCGCACGTAAGGACATGATCCCGAGCGGTTCCCCCTCTTCACTGACAAGGCGAACTTCAGGCGCGCTGATCTCGTCATTTACGCGCTGCTTTTTCTCCTGAACGATGGTTCAATTCTCCATAAAAGCCAACATCAGACCGGCGCCGCCTTTGCTTCAATTTCGCGAAGCCAGCGCCCAATCAACGAATCGAGGGACATTTGGCCAAGATCCTGGCCGCCTCGGACGCGCACCGCTACCGTTGCCGTGGCCTTTTCCTTCTCGCCTGTCACGATCTGGTACGGCAGCTTGTGCATACTGTGCTCGCGGATTTTATAGTTGATTTTTTCGTTACGCAAATCGGCTTCAACACGAAAACCCGCATCGTGCAACCTTTGCGTGACATCGAGAGCGTAATCGGCCTGTCCTTCCGAGATATTCATGACCATTGCCTGCACCGGCGCAAGCCATAGCGGCAGTGCACCCGCGTGATGTTCGATCAGGATGCCGATGAAACGTTCCAGCGACCCCAGAATCGCGCGGTGGAGCATGATGGGCGTTCTGCGTGCGTTGTCTTCGGCCACAAACTCCGCGCCAAGCCGCTCCGGCAGGTTGAAATCCAGTTGCAGGGTGCCGCATTGCCACACCCGCCCCAAGCTGTCCTTGAGCGAAAACTCGATCTTCGGGCCATAAAACGCGCCTTCCCCGGGCTGCAACTCGTAGGCCAGCCCCTGCGCTTCGAGCGAAGCGGCCAGCGCCGCCTCGGCGGCATCCCATTGCGCGTCAGACCCCACCCTTCTTGCGGGGCGCGCCGAGAGCTTGACCAGCACGTCATCGAAGCCGAAATCGCGGTAGACCTTCTGCAACAGGTGGATGAACGCTGCCGCTTCCGATTGCACCTGTTCTTCGGTGCAAAAAATGTGCGCGTCGTCCTGGACGAAATGGCGCACCCGCATAATGCCGTGCAATGCGCCCGATGGCTCGTTGCGGTGACAGGAACCAAACTCGGCCATCCGCAAGGGCAGATCACGGTAACTCTTGAGTCCCTGGTTGAAGATCTGGATATGGCAGGGACAATTCATCGGTTTGACCGCGAAGTCCCGCTTCTCGGACTGTGTTGTGAACATCAGTTCCGAATACATATCCCAGTGTCCTGAACGCTCCCACAGCGCACGGTCGACGATCAGCGGCGTTTTGACTTCCTGATAGCCATGACGCTGGAGCGTCCGCCGCAGGTACTGTTCGACCTGCTGCCACAGCGTCCAGCCCCTGGCATGCCAGAACACCATCCCCGGCGCTTCGTCCTGAAGGTGGAAGAAATCGAGCTGGCGGCCAAGCTTGCGGTGGTCGCGTTTCTCGGCTTCTTCGATCATATGCAGCCAGGCGTCGAGGTCTTCTTTTTTCGCCCATGCCGTGCCGTAGACGCGCTGGAGCATCTCGTTGGCCGAGTCGCCGCGCCAATAGGCACCGGCGAGCCTGGTGAGCTTGAACACCTTGAGCCTGCCGGTAGAAGGCACATGCGGCCCCCGGCAAAGATCGACGAAATCGCCCTGCCGGTAAAGCGACACATCTTCGCCTTCCGGGATCGAGGTGATGATTTCGGCCTTGTAATGTTCGCCGATGCCCTTGAAGAACTCAATTGCCTTCTCACGCGGCCACACTTCCCGCGAGACGGGCAGATCGCGGCGGGCAATCTCGCCCATGCGCGCCTCGATGGCCGACAGGTCTTCCGGCGTAAACGGGCGTTTATAGGAAAAATCGTAATAGAAGCCGTTTTCGATCACCGGCCCGATTGTGACCTGCGCATCCGGGAACAGCTCCTTCACCGCCTGTGCCAGCAGGTGCGCGCAGGAATGGCGGAGGAGTTCAACTCCTTCCGGGTCCTTGTCGGTGATGATCGCCAACAGAACGTCCGATTCAATGCAATGGGACACATCCACCAGCCGTCCGTCCACCTTCCCGGCCAGCGCCGCCCTGGCGAGTCCCGCGCCAATCGAGGACGCCGCTTCGCCCACCGTGACCGGTTGGTCAAAGCGTCGGATGGAACCGTCGGGGAGGGTAATGTTCGGCATGAAAATAGCCTTTTGGAAAAATCGCCGGTACCTGCCGCGCCATAAACAAAAAAAGTGCGGCAATGAGCGCACTTTTCTCCGGGGTCCCCCGCTGCTTGCCCGGAACACGGAAATCGACTGGGCCTGTCAGGTATTGGTAGGCGCGATTGGACTCGAACCAACGACCCCCACCATGTCAAGGTGGTGCTCTAACCAACTGAGCTACGCGCCTGCTAAAGAGGCGGAATTATAGATGAGAAAACGGCGCTGTCAAGAAACAACGGGGGGATGCAGGCGCTCCCAAATCGCCTCCAGCGCCTGCGCCGCCCCCATTTTCAGACGATGGGAGACGATCATGCTTACCCCGGTTTCGCCGGGATTGATTTCCACCGAAGCCACGCCGCTCTGGCGTGCCCACCAGACAGGATGGGCGATATAGGGGAAGACGCTTGTCGTGCCGATGGAAATCACGAGATCCGGCCCTTCTTCCATGACTTGGGCCAATCGCTCCAGCGCCAACCGGGGCAACATTTCGCCGAACAGCACCACGTCAGGGCGCACCTGCTGCCCACATTCAGGACATACCGGCGGCAATGCAAGTTCCGCATAGTCTTCCACCCCGCGTTCGTGGTTGCACGCGGTGCACAACAGACGATGCACGGTTCCGTGTATTTCGATCAGGTTTTTTGAGCCGGCCTTGCGGTGCAGGCTGTCGATGTTCTGGGTGAGCACCCAGAGGCCGGGTTTTTCCTTTTCAAACGCGGCAATCAGCCGATGTGCGGCATTCGGCCCGGCTCTCCGGCAATTGCTTTCGATCTGGCCGATATAGCGCCAGGTGATTTCGGGGCGACGCGCCAGCATATGGCCGGAAAGCGCCTCCTCGATAGGGAACCCCTCCTCGGTCAGGCGATCATTGTAAAGCCCGCCGATGCCACGGTAAGTCGGCAGGCCGGAATCTGCTGAAATACCCGCGCCGGTGATGAACAGCGGGCGTTGCGCACGCCCGAGCAGAGACGCGGTTTCATCCAGCATGGCCTCAAAAGGCTCACTCATCATTGCCGCTTTGCATTCTTTCTGCGGTTTCACCCGATTTTTTGGAACCGGAACCGGAGGAGGTCATTTCGAGGTAGCGCCGACGGTCGGTATCGAAACGCTGGCGCAAACCGTCGCGTTCGTTGATTTTTCTTTCAATTGACGCGCGCGCACGTGTCAATTCCTCGTCGGCGTAATTCATTGCTCTTTTAAGATCGTTCGGAACCGGTTTATTCTCCGTTGCCTTCACCTCGTCATCGAGGTTTTTGCGCCGCGTGGCAAGCCTTTCTTCCTCAAGACGCAACTCATCGATGGCTTTGTCGAGTTCGGCAATTTCGTGGTCACGGCGTTGATCGAGAGTCTCCAGAGAAGGGTATCTCTCCAGCAGCGCGTCGTCTTGCCGCTTTTGCCTGACAGCTTCCTTGCGCGCCTCCTCCTGTCGGCGCGCCAGCTCCTTGCGGCGGGCGCTCTCATCAGCCGTGGGCTGCGCTTCCTCCCGGTAGACGACAACGCCATTTATCTTTTGGGTCCAGGCGCGGCCATAGCATTCCTTCGGCAAGGTATCGCCAAACACCGGGTGACCGTTGATCTCGCAACTGAACACTTTTACCACTCCGCCATTGCCATGCTGCCCTGCGGCAGAAAAGGGCACGAGCGCCGATGCAACAGCAACGACCCTGATATAATTACCGTATCGCATCATGCGTTCCATAAACATCCCGATAGGCCTGAACAGCCGCAAAATTAGCCTCCAGCTCCGGCGTATCGGCCAGATAGGCGACCAGATCCGTGAGTGTCGCCACTGGCACGACCGGAACACCGTAAGCGTCTTCCACTTCCCGTACCGCCGAAACTTCTCCCTGACCACGTTCCATGCGATCCAACGCAATGACCAACCCCGCCAGTTCGGCGCCGTGGGCGCGGATGATGCCGACGGACTCCCGCGCCGAAGTGCCTGCCGAAATCACGTCGTCGAGAACCAGCACCCGTCCGTTAAGCGGTGCGCCGATCAACATCCCTCCCTCGCCGTGATCCTTGGCTTCCTTGCGGTTAAAGGCGAACGGCACGTTCATCCCCTTTCCGGACAAGCGCATCGCCGTGCCGGCCACCAACGGGATACCCTTGTAGGCTGGGCCGAAAAGCATGTCAAACGCTATGCCGGAGCCAAGAATCGCCTGAGCATAGAATCCGCACAGGTCATTGAACGATCCTCCATCGTCAAACAGGCCCGCGTTGAAAAAATAAGGCGAAACACGACCCGCCTTGGTCACGAACGTGCCGAAGCGTAACACGCCCTTGCGGCAGGAAAGCTCTATGAAATCACGGCTAAAGGTCATATCTGTTTTTGTTCTGGCATAGCATATGCGCTATATCGGCTCAAATCGGTTCTGTCTCAAGGAACAACGCGACAGATATCGTACTCGATCTTTCAAGAGTCATCTTCAAGAGTATTAAGAGTACAATTTTGCGCCCCCAGTACAGAATCAGAATCGTCTCCGACGGAGCGAACGATGCCTACCGCCCAAATCGAAAACCTCAATATTCTTTCCATCGACCACATGCCTTCACCGGAAGAGATCAAGGTGCGCGTGATGCTGGACGACGACGCGGCGGCCACGGTCATTGCGGGGCGTCAGGCATTCATCGACATCCTCGAGCGCCGTGATCCCCGGCTTTTCGTCATCGTTGGCCCCTGTTCCATCCACGATCCCGAGGCCGGGCTGGATTACGCCCGGTTGCTGCGCGCGCTTGCCGATGAAGTGGCGGGTACGTTGATGCTGGCGATGCGCGTGTATTTCGAGAAGCCGCGCACTTCCACCGGCTGGAAGGGCTACATCAACGACCCTTGCATGGACGACTCCTTTCGGATCGATCTGGGCATGGAAAAGGCCCGTCATTTCCTGCGCGAAGTCTCGCGCATCGGCCTGCCCATCGCTACCGAGGCGCTCGACCCCATCGCTCCCCAGTACTATGGCGATCTCATCTCTTGGGCGGCCATCGGGGCGCGCACTTCCGAATCGCAAACCCACCGCGAAATGGCCTCCGGGCTTTCGACGCCGGTCGGCTTCAAGAACACCACCGACGGCGATGTCGCGGCCGCCATCAACGCCATTCTCTCGGCGGCCAATCCGCACAGTTTCCTTGGCCTCAACATCCAGGGGCAATCCGCCATCGTGCGTACACGCGGCAACCGTTATGGCCACATCGTGCTGCGCGGCGGGGAACGGCCCAACTATGATTCCGTATCCGTCTCATGTACCGAACAGGCGCTTGCCAAGGCCGGATTGCCCAATAATATCGTCATCGACTGTTCGCACGGCAATTCCTGGAAGCGCCCCGAAATGCAGCCTCTGGTGATGAAGGATGTCATCAATCAGATTCGTGACGGCAACCGCTCCATCATCGGCCTGATGATCGAAAGCAACCTCGTGGCCGGCAGCCAATCCATCCCCGCCGACCTTTCGCAGCTCAAATACGGCTGTTCGGTTACGGATGCCTGTGTCGGTTGGGAAACCACCGTCGAGATGATCCGTTCCGCCGATTCGTTATTGCGCGAAACACTGGGGAAACGGGGTGCGCCCGAATGAACCTGGTCGTCCAGGGCAACACGCTGGACTCCTCCACGCTCCAGTCCCTGTCCAGACTTGCCGGTGCAAAGGACATTGAAATCATTGATGCCGGTGCCTGCCGTTTCGATGTAAAAAACCGCGAACGCATCGCTGCCGAATTTGCCCGATTCTGCGCCAATGCCGCGCTCGACTGGGCTTGGGTTCCCAAGGGACGGCGTCTGGGCGATTTCGGCCTCTTCATCACTGACATGGATTCCACCCTCATCAATATCGAGTGCATCGATGAAATCGCCGATATGCAGGGAGTCAAGGCAGAAGTCGCCGTCATTACCGAGTCGGCGATGCGCGGAGAAATCGATTTCCGCACCTCGCTGGAACGTCGCGTATTGTTGCTGGCCGGGCTGCATGAACAGGCTCTGGCCAGGGTTTACGCCAAGCGGTTGCGGCTCAACCCCGGAGCCGAAGCCCTTATGGCCAGCCTCAAGGCTGCCGGTGTGCGTACCGCGCTCGTCTCCGGCGGTTTCGCCTATTTTACCGATCACATGCGGCGGGAACTCGGTTTCGACTACGCCTGGGCCAATGAACTGGAAGCCGTCGATGGCCGCCTCACCGGGCGCATGGTCGGCCCCGTGATCGATGCCCAGGCCAAGGCCGACTGCCTCACCGCCACCCGCGATGCCCTCGGCCTTGCGCCGGAACAGGTTCTTTGCTGCGGCGACGGGGCCAACGACATCCCCATGTTCCGCGCTGCCGGCTTCGGCGTTGCCTATCGTCCCAAACCCGCGTTGCGTGAAGTCGCCGACTGCTGCCTCGATTACATCGGGCTTGATGGCATTGCGCGGTTGTTTGCCTGACTGAAGAACAGGTCAGGGAGCCACAAGATGAGTCGGCGCGTGAGTTTTGTTTTGGGATTTTGATTTTCTTTTTAGCGCAGAATTGCCTAATGCGCTAACATCATCGCCCTTCTTTGCATTGGTTTGTGGCGGAGTGTTCCCATGATTCTGGTAACAGGTGGCGCGGGCTTTATCGGCGGTAATTTTGTTCTTGACTGGCTTGCTGAAAAAGGTGAGCCGATCCTCAATCTGGATGCGCTGACCTACGCGGGCAATCTGGAGACGCTGGAGACGGTGATGGACGACCCGCGCCATGTGTTCGTGCAGGGCAACGTTTGCGACCGTAACCTGCTTGACGGGGTACTTGAAAAATATCGTCCCCGGGCGATTGTGCATTTCGCCGCCGAAAGCCACGTTGACCGTTCGATTCACGGGCCGGGCGAATTCATCCATACCAATATCGAAGGCACGTTTTCTCTGCTCGAGGCTGCGCGCGCTTACTGGAATACGATGAAAGGGGCCGAACGGGAAGCCTTCCGCTTTCTGCATGTGAGCACGGATGAGGTGTTTGGCTCCCTGCAGGCGGACGACGCGCCGTTTACCGAGGAAAACCTGTATCAGCCCAACAGTCCGTATGCTGCAAGCAAGGCATCCTCGGATCATCTGGTGCGTGCCTGGTTCCATACCTACGGCATGCCTGTGGTGACGACAAATTGCTCGAACAACTATGGCCCGTTCCAGTTTCCTGAAAAGTTGATTCCCCTTACCATCATCAATGCGTTTGGGGGAAAATCCCTGCCGGTGTACGGGGATGGCCTGAACGTGCGGGACTGGCTTTACGTGGGCGATCATTGCCGCGCGTTGCGTGCCGTGCTTGAGCAAGGGCGGTTGGGGGAAACCTACAATATCGGAGGCGGAAACGAAAGGACTAACATAGACATCGTGCGCACGGTCTGCAATCTGCTCGATGAACTTTGGCCCGATGAAGCGGCGGGCCGCCGTGACCGACTCATCGCCTTTGTTGCGGATCGTCCCGGGCATGACCGGCGCTACGCGATCGATGCGAGAAAAATCGAACGGGAGCTTGGCTGGCGCCCGGAAGAGACTTTCGAGAGCGGCCTGCGCAAGACGGTGCAATGGTATCTTGCACACCCTCGCTGGGTGGCTGACGTGCAGAGCGGGGCTTATCGTAACTGGCTGGCTGTGCAGTATGGCATGAAGGATAGTGTGGCGTGATGTGATGAATAAAATGAATAAAGATTGGAACAGGGGGACTTTTTACTTGGAACTTTTTATTTGGTTGAGAGACGACGATAGAACTATCGTGATCAGGCAAGTATTAGTGAGAGGAACATGAAAATTCTGCTTTTTGGCAGAACCGGACAGGTTAGCTGGGAACTGTTGCGCTCGCTCGCGCCGCTTGGCGAGGTGGTTGCGCTAGATCGTGGGGGAAGAGACGGGCTTGTCGGCAACATGGCCGATGAGGCGGGTTTGCGGGCTACAGTGGCGGCGGTATCGCCCGACCTGATCGTCAATGCTGCTGCATATACTGATTTTGACCGTGCTGAAAGCGAGCCGGATATTGCGTATCTCGTGAACGCGACTGCGCCGAGAGTGCTTGCCGAGGAAGCTGCCGCGCGCGGCATCTGGCTTGTGCATTACTCGACTGATTACGTGTTTGACGGTAGCGGAAATCGCCCGTGGCGCGAAGATGATCGACCCGTCCCGCTCTCTGTCTATGGCAAGACCAAACTTGCCGGTGACGAGGCAGTTATGGCGAGCGGTTGCCGTCATCTGATTTTGCGTATTTCGTGGGTCTATTCCGCACGCGGCGACAATTTCGTGCGCACCATGCTGCAATTGGCGGTTGAACGTGAGCGTTTGACGGTGGTCAGCGATCAGATTGGTGCGCCGACCGGAGCGGATCTGATTGCTGATGTGACGGCTCATCTTGTCCGTAGTGTCATGGCCGACCCTGTGGCGCATCCTGCGGGCCTGTATCACCTTGCTGCGGCGGGGGAGACGAATTGGCACGCCTACGCCAGCCTTATTATCAATAAGGCCCGCAGCCGGGGTGTGGTGCTCAAGGTGAAGGAAATCGTACCGATTCGCTCAGTCGATTGGCCATCGGCTGCTGTACGTCCCCTGAATTCGCGCCTTGATACCACGCGGTTGCATACGGTTTTCGGACTCCGTTTACCTTATTGGCAATTCGGAGTGACGCGGCTGCTGGAACAGATTCTGGATTCCGTATTATCATAAAAAGATGAAAACGCGCAAAGGCATCCTCCTCGCGGGCGGTTCCGGTACTCGTCTGCATCCGGCCACGTTGGCCGTATCCAAGCAACTCCTGCCGGTCTATGACAAGCCGATGGTTTATTACCCGCTCTCGACGCTGTTGCTCGCGGGTATTCGGGATATCCTCGTAATCTCCACGCCGCAGGACACTCCGCGTTTCGAACAGTTGCTCGGCGGCGGCGGGCAGTGGGGGGTGAATATTTCCTACGCGGTACAACCGAGCCCGGACGGGCTGGCGCAGGCTTTTATTATCGGCAGGAACTTTGTCGGCGGTGCGCCGTCCGCGCTGGTGCTGGGCGACAATCTTTTTTACGGCCACGACCTGGCCTGTAGTCTGACCCAGGCCAACGCACGGCCATCCGGCGCAACGGTGTTCGCGTACCCGGTCAACGACCCTGAACGCTATGGCGTGGTCGAGTTCGATTCTGCCGGTCGTGCTGTGAGTCTGGAAGAAAAACCGGCCTGCCCCAGGAGCCGTTACGCGGTGACGGGGCTTTATTTCTATGATGACCAAGTGGCCGACATCGCCGCCGGGTTGAGGCCCAGCGCGCGCGGGGAACTGGAAATCACCGATGTCAACTCGCAATACCTGGCTCGAGGGGCGCTCGATGTGCAGGTCATGGGACGCGGCCATGCCTGGCTCGACACAGGAACCCATGAGAGCTTGCTGGAAGCGGGGCTTTTCATTCAGACCATTGAAAAGCGCCAGGGACTCAAGGTGGCCTGTCTCGAAGAGATTGCCTGGCGGGCAGGCTGGATCGACGATGAGGCGCTCATGCGCCTGGCGGTTCCGTTGGCAAAGAACGACTATGGCCGTTACCTGCGACGTTTGCTTGAAGACCGGGTATTCTGATGAATGTCATCTCCACCGCGCTGCCTGGCGCGTTGATTCTTGAGCCGAAAGTGTTTGGCGACGCGCGCGGGTTTTTCCTTGAAAGCTACAACGCGCGTGTGTTCCACGAAGCCACCGGGGTCGGTCCCGTTTTCGTGCAAGACAACCATTCGCGCTCGGCACGTGGCGTGTTGCGGGGGTTGCACTATCAAGTCCGGCAAACACAAGGCAAACTGGTCAGGGTAACGCACGGGCGGGTGTTCGATGTGGCGGTGGATATACGCAGAGGCTCCCCGCATTTTGGACAATGGGTCGGGGTCGAATTGAGCGAGGACGCACCGAATCGCATGTTCTGGATCCCGCCAGGTTTTGCGCATGCGTTTGTTGTCCTGAGCGAAAGCGCCGATTTCATGTACAAGGCCACTGATTACTATGCGCCGGAACATGAGCGGAGCATTCTCTGGAACGATCCTGACATCGGCATCGAATGGCCGCTGGAGGGGGTGGGCGAGCCTTTGTTGTCCGAAAAAGACCGGGCGGGGCTGCGGCTGAAAGATGCCGAACTCTGCAATCTGTGAGATTCGTGTTTGCTTCCGGTCCAACCGGCTATCTACACAAACTCCCCGGAACGCTCAGTCCGCTTTTTCGTCATCCTCTTCCTGCTCCTGTTCACCATCCCGAAAATGGTGAGGGAACAGGCGGGTCATTTCATTTTCAATCCATTCCTTTGAACGGCGGTTGATTTCTTCGGCCTTGATGCCTTTGACTTCGATTGAGGGGCCGATGCTGACGACGATTTCGCCCGGATATTTCAGGAATGCTTGTCGCCGCCAGAATTCGCCCGCATTGTGCGCCACGGGAACGGCCGCTACTCCGGCGCGTTTGGCGAGGAAAGCGCCGCCAGGGCGGTAACGCCCGCGCACGCCCGGTGCGACTCTCGTGCCTTCCGGGAATACCGCTACCCATAATCCTTCTTTCAGGCGCTCACGGCCCTGTTCGACGACTTGTGAAAGCGCATCCTTGCCCGCGCTGCGGTCGATGGCAATGGAACGGATGCTGGCCAGGCCCCAACCCAGGAAAGGAATCCAAAGCAGTTCGCGTTTGAGGATGAAGGCGAGCGGCGGGAAAATGGCTTGCAGGCCGAAAGTTTCCCAGGCCGACTGGTGCTTGGAGATGATGACCGCCGGCCCGGCGGGGATATTTTCCTGCCCGATCACGCGCAACCGAATACCGAGGATATGGTGGGTAAGCCACATCATCACGGGAGCCCATCCCGTCACCCAACGGTGGCGGGTCAGCGGCTTTGCGCCGACGCAAAAGCCCAGCATGCCCAACGAACCGAAGTAGATCGTCGCCAGGGATGAGAGCACCAGGAAAACAGTGGAACGGACGAAGACCATGAAGGTTCCCGCTGTTTCTTCAGGCAGTCAGTTTGGCGGCCACGGCGGCAAGATCGTCAAAGATCACGGTCTGAGGCGGTAATTGCGGGTCTTTGCGCGTTTTCGTGCCTTTGCCGGTCAGCACCAGACAGGGCAAACCGCCCACCGCCACGGCTGCTTGCATGTCACGCAGGCTGTCACCTACTACCGGCACGCCGGTCAGGCTGACGTTGAAGCGTTGGCTGATCTCGATGAGCAGGCCCGGCTTGGGTTTGCGGCAGTTGCAGGTGGAATCCGCCGAATGCGGGCAAAAAAAGATGGCATCGAGCCGCCCGCCTACTTGGGCGAGGCTTTTCACCATCTTGTCGTGAATGGCGTTGAGCGTGTCCATGTCGAAGAGGCCGCGGCCAACCCCGGACTGGTTGGAGGCCATCACGACCCGCCAGCCCCAACGGTTGAGGAGCGCGATGGCCTCCAGTGAACCGGGGATGGGGCGCCATTCGTCGGGCGATTTGATGAACTGTTCGGAGTCGTAGTTGATGACTCCATCGCGGTCGAGAATGATGAGGTTCATGGCGGAAACCTTTCCGTGATGTTCAGGCCGACAGCCGCGAGAGGTCGGCTACTTTGTTCATTGCGCCGTACAGCCGGTCGAGCAGTACCAGGCGATTGGCGCGCAGGGCCGAATTTTCGGCGTTGACCAGGACTTTATCGAAAAATTCATCGATGAGATCGCGCAGGGCCGCGAGCGTCTGAAGCGAACCGCTGTAATCGCCTTGTTTGAACTCCGCGTCCGCCTGCGGTACGAGCCGATTCAGTGCGTCGGACAATGCGATTTCGGCGGGTTCGGTCAACAGGGCAGGGTCGAGCCGCGCATCTGCGGTTCCTGTGGCTTTTTTCAGGATATTGCTGACACGCTTGTTGGCAGCGGCAAGCACTTCGGCTTGGGGTAAGGCCAAAAATTTGCGCACGGCGGCAAGGCGCTTGGGAATGTCGGAGAGCAACTGCGGGCGTAGGCAGAGCACCGCGTCGACTTCGTGCGCGGTATAGCCTTGCTCGCGCAGATTGACAGCAAGGCGGTCGAAAATAAATTCCCTCAGCTTTGCGGTGCTCTCTTGCGCGGCGTTTTCGTCTTCCGTGAAAAGCCCTTCGAAATGAGCCGCAGCAAGCTCGAGCAGGTCGGGGAGAGATACGTCCAAACCGCTTTCCGTCAATATGCGGATGACACCAAGCGCGTGGCGGCGTAGCGCAAAGGGGTCTTTATCGCCCGTGGGCATCTGTCCGATGCCGAACATGCCCGTGAGCGTTTCCATCTTGTCCGCCAATGCGACGACCATGCCGAGCTTGCCGCGTGGCAGGGTATCGCCCGCGAAACGCGGTTTGTAATGGTCTTCGATGGCATCGGCAACGTCTTCGGACAATCCGTCGCCCAAGGCGTAATAGCGCCCCATGATGCCTTGCAGTTCGGGAAATTCGCCTACCATGTCCGTGAGCAGGTCGGCTTTGGCAAACCGCGCGGCCTGTATGGACTTTTCTCTGGGGACGAACCCCTTCGGCAGTTTTTTAATGATGTCGCGGACAATGGCGGCTACCCGTTCGCCACGCTCGAACTGGCTGCCGAGTTTGTTGTGATAGACGATCTTCTTCAACGTCGGGACACGCGACGCCAGATTCTTTTTACGGTCTTGATCGAAGAAAAATTTGGCATCGGCCAATCGGGGACGTACCACGCGCTCGTTGCCGCTGATGATGGCAGAAGGGTCGGAGGGCGTGAGGTTGCTGACGATCAGGAAACGGTGGGTCAATTTTCCGGTGGCGTCCAGCAACGGGAAATATCTCTGGTTGGCCTTCATCGTCAGGATCAGGCATTCCTGCGGCACTTCCAGAAACTCCGGTTCGAATTGCCCGATCAGCACGTTGGGCCGCTCGACCAGCGCGGTCACTTCGTCGAGCAGCGCGTCGTCTTCCACCGGGCGCAGGCCGTCACCGGCCTTTGCGGCTGCCGCAACCAACTGGCGGGCGATTTCGGCGCGGCGCTCGGCGAAGGACGCAATGACCGCCCCCCTGTCGAGCAGGGTTCTGGCGTAATAGTCGGCGTGCTCGATGCTGATGGGATCAGGACTCCCCTCGAAGCGATGCCCGTGCGTCATCTTGCCGGAAGACAGGCCGAGCACGGAAACCGGCACGGGCAATGCGCCGTGCACGGCAACCAGCCCATGCGCGGGGCGCACGAAATTGACGCTTGTCCAGCCGTCCTTCAACTGATAGCTCATCACTTTCGGAATCGGCAACGCGGCCAGCGCGGCATCAAGCGCCCTTTGCAGCCCTTCGGCCAGCGTGGCGCCCTTGACGGTGCTGTCGTAGAACAGGGTCTCGGCCTTGCCGTCGTTCTCCCGGCGCAATTGTGGGGCAGCGGACGCATCCGTGCCCAGGCTGGCCAGTTTTTTCAGCAGCGCGGGCGTGGGCGTCCCCTCCGGGTCCAGCCCGACTGAGACCGGCATCAGTTTTTGCGATACCTGTTTGTCGGCGGCAACGGCAAGCACGCCGGTGATGTGTGCGGCCAATCGGCGCGGCGTGGCGTAAGCAGTCACGGCAGCGGTGTCCGCTGCCAGCCCGTCCCGCTTGAGGGAGGCGGCCAGCGTGGAAGCAAAGCTTTCGCCCAGGGATTCGAGCGCCTTGGGCGGAAGTTCTTCGACAAGGATTTCGACGAGCAGGTTTTGAGCAATCTTTTGGGCAATCATGTGAGGGCAGCGCTCCGTGCAACTTGGCCAAGCACTTCCTCAGCCCGATCTTTCTGCGCCATCGGGAAACCCCGCCGGGCGCGGGAATCCAGATAACTTTGCGCGACGCTGCGCGCCAGGTTGCGGATACGGCCAATGTAGGCTGCGCGCTCGGTGACGGAAATCGCGCCGCGCGCGTCGAGCAGGTTGAAGGTGTGCGCGGCTTTCAGCACCTGTTCGTAGGCAGGCAGCGCCAGTTGCGTGTCCATCAGGTGTCGGGCCTGGCGTTCATGGGCGCTGAAGGCATCGAACAGGAAGGCGGTATCCGAATGCTCGAAGTTGTAGGCCGACTGCTCGACTTCGTTTTGGTGGTACACGTCGCCGTAGGTCAGCCCTTCCGTCCAGGTGAGTTCATAGACGTTTTCCACGCCTTGCAGGTACATCGCCAAGCGCTCCAGTCCGTAGGTGATCTCGCCGGTGATGGGCTTGCAGTCGATGCCGCCGACTTGCTGGAAATACGTGAACTGTGTGACTTCCATGCCGTTCATCCACACTTCCCAACCTAATCCCCATGCGCCCAGCGTGGGATTTTCCCAGTCGTCCTCGACGAAGCGCACGTCATTTTTCTTCAGATCGAACCCCAGTGCTTCGAGCGAGGCGAGGTAAAGATCGAGGATATTGAGCGGCGCGGGTTTCAGCACCACCTGGTATTGGTAGTAATGCTGCATCCGGTTGGGATTCTCGCCGTAGCGCCCGTCCTTCGGGCGGCGCGAAGGCTGCACATAGGCGGCGCGCCAGGGTTCCGGCCCGATAGCGCGCAAGAAGGTGGCGGTATGGCTCGTGCCCGCGCCGACTTCCATATCGTAAGGTTGCAACAGGGCACAACCCTGCCGGCTCCAGTACTCCTGGAGCGTGAGGATGATTTGCTGAAAACCGGGTTTGCCTGATGCCATGATCGCAACACTGTCGAGTGCGCCGCAGCGCGAAGGGAAAGAATTTTACCGTGTTTACCCGCGCGGCGGATGTGCCTGTCCACGAAGGCAACACAACGACGGCATGCTTGCGGCAGGGCATGTCGTCAGCGAAGAAAAACAGAAATATACTAAGGCCATATTAATATGATCCGAAATATGTAATTTGTAAATTTAATCATAAATTAAATATAATTTTGCCGGTTTTTTTACACCGCTTCATCCATACTTTAGGTCATTAATAATCCATGTCTTTTTTTACTCGCCTACGTGTTTGCCGATAATTTTGTACTGACAAATATATATTGGATGAGTCGGTTTTTTTTACATATTTACATTATTTTAATCTTCTTGTTTTATTATAAATCAACAACATACAGTTTAGGCACGTTATTTGCTTAAAATTTTTCGAGTTTCTGGCGTAGCATCTCGGCAGAAATACTTCGTAACAACAGGAGAATCAGAGTATGTCCAAACTATTTTCTGCCTCGCTTCTGGCGCTTGGCATTGCGTTTTCTGTACCGTCAGCGGCACAGTCTTCGTTTTTGCTCGAAACAGTACATGACGCGCATATCTATATCACGGACCCGACCAAGCCGATTGATATTGCATTTGGCGTATGGATACTCGGCAACGCCAATACAAAGGATTCAACGCGCCTCTACATGGCCACGCTTGACGTTAACGGAAACATTGTTGATGACTGGAGCCAGATCGGTGGCTCTTTTACGGATGGCGCTCACCCTAACGACCCCAACTGGCGGCCTGAGAGGCCGCAGTACAACTCCCATCTGTCTGCCGGTGACAACGAGTTCAGGGTTCTCTACACCCCCGGCGAGGGCGCTTATGAGATCGTCTTCAAGCTGTGGAACCAGACTATAGACAAGTATGTCTACTACTACGGCTCCGGCAACAACCAGTACGTTCATTTCGACAATGTTTATGAGGGATCTGATTTTGCCTACACCTATTATGCGCAAGCCATCTTCAATGACGGAACAAATTCCTGGGCAGCGGCGGGTACCGGCAGTAACCACCTCACGCTTATGCTGAGAAACGTTTCGATGTTTCCTCCGTCATCGTCACCGGTTCCCGAGCCTGAAACCTACGCCATGCTGCTGGCCGGGCTTGGCATGATCGGCGCTGTGGCGCGGCGGCGGTCGCGGCGCTGACAAAAGCAGGGTTCCTGTGCAAAAAGGGGCGAAAGCCCCTTTTTTTTGTGCCTGTTCCGCTCAGGCGCCAGATCGTAGCCGCGCGATGCGGACGACGCCGGAAACCTGCCGCACGCGCCGCATGACTTGGGCGAGGTGCTGGCGGTCACGGACTTGCAGGGTCATGCGCAGAATGGTGATGGAAGACGCTTCGGCCTGATGATCCATGACGGCGCTCTGGATGTTGCAGTCGCAGGAGGAAATGGCGTTGGCGATGCGCACAAGCATGTTGTGGCCGCAATGGCAGAGAATGCGGATCGTCACATCGAACAAGCGGGTCTCGTCCGGCTCCCAGTCGGCGTCAACCCAGCGCCCGAGATGCCCGCGCATGCGGACGACGACGGGACAATCCTGAAGGTGGACTTCAAGCCCGTGCCCTCGGCGGATAAGCCCCACCACGGGATCGCCCGGAATCGGCTGGCAACATCGGGCCAGGAGCATGGATCCGCCTTCGCCGCCGTGTATTTTGAGTCTTGGCATACTGGCATTTTCACCCTTGCCTTCTTCCTTGTCGGCGGGTCCGTCGACCCGTTTCTGGGCGAGCAGCAACCGTCGCGCCACGGCCACCGGCATTCGGTTGCCAAGGCCGATGTCGGCGTAGATGTCGCGGGTGCTGGCTACGCCCCGGTCGCGCAGGAAACGCTCCCAGGCTGCCGGGGCGATCTCGTCGACGGTAAAGCCGTGGGGGCGCAAGGCGAGGTTGAGCAGGCGTTCGCCCAGACTGATGGCCTCGTCCTGCTGCTTGTTTTTGAGAAAGTGCCGGATTCTTGCCCTGGCGCGCCCGGTGCGCACGTAGTTGAGCCAGGCCGGGTTGGGGCTGGGGTAGGCCGAGGTGATGATTTCCACCTGGTCGCCGCTTTGCAATTCGGTGTTGAGCGGTTTGTGGTCGGAATTGACGCGGCAGCCGACGCATCGATGTCCGACGTCGGTGTGCACGGCGTAGGCAAAATCAACCGGAGTGGAACCGGCCGGCAGGCTGAAAATGCGGCCTTTGGGTGAAATCACAAAGATCTCGCCAGGGAAGAGATTGACTTTGACCTGTTCGAGAAATTCGCTTGCCCCGCCTGAGTTCATCTGCAAGTCGAGCAGGGATTGCAGCCAGGCATGGGTTTGTTGCTGCAATTCGTTGATACTCTTGTCGTCGTCCTTGTAGAGCCAGTGCGCGGCAACGCCTGATTCGGCAATGCGGTGCATTTCTCGAGTACGGATTTGCAGTTCGGCAAGCACTCCGCCCGGCCCGATCAGGGTCGTATGCAGGCTGCGGTAGCCGTTCTCGCGCGGCATGGCGATGTAATCCTTGAAACGTCCGGGGTACGGCTGGTAGATCGAGTGCAACGCGCCAAGACCCAGGTAACAGGATGCCACATCGGGGACGATGAGGCGGAAACCGTGAATGTCATAGACATGGGAAAAAGCCCGGCGTTTTTCGCCTGTCGGATGGAGATGACCGAGGTGCGCCTCGACGATCCTTTCTTTCATCTTGCTGTAGATGCTGTAGAGGCGTTTTTCACGCCCCTGTACTTCCGCCTCGACGCTCCATTGCGGCAAGCGTTCCTCGATGCCGGCCTGGAGTTGGGCGAGCAGGCGGCGGCGGTGGTTGCGCTCGGCAGTGACGGCACGGGTGAGCACACGATGCCGCCAGGGGTATTTATTGACGAAAGACAAATCCTCCAATTCCTGAAAGAGGGCATCCAACCCGATGCGGCGGGCAATTGGCGCGTAAATCTCCAGCGTTTCACCGGCGATGCGGCGGCGCTTGTCAGGGCGCATGACAAACAGGGTACGCATGTTGTGCAGGCGGTCTGCGAGCTTGATGAGGATTACCCGCAAATCACTGCTCATGGCAAGCAGCATCTTGTAGAAATTGGCCGCCCGCGCCTCTTCATGGGAAGGGAACTTGAACTTGTCCAGCTTGGAGAGGCTGTCGACGAGATCGGCGGTGGGCAAACCAAACCGTTCGGCGATCTCGGCCTTGGAAATGAATGAGTCCTCGACGACATCGTGCAGCAGCGCCGCGCACAGGGCCTGGGCGTCGAGATGCCAGTCGGCGACAATGGAGGCCACCGCGAGGGGATGGACGATGTAGAGTTCGCCGCTCTTGCGCGTTTGCCCGCTGTGGGCTTCGGCGGCGAAGCGGTAGGCGGCTTCGATGCGTGAAACGTCTTCGTCCCTGAGGTAGGTTACAATCTTTTCCTTCAGGAGCGAGAAAAGCGGTCCAGCGGGATCAAGCGCCGGGTCGTGATCGGGCGGGCTTCGTTCGGGGCAGGCAACATCTGCCCCGGCATCGTCGGCGACGATGCCGGTAGCTTGCGGGATGTGTGCATGGTCAGATTCCACGACACCTCCCGGCGAGTTCCTAAGCCTGTCCGCGGTTGAGCATTTCCAGACCGACCTTGCCCATTTCAACCTCCTTGAGCGCGATAACCGTGGGTTTATCGTTGCCGTTGGGATCGATCTCGATCTGCGGTGTGCCGCCGATTGTCAACTGACGGGCGCGATAAGTTGCCGCCAGGGTCAACATGAAACGGTTTGGGATTTTTTTCAGGCAAGCTTCGACGGTGACTCGGGCCATTTTCAGTAATCCTGTGCAAGAAAAGAAAAATACTGCGGGTAACGCTTGTGCTGGTTGGTGTAACGCAAGCGTGCCACCTGCACGATTGCCGCCAGTTCGGCAATGGCGACCGGTAAACGGTCATTGATTATAACGTAGGCAAATTCTCGCACATGGCGCATTTCACCCAGAGCGGCCCGCAGACGCAGTGCAATGGTTTCCTCGCTGTCGGTTCCCCGGTTACGCAGGCGATTTTCAAGCTCATCCAATGACGGCGGCAGCACGAAAACGCTCACCGAGCCGGGAAACGCCTGGCGTACCTGGTGTGCGCCCTGCCAGTCGATTTCCAGTATGACATCGCACCCTTCGTCAATTTGTTCAGTCAGCCAGACACGAGAAGTGCCGTAATAATTGCCATGCACTTTGGCCCATTCGACGAATTGACCGGAATTGCGCATTTCGAGGAAACGCCCGGTTTCGACAAAATGGTATTCACGCCCGTTCTCCTCTCCTTCGCGCGGGACACGGGTGGTGTAGGAAACCGACAGGCGCAGATTGGGGTCGCGCCGCAACAGTTCTCGAACCAGTGTGGTCTTTCCCGCCCCGGAGGGCGCGGTAACGGTAATAAGCGTTCCTGGCATGATGCTTTGCGTAGGTAGTGAATCTTGTTTCGTTGAACATTCAGGTTTGCAAGGCATCCGTTTTATCCGTGTTGTCACAATATTGCAACAACCGTGATGCCGTGGCAGCCATGATGACGCCTGCGCCCGCTTCGGGGGGGGCAAGCGGCAGTTCGACATGCTTGATGCCGGCTACCGTTCCATTGAGGCCGGTCAGGCCTGCCTCTTCCACAGGCAAGAGCAGTACATCGGCTCCAGCAAAGACTTCCGCGTCCAGTTGCATGTCGAGCACGAAAAGATCACCTGCTTTGCGCAGCAATTTCAGGGCAAATGTGTCGTCGGAACGCAGGTTGTCCAGCCGACCGCACCAGACGAAGCAGGCCCGGGTGCTGCTGCGCGTAACGGTGCCGGCCAGTGCGATGAAATTTTGCAGCGCCCGTTGCGATTGGTCTGGCCCGCCTCCGACGATGATGAGGGAAGCGTCCGGTACTCCGATGACCTCGCAGAGCCAGTACCGGGCCGAAGCGCGGGAGCGCAGCAGGAGCGGCACCAGGCGTTCCGGTCGTGGCGTCTTGCGCCGTTCCATGCGCGTGCTGCGCACTACCTGCGGTTTTTCCGGCGGCGGCGAAAACTTGTCATGCAGGCGTTCCCAGAGGCGCTCGAAATAACGCACTATCGCGCCTGCCTTCCATGATGGCGAACGCAACAGGGCTGCGTGCTGTGCCGCCAGCACCCCCACCATGGCTTCCAGGCGGCGCTGGTTGAGCGCACGGGAACGGGCTTCTTCATTGCGCGCTTGCAGGAGGTCTTTCAGTTGCAGGATTTCTTCCTGCCCCCGCAGGCGTTTGCCAAGGATGGCGAGCAGTGTTTCTGTCTCCTTGCCGCCCAAGGCTTCAATTTCGATCTTTGCCTCGCTCAGTTCCGGTAACAGTTGCCGGTAGTCGGCCACCATCTCGTAGGCTGTGCGCACCGGGCTGAAACGCAAAATGTCGGCTACGGCGGCAAGCCGCTCGCGCGCCTGATCGAGCGAGCGCAAAATGTCCAGCACGGCATCGGTCTCGGGTTCAACCAGAAAACCATCATTCCAGGCATCGAAGCGCTCCCCTGAGCAAGCGCCGGTGCGGACAGCCACCACCGGAACCGCAAGCGAGCGCATCTCGGCCAGCGCGTAGCAGGAGTTTTCCGGTTGCGATAGCAGCAGGGCGCAGTCAGGACGCCACTCGGCTATTTTCTCGGGCCAGTTGCGGGAATCGCACTCGCGCACGACCTCCACTCCCGCGCGATCTTCGAAAGGTTGGCCAAAATCGCCGCAATCCAGCAGCAACACATTGGCAAAGGCACGCAATTCGTCGCAAATCTTTTGCCACAGCCCCAAACCCGTATGCGACAGCAAACGTCCGGGAACCAAGACACGCAAACGGGCGCGGGTCGCATGCGTCTGTCCTGCGCTTGTGGCCCCGTTGTTGAAATTCTGCTCCGACATCGCCGGGCCGCGCGTAAAAGTCGCGCCCAAACCGTAAGGAATGTGCGTCCACGGCTGTTCGTCCAATCCAGGGAAAAGCGCCACCCAGCGTGCGTGCAACTCTTCGTTAGGAACCACGACCCGTACATTGTCTGTCGCCAGGCATTCCGTAAAGGTTGTCCGCAGGGCTTGCCAGTCGCTGACATTGGTCAGATGCCAAAAAGCGTTGTGCGGGTTCTCGCGCAGGCAGCGCGACAGCGCATGGTCATCGCAGCGTTCGCAGGGCCTGCCGAAAAAGCCGGATAACGCCGGGCAGAACGGAAAAAGATCGTGCGCAATCAAGACCGTCGGCAGGCCGAGCCGCAACAGGCCGACCGAGAAACCCATCAAGGACGAGACCAGCAGGGCGCGCACATCGAATGCGGCGCAAATCCATTTCACGATTCCGGCAACCTCGGCATGTTCGAGGGCGACACTCTGAATCGGTTCGGCCAACGTCCAGACCATCAATGGCAATGGCCCCTGGCACGGGTCGAACAATGCCAGTTCGACTGTGGCGGCGTTGCGCGAACTGCGCCCCCGCAGCACCAGGTTGCGGCAATCGAGGTCTGCCGCGCAATAATCTCCGACCCAGCGCCCGGAACAGGTCTTGTCGTGCGTCACGTGCAATACCGTCGGCAATGGCGGATCGAGCGGCATGTCGGCCGGTGAAGCCGCGCGTGCGGCCCGCTTCCTGGCTTGCTCGTCCATGACCGAGGCAAACTCGGAGCCGCCAAGCGCGGCCCGGGCGCGGTCGATCCGCGCCCGGAGCTTTGCCGGCGGGTCGGTATGGATGAAATCCCGTACCTTTGCGCCGTAATCGGGATACAGTGCCGCCAGCTTGTATTCGGCATCCTCGATTGCTTCCAGCCTGGCGGGGCCGGGAACCGCGCTGGCGGCGCGATACACGAATACGTTGGCAGCCAGCGCGTTGCGCCAGCCTACCGCGACTGCCCGCCGGGAAAAGTCCTTTGCTTCCCTGCTGCCGTGCCCAAAACGCTCGACATCAAAAAAGCCGACCATGTCCAGGCACGCGCGGCGAATCAACATGCAGAATTTTTCCGCTGCGGGCAGTTCCACCCATTGTCCGGCATTGGCACGGGCCACCAGCGCATCCAGCGCAGCCAGCCCCCGTGTGCCGGGCAGGCCGCCTTCCCAGTCCGCGAAGGGATAGGCACAGAATATGGCGTTATTGGAAAAAGGCGTTACCGTGCCGATATCGCCCCGCGACTCCGCACAAGCCAACAAGCGGTCCAGCCAGTCGTTTGCGACTTCGACGCTGCCCTCCAGCAACACTACGTCTCGTTCCGGGTGCAGGGCCAGTGCGCCATTGACCGAGGCCACGAAGCCCCTGTCCTTATCGTTGCGCAACAACATGATGTGGCCTGCCCTGGCTTCACCATCAAGCCAATCAGCCAGTTCCGGGTCAGGCAGGGCATCGTCGATGACGACGATTTCACGTACCGCGCGGCATGTGGCCGCATAGAGCGAGTCAAGGCATCGCTGTGCGGCTTCCTGCCCTTCGCGCATGAGCACCACCACATCCACGACGGACGCGCTTGCTCCCGTTTCGCTCAATAACGACATACCGGGGACTCTCTCCATGAACAACCTGCGGATACCGTATTCCCGGATTTTATTGCGCAGTGCGACAAATCAAGTGCCACAATGTTCTCATTCCAGTATTCCGACGGCCAAAGAGGGGGAAACGTTCCAGGTTTGCCTTGAGGAAGGTGTTGCCTGCCGGAGGGGGCAATGATCTTCGAACGCACTGTTGAACAGGCAAAGCGGCAAACGCAAATGTGAGTGAGGTGGATTTGGCCGCTTTCGCGGGGATGGCGCATTCTTGGACATTTTTCCCGTCATTCCCGCGAAGGCGGGAATCCAGAAGCAAGCTTGGTGAGTTGGCCATTATGGGTGTATTGACATGCCTTTGCGTTTTTTGTAGGGTAGCCGTCATATCATGAACGGATAAAGCAGAGCACGGACAAAATGGACGCGGCGATGGAAGTTGCTTCCGCTCGGCAAGGGATCGCACGGACCGTCGCCCGCCGGTCTGGCCCGGTTTTTGCTACACACACACACACACACACACACACACACACACACACACACACACGTTAGCAACCTGTTGACTTCCCTGCGCTTTGCGTCAGGGGCTTTTCTGAACAACCCCGTCCCCCGGAAGAGGGACGGGGTTGTTTGCGTTTGATCCGTCAATCAACCAATAAGCCTGGGAGAAAATCATGCAACTCGGACACGTTCTTACGCTCGCCAACCGCTCGATGAAGAAGCCGCTGCTGGCTGCTGCCGGTGTTGCGCTTTCCTTTGGCGTTCTCTTGGGTAGTGCTCCGGCGGCGGCTTATACGAGTAGTGCGGAGGCTGTTTGGGTGGGAACAGATCACTATAGTAATGCCATAGTAGAAAATTTTATATTTCAAGATAGAAGACTCGACAATAGTTTTACTATTGATTATTACGGAAGACAACCGTACTTTGCACAATTGGGACAAACTCTTTGTTGGTGGTGGTGTTCGATTTCGATTGGTGGTAGTAACGCTCATTTGGATGAGAATGGTTATGGAGGACTCGCACAGTTGCGGGTATTTTTATCTGAAAGTAACCCATACATTGTTTCTTTTTTCAATTCTCGTGACAGTGACTTTTACCGAAGAGAATCCTTGTATTATTCTTCTGAAACTTTTTTTAGAGATGGAACACTCTCTTATAGGTATCGGGATAACTTTATAGATACATCTTTCGGTGCTGGAATAAGTTATGATTATGATGGAACAGAGAGTTATAATATGTATTATGTTTACAGTTCTGGTGAGTATTATGAGTCCTATTCTTATACTGTCGATATGGAGGGTCTCAACCACAACTATGAACATTATTACGCGGATGAGGTATCTGGTTGGGTATATGATTTCAATCCTTTTGATGTTGAAGAAAAAATAAAATCAAAAATGCAACTTGATCTGCTACCGACTTCTGGCGTTGGGATTTTCGACTTCGAGAACTCATTTGTATATTACGCAGGGGAAAGCGAAGGCGTGTCACTGGCTCAAATGCTCGCTGATGGCGGAATGGGGGTTGGAATAAGTTTCGGTTATTCCGAAGAGCAACTCATGTATTATCCCGGAGACGTTTCTGGTCCAACTTATATTTCTTTTGATCTGACTTGGTATACCGGCTTTCGAGAAATTACAGGCATGACCCTTGCCTATAATCTCCCCGCCATCCCCGAACCCGAAACCTGGGCCATGCTGCTGGCAGGGCTTGGCCTCGTGGGCGCGGTAGCGAAGCGCCGCCGTCAGGGGTGAGTCGGGTTTTTCCCGTAGAAGCAAAATGGAAATGGGGGCGAAAGCCCCCATTGATTATCCCTTGAGCTCCTTGAATCCCGGTCGTCGGGACGTTGTGTGCAACGCTCTTGCGAATCGATATTCAGTGTGAAGAGCGTCCATAAATCCAGCGTTTTCTGGATGGCTGTCGAGTAGCTTTTAAGCTACAATTACGCCCATGATAGAACTTCTCCGGTATCAGCGCGAAAACGGGCAGGTGCCATTCACGGAATGGCTCAACGGGCTGCGCGACAAGGTTGCTCAGGCGCGCGTCCGGGTGCGGCTTCGCCAGGTACAGGCGGGCAACTTCGGCGACAGTGAACCGGTTGGAGAAGGTGTTATTGAGTTACGTATCCATGTTGGTGCTGGATACCGTGTGTACTGTGTCCGGTATGGAAAGGCGGTTGTACTTTTGCTGTGTGGTGGCGACAAAGGTAATCAGGCAGCAGACATCAAACGTGCCAGGGAGTACTGGTCAGAATGGAAACGGAGGCGGTGATGGGTAGGTTCAAAAATGCAGTGTCGCACCACGAGGCAGAAGTCGCTGAATTACGCGCCGACCATGAACTTGCGAGTGAATATCTGAAAGCGGCGATGGAGTCGCTTGACAACCCCGAGGATCGGGCAGCAGGTCTTGTGGCTTTACGTACAGTCGCAGAAGCCTATGGCGGGCTAGGTGCCGTGGCCACCGAAGCCGGTATCAGCCGCGAGTCGCTTTACCGCGCACTGTCTCCAAAGGGTAACCCAACGCTGAAAACTTTGCTGGCGGTACTAAAGTCGGTCGGCATGCGCTTGTCCGTAGAGCCTGTGCGCCATGTACATGTCTGAACTACTCCTTCCGTCACCCGCGCTACGCGCGGGCGACACCTTCCTCAAGAGGAAGGCTATAGAGTATCCGGCGCCTCGCGCCGCATGAATAAAGCCTCCCTCCCGAGGGAGGTGGCACGCCGAAGGCGTGACGGAGGGAGTAGCGGCTGATGGATTCTGCGACGTCGCCTTATACCTCATGCGACCACCAAATCCTGACCGGCTTGCCGCGACGAGTGCCGCCCAGTTGTCGGGCGGGCTGCCTCGATCCAGCATTTTCTCAAATTTGAATCATCCCGGTCAGAAGATCGGGGATTGCGCTCGGTGCGTGTTCGACGTTTGAATGGTAAGGATATTTTCTTACCTGTCAAGCAGGGCATGTGTTATGGCGTACTTCTTGGCACGGCTGAGTCAAGTGGCAGGCTTAGTTACGCCCACTGTTCGGTGGAAGCTTCGATGAGTTGGCCACTATGGGTGTATTGACATGCCTTTGCGTTTTTTGTAGGGTAGCCGTCATATCACAAATGGTTAAGACAAAGGCACGGACAAAATGGACGCGGCGATGGGAGTTGCTTCCGCTCGGCAGGGGATCGCACGGACCGTCGCCCGCCGGTCTGGCCCGGTTTTTGCTACACACACACACACACACACACACACACACACACACACACACACACCACATAGCAACCTGTTGATGTCCTCTGCGCGTTGCGTCAGGGGCTTTTCTGAGCAACCCCGTCCCCCGGAAGAGG
>JAISPJ010000020.1 GCA_031274995.1 Azoarcus sp.
GACAAACACCGCATTTCTGTATTTCTTTACCAAGTTGCTGACCAAGCCATTGCTTTCGTCTGTTAACACTGCACGCGGCTTCGTGAGGGGCAATCCAAGTTCAGAGAAACGGTGCATCCTTATCGCGTTGAAATCCAGCATTGGCACTTGCCCCAGCACGATCAGCCTTATACCGCGCTTTTGCATATCTTCCAGGAAGCGTTCCAGCGCCTGCATGAAGGCTGTGCTTTGGGTCTGCTGTTGCCACATGCCCGCCAGTACTACGGTATTTGCCGATGCGATCAGTGGTTTCATATAGGCAATTTGATCCATACAGGGTTTTTGCGCCCAGTCAGGCAAACGCCCAACGTCAAACCCTTCTATCGGTATACAACTGCTTGCTGTGACCACCTGGAACGCCAGACCATGACGGGTACCAATTTCGTCAAACGCCAGATTCAATTGCGCAGCATGGGAGTCTCCAATCACCAGGGCGACGGGTTGCCGGGTCAGGTCTCCCCTGATGCACCCGGCAATTACCTTGCCGTGACAGATTTTTGCATCGTCCGCATAGCGGGTTAGCTCTACCGGCAGAGCACCAGCCAGCGAGCCATTCAAGGCTTTCCCTTGCGTCAGAAAAACCGCAAGAAGCCCCAGTGTGAACAATGCCCCCCCCCGCATGACTACGAGATTAATCGGTTTTCTAAAAGTGGTCTCAACATAGCGGTAGGAAAAAGCCGCAAAGGCGAAAGCAACTGCGACATACGCAGCCAGCCAGGGAGGACTCAACTCGTATTGCTGGGTGTAATAACGCATGAAGGCCAGAACCGGCCAGTGCCACAGATATAGCGAATAAGAGATGGTCCCGATATTCACCATGGTGCGGTTGGAGAGTACCCGGCTCAGGCGGGTATCGCATGCGGCAATCATGAGGAAAGCCCCCAGGCACGGCAGCAGCACCCAAACGCCAGGGAAAGCAGCTTCGGGAATGATGAAGAACCCCAGCAAAAGCAAGACCACGCCAACTACGCTGGCAAGCTCGGCCTTTACCCCGGACAATCGCAAAACAGGCGATATGATCGCCAGCCAGACACCGAATCCAAACTCCGCCGAGCGCGCCAGGAAGGAGAAATACATGGGTGTAGGCTGATTGGCCTTGCATGCAGACCAGGCAATAACGACTGCGATGAACAAGGGCAGCGCAACTCTGGGCACAGAATGAGGTAGCCACACGAGCAGCAAAGGCAGCACGAGGTAGAACTGCATCTCGATGGCCAGTGACCAAGTATGCAGCAGCGGCAACTCGTGCGAACTGGGCGCAAAGTAGTCGCCGAAACCTGAAAAATAATGATTGCTGGTGAAAACCGTGGCGCTTTTCAGACTATCTCTGAAAAATTTAAAATCCTGTGGAATCAGCAGAAAGATCGCAATCAATGCGACAACGAGCAGCATGAACAGATAGGCAGGAACTATTCTCCTGATCCGCCCCAGGTAGAACCCCCTCCAGTCAAACTGGCGGTCCAGAATGAGCCTGGATACTACAAACCCGGAAATGACGAAAAACACATCCACGCCGATGAATCCGGCAGGCAACCACGCACTATTTGCGTGAAACAGCATCACGGCCAATACGGCAACGGCCCGTAGCCCCTGTATGTCCTGCCGGAAATCCGGGCGGGCGACAGATTGAGGAATGGCGGGGAGACTCAATGCTTATCCTCCGAAATACTCCTGCCCGCAGGTTTTTATATCTTCAACAGAATTGGTTTTTATTATCTTGTCTGTTGCCGCAAAAACAGGTGAAGCAAACAAAATTGAGGCGATGATGGCAGATGTATTTTCCATATCATTTCCTTGAGGTGGTGACAGCATTTTATTGGATTATGGTCTAATCACGTAATCAAAATTACGGGATCGCGTAACATTGCAAAAAGACGCGAAAACCCCGCAAACCCGCATGAATACTAGGTTTCAACGTCGTTTTGCTTGGCAAAACGGGGGGTCTTTCTACATCTTTAAAGGGGGTAGGGGGAAACGGGTTTTTAGGTTTTTTCTAAACCGTCTTTTGCTTGCTTTGGAAATTTCTTCATCAGCCATTCCATGACGCTGACCTGATCGAGTGCGGTGGCTCGCCTGACTTGGACCAAGAGTTTTTGTAAATCGGGGCGGGTCAACGTGGCGTTGCTGGCTCCCTCGTTGCAAACCGAACAAATGGCGCGAAGGTTGGCGGCGTCATCGGTACCGCCCAGACTTTTATCGATGATGTGCCCAAGGTGAAGGCGTGTCTTGCGGGTCGGGTCGTAGGGGTGAGGTTCGCCCGCGACGGCTCCGCACATTTGGCAAGTGAACCCGTTTCGGTCAAGGACAAACGCCCGAGTTTCCTTGGAAATGGCGCGTTCAAAGGCGGGTTGCGGTTTGAGCGTTTCGAGCAAATACTCACCGGGCTTCAAGTTACTGCGGTCGTTGTGCGTCAGGATTTGATAGCCTTCCTCGTTCCGCAACTCTCGGACGCGCCTTGCCCATTCCGTGATTCCGCCAGCCACATCTCGCAGTTCGTCGGAATCCATCACCCTGCCAATGTTGGCTAGGAAGTGCGCCCGTAGTTTTACCCGCGATCCGTTGCTGTTTCTTGCCATCGTTAAGCCCTTTTCAGCTTCCGCTTTGAGGCGGCGTAAATGGCGTCCCTGATGCAAGTGCCTACGGCGGTCGCCACGGGGGGCGGGAAGGCATTGCCGATTTGGCGGTATGCAGCCGTTTTCCTGCCGCTGAACTGCCAATCGTCGGGGAAGCCTTGAAGCCGTGCCGTCATGCGAACGGTAAGCCGTGGAAGGCCGAGGAAGTCATGAACGGGAGCGGCGTCGGCCAAGCCCTTACCGTCGACCCCGAGGCTTTCCCATGCCCGTTTGGCACGGGTAGGGCCAAGGTCGGGGCCGCCGTGCTTCTTGCTTCCGCCGACCAGCGTCGGGGCAATATCGCAGGCGCGTTCCCGCCACGTTTCTGCCCCTCGCCAGCCGTTCTCGACCATGAGGTCAAACAGCAATTCCCCCACGGTGGCGGGGTTGTGTGGGTGAGGCTCGGGCCAGTTGAATTCGCCCGCAAGATCTTTTCGCATCGCCACGAAAATTACCCGTGGTCGAAGCTGTGAAACGCCGTAGTCGCTGGCGTTGAGCAAGCGCCATTCAGCCACGTATCCCAACTTTTTCAAGTCGCGGATGATTTTTGCGCGGTACTCGTCAAAGACGGAATCCAGTAACCCCCGCACGTTTTCAAGCATGACGGCTTGGGGTCGGCATTCGTCGACGATGCGGATGGCTTCGGGGAAAAGGTCGCGCTCGTCCTGCTTTCCGAGTTGCTTTCCTGCTTTGGAAAACGGCGGGCAGGGGACGCCGCCCGCCACAAGGTCGATGTGCTTGTAGTTCTCGGCTGAAAAATGCCGTAAGTCGCCTTCGATCACTTGCCAGTGAGGACGGTTAAATCGCAAGGTCTGACAGGCGGGCGGTTCAATCTCCACCAGTCGGACATGCTCAAACCCTGCGCCTTCCAGCCCAAGCGCCTGCCCGCCTGCGCCCGCACAGACTTCAATCGAGGCCAACTGGCCGCCTATGTCTGGACGGGTTTTCAAAATCATGCGCTTCCCCCGTGGCGGGTTGGCCGGTTGTCTGAGGCATTCACTTTATCATTGCTAGAGCGGTTTAGATCTAAGAAGATTTCGGATTATAGCTGTCCGCAGGTTTTAACCCGGCCGTTCGCTGCGCTCGACGCCTGACGCGGTGGCCAGCAGCAGCACGTCTGCGCCGCGACGGGCAAAAAGGCCGTTGGTGACGACCCCGGCGATCTGGTTCAGGTCGGATTCGAGGGTACGCGGGTCGTTGATGGTGAGGCCGGAAACATCGAGGATGTGATTGGCGTTGTCAGTGACGAAGCCTTCGCGCCAGCGGGAGCTGCCGCCGGTGAGACGGGCAATTTCGTGCCTGACCTGCGTGTGCGCCATCGGGATGATTTCGACAGGCAGGGGAAAACGCCCGAGGGTGGCTACTTTTTTGCTGGCGTCGCAAATGCAGATAAAACGCCGCGCCACGGCAGCGACAATTTTTTCGCGCGTCAGCGCGCCGCCCCCGCCCTTTATCATGTTGAAACCGGGGTCGATTTCGTCCGCGCCGTCGACGTAGGCAGGGATTGGCCCGGCTCCGATTTCATCGAGGCCCACAAGCAGGATGCCGTGCGCCGCCAGCCGCCGCGCACTGGCTTCCGAACTGGGTACCGCTCCCCGGATAATGACGCCGCTGCCCGCCAGAGCGTCGATGAAATGATTGACGGTGGAGCCAGTACCGACTCCGATGACGGCTCCCGGCGCGAGTGTCCTGATTTCTTCCACTGCCGCAAAGGCGGCCGCCTTTTTGAGTTCGTCCTGGTTCATGCGGTTGGTTGTCGCGTCCATGAAGTCATATTGCACATTAGCATATTTGCATGTTTTGGCGTGCACGGAAAGCCGTGCCGCCAACCGCCATTTTGGAGTTAGGCATTCAAGTCAACATCACCAAAATCAATTTCAAGCCCTGCTTTAATGGACAAAACAACTGACTCTTCGGGATAAATCCGGTACAAAACCACGTATCCATACCTGCCGAATTTCACGCGGCAATGCCGGATGTCTGGATCGTCAAAATCATCCGCTTGGCGTGATGCTTGCGGACTCTCTGCAATCTCATCAAATGATTTCCTGATGGCAGCAAGCGCTTTCTCAGCAGCAGCCATCGCGCCTCGGTCGACGAGAAACTTGGCAAGCCGCAAGAGGTCGGCGCTGGCTTTCCGGGTTAAACGCACCCTCAAACGTGGCATGCCGGCATATCCACGATTTCCCCGGCTTCCTTGCATTTATCCATCCATGCCTTGACCTCATCGAGCGTGAGGTGCAAACCCGTTTCCTCATAATCACGCATGGATTCCAAAACCTCGCGCTGAAAGGCAGCACGGCGTTCTTCGACATCAATGAATTTTTCGATCGCTTCTTTCATGATCGAATTCGCCGAGCGTCTTTTGCGTTCAGCTACCGTTCTGACACGTTCTCGAAGTGGCGCGTCCACGCGAACGCATACAAAGGCGGATGCCTTGCCACTGGACGGACGACCGGCACGTGATGATTGTTCCATGACGGACTCTCTAGGTATCACATTAATATAAGAATGATACCATGCAGGATAGAAGCAAGGTGAGCAATTGTAATTGCTCCGCCAAGAATTCCTTCGACTACAAGTTCGTCGCAGTGTCGCAAAATACTGGGATTCCGGCGTGAAACCCCATGTGGGAATGGATGCCCTGAACTCACGGCACAGGAATTTATCTGGAGTAAAACATCACGGCCGCAACGCAAGCCGTAACCGTTCCAGTGTTCCCGGTACAGGATTGGGCCTGAGCGGATCGGCAACTGGCAGGTCGCGCAACATTTCTTCGATGTGCAACTTGGCGCGTTGTCTGTCTGCGCTATTGCAGGCGCGGCGCGATCTTTTGGAGATGTGCGGGAACGCCTGGAAATTCCAGAACCTCGGCGCGTGATTTTTCAGCCGTGCCCGGGAGGCCGGTTCAGGCAACCGCTTCCGCCGCCAATCTCCTGAACGCTTCTTCCGACAGGTCGTCTGTTTCCAACTGCCGCGCGTTGGCCAGTTGGCGGAAGTTTTTGCGCTGCGAGCGGGCGTAGAGCGGGTCGTAGTGACGG